>NZ_CP053439.1:4515000-4835120 GCF_000769405.2 Rhizobium brockwellii
CCAGTGGCAATTGTGATTAAAGTGGAACGCTCTGGAAAGTGCGGCCGTAGTGGGTGACAGCCCCGTACGCGTAGATATCATGATTGTCCTAGAGTAGGGCGGGACACGAGAAATCCTGTCTGAACATGGGGAGACCACTCTCCAAGCCTAAGTACTCGTGCATGACCGATAGCGAACAAGTACCGTGAGGGAAAGGTGAAAAGCACCCCGACAAGGGGAGTGAAATAGAACCTGAAACCGGATGCCTACAAACAGTCGGAGCCCGCAAGGGTGACGGCGTACCTTTTGTATAATGGGTCAACGACTTAGTGTAACAAGCAAGCTTAAGCCGGTAGGTGTAGGCGAAGCGAAAGCGAGTCTGAATAGGGCGATTTAGTTTGTTGCATTAGACCCGAAACCGAGTGATCTAGCCATGAGCAGGTTGAAGGTTGGGTAACACCAACTGGAGGACCGAACCCGCATCTGTTGCAATAGATTGGGATGACTTGTGGCTAGGGGTGAAAGGCCAATCAAACTCGGAAATAGCTGGTTCTCCGCGAAATCTATTTAGGTAGAGCGTCGAGCGAATACCCCCGGGGGTAGAGCACTGGATGGGCTATGGGGACTCACCGTCTTACTGATCCTAACCAAACTCCGAATACCGGGGAGTACTACTCGGCAGACACACGGCGGGTGCTAACGTCCGTCGTGAAAAGGGCAACAACCCTAACCTCCAGCTAAGGTCCCCAAGTCATGGCTAAGTGGGAAAGGATGTGAGGATCCCAAAACAACCAGGATGTTGGCTTAGAAGCAGCCATCATTTAAAGAAAGCGTAACAGCTCACTGGTCTAAATAAGGGTCTTTGCGCCGAAAATGTAACGGGGCTGAAGCCATGCACCGAAGCTGAGGATTTGCGAGCAATCGCAAGTGGTAGCGGAGCGTTCCGTAAGCTGATGAAGGGAGACCCGTGAGGGCTCCTGGAGGTATCGGAAGTGCGAATGTTGACATGAGTAACGATAAAGAGGGTGAGAGACCCTCTCGCCGAAAGACCAAGGGTTCCTGCTTAAAGTTAATCTGAGCAGGGTTAGCCGGCCCCTAAGGCGAGGCAGAAATGCGTAGTCGATGGGAACCACGTTAATATTCGTGGGCCTGGTGGTAGTGACGGATTGCACAAGTTGTTCATTCTTATTGGATTGGATGGGCAGCGGAGCGGTTCCAGGAAATAGCTCCACCGTATAGACCGTACCCGAAACCGACACAGGTGGTCAGGTAGAGTATACCAAGGCGCTTGAGAGAACTATGTTGAAGGAACTCGGCAAATTGCACGCGTAACTTCGGAAGAAGCGTGACCCCATGCTAGGCAACTATTATGGGGTGGCACAGACCAGGGGGTAGCGACTGTTTATCAAAAACACAGGGCTCTGCGAAGTCGCAAGACGACGTATAGGGTCTGACGCCTGCCCGGTGCTGGAAGGTTAAGAGGAGAGGTGCAAGCTTTGAATCGAAGCCCCAGTAAACGGCGGCCGTAACTATAACGGTCCTAAGGTAGCGAAATTCCTTGTCGGGTAAGTTCCGACCTGCACGAATGGCGTAACGACTTCCCCGCTGTCTCCAACATAGACTCAGTGAAATTGAATTCCCCGTGAAGATGCGGGGTTCCTGCGGTCAGACGGAAAGACCCCGTGCACCTTTACTATAGCTTTACACTGGCATTCGTGTCGGCATGTGTAGGATAGGTGGTAGGCTTTGAAGCGGGGACGCCAGTTTCCGTGGAGCCATCCTTGAAATACCACCCTTATCGTCATGGATGTCTAACCGCGGCCCGTCATCCGGGTCCGGGACAGTGTATGGTGGGTAGTTTGACTGGGGCGGTCGCCTCCGAAAGAGTAACGGAGGCGCGCGATGGTGGGCTCAGACCGGTCGGAAATCGGTCGTCGAGTGCAATGGCATAAGCCCGCCTGACTGCGAGACTGACAAGTCGAGCAGAGACGAAAGTCGGTCATAGTGATCCGGTGGTCCCGCGTGGAAGGGCCATCGCTCAACGGATAAAAGGTACGCCGGGGATAACAGGCTGATGACCCCCAAGAGTCCATATCGACGGGGTTGTTTGGCACCTCGATGTCGGCTCATCGCATCCTGGGGCTGGAGCAGGTCCCAAGGGTTTGGCTGTTCGCCAATTAAAGCGGTACGTGAGCTGGGTTCAGAACGTCGTGAGACAGTTCGGTCCCTATCTGCCGTGGGTGTAGGAATATTGACAGGATCTGTCCCTAGTACGAGAGGACCGGGATGGACATATCTCTGGTGGACCTGTTGTCCTGCCAAGGGCATAGCAGGGTAGCTACATATGGACGGGATAACCGCTGAAGGCATCTAAGCGGGAAACCCACCTGAAAACGAGTATTCCCTATCAGAGCCGTGGAAGACGACCACGTTGATAGGCCGGGTGTGGAAGTGCGGCAACGCATGAAGCTTACCGGTACTAATAGCTCGATTGGCTTGATCGTTCTCATTGACTATGCTCATCGAACTTCGTTCGATGTGCCAGACCTTTGTCCTGACGCGCCAATGGCGCTGCGGACGGCCCGCCAAACGATTGGCGACGGGCCTCTGGCCTGTATGGGTGCCACAAGCACCCGCAGCCGGAAGAGATCGAAAGACGTGTTCAAAAAAGAAAACAGGCTAACGCCTGCCAGCTTCTCAAAACATATAGTTGCGCTTTGCCGACCTGGTGGTTATGGCGGGGTGGCTGCACCCGTTCCCTTTCCGAACACGGCCGTGAAACGCCCCTGCGCCCATGGTACTTCGTCTTAAGACGCGGGAGAGTAGGTCGCTGCCAGGTCTGCAAAGCGCAACTAATCAATCTTCTCATCACAAAACAAACGGCCCAAAGCCGAAACAAAGGGCCGCTCACAAGCGGCCTTTCGTGTTAAAATGCATCAGCAGGAAAACACGAGACAAATTGCAAAAAGCAATTTGCTCGGGCAGTAAGAGTAAACCGCCAAAGCAGTTTACTCAGACGCGACAAATCCCTTCGGGATTTGCGCTAGGCGCGGGGTGGAGCAGCCCGGTAGCTCGTCAGGCTCATAACCTGAAGGCCGCAGGTTCAAATCCTGCCCCCGCAACCAAATCCCATAAAAACATCACTCAAAAGCCCGCCTCGCGCGGGCTTTTGCATTTTTGCTTACCGATAGGTCGAGGCAGGCATCCAGGTCGCGGTAATAGGATCTCGATCCTTCAGTTCAAATTCATTCGGGCCAGGAATTCTGCTGCCTGTATTGTCTCCAAGGCACTCGCTGTCTCCCTAAAGTAAGGCAAGGTTTCCCAGAGGGTGTGATCGCCGACGATATAGAAGCGGCGTTTGGCGCGCGTCAGGGCAACGTTCAAAAGGTTCGGCTTCGATGCGGCCCAGGCTGCAGCCCCGCTATGAGCGGCATCGGCGCCGAGCACCATGAAAACCACGTCTTCTTCCTTGCCCTGGAAGGTATGCACCGTGCCGATCCTTTCCTTCAGCCACCTCGACAGTCTTGGCGGAGCCGAGCGCGTGTTTCCGCTCCAATCAACCCATGTTGCATGGGCCAGAGCCTGCTTCAGACTGTTCTTGATCTCCTTGAACGGCGAAATGATATAGAGGTCCGGCAATCCGCCGTCCCGGCGATAAGTGGCGGTGAGGAGATCGACGATGAGACGGCGGAGCGTCACCGGCCGGCCGGCGCTCTTCCAGCCCGAAGACCATCTTGTTCTGACAGGCGATCTGGTTGGCAAGGCCGAACATCGGATCGATGCAGCGCCGATGTACCCTGAGGGGGCTGCCGATCCAGAGCCCATCGGCCTCCTCGCCCGAGACCGTCGTCCCATAGCGGTTGGCGGCGTCGGCCTGCATCTGCACCGAGGCCCTGTTCGGCGAATATTGTCCTGCCGCTGTATGCGGCGAGAGAGCCGAAGTGGCGGTGATCAGCGCGCTTGGCAGCGTGAAGACCGGTTCGATCTGCTGGGGATCACCGATCACCATGACGCGCCGCGCCCGCAACAGGGCGCCGATGGCCGCTTGCGGGACCGCCTGACCAGCTTCATCGACGAACACCCAGCCGATCGAACCGGCGTCGAGACCGCGGAACTGCCGGGCAAAGGAGGCGAAGGTTGTCGAGACGATGGGAACGGTCATGAAAAGGCCCTGCCAGATCAAGGCAATGTGCTCGCCGTCGGCGGGGCCGTTGTTGGAAAGCAGTTTGTTGATGGCGACGATGTTCCCTCCAAAACCTCCGCCCTTCTTGCCCACATCCGCCAGCCACGCTTCATGCAGCGTCAACGCTGCTTCCAACAATGCCGAACGCAGACCTGCCAGTTCGTCCTGATGCCACAGACCGCCAATCTGGAACTGATCGCTCTCGAGATCGGTGAGGCGCCGAGGTAGGGTGGGATGATTGAGAATTTCCCCTAGGCGGTCAAATTCCTCCCTTTTCCGGGACCAGATTTCTCGTTGCGACCGCAGTGCCTGTTCGGCACGTCGATGTCTCCGCAAAGACTGTTCCAGCGCAGGTTTGAGTGCTTTCGCAAGGTGATGTTCGCATTCCGCCAGCGCCTTGCGCAGTTCCAGCTGTCTTCGTGCATTGGAGACGACATTGTGCCGATGTTGCCGGGCAGGGGTGGTCGACAGCACTTTCTCCCACCACGCGGGAGCGCCTCGGTCGAGCAGAAGTTCCTCCTCCTTCAGAGGAGACAAGCCTTCCCTGAGGCGGAGCATGTCGGCGGCAACCATATCGCATCGGTCCTGTGCGTGTCGAAGTTCGGCCGCAGCTGCTCTCACCTTTTCAAGCGCCTCGCGGCAGAAACCATCCTGCGAGACCAGGGCGATTTCGTCATGGAGATCGGCATAGCGTGCATATTCGCCGATCTTGTCGCCAACCACCTTGTCGGCAGCCTGAAATGTCGCCGACGCTTCGGCGAAGTTTGGTCCCTTATAACCCTTTAGCCACTCCCAGATGGTCTGTGGTTTGTCGGCACCGGACCAGCTGGGCTTCGGCCTTTCGGCGATCTCCATGAAGGCGAAACGTTCCTTGAAAGCTCGGCGATTCCGGGAATTGCCGAGCGCACAGGCGATCAGCCCCCATGGGCGGTCGCCATCGGAGAGCCTGACCACGGCTCCGTTGTCCTTCTGACAAGCGATTTTGTGCGCGATGGTCTGCAGATATTGGAATGAAGATGTTCTCGCGACAGAGCTTCGCTTCGGAAGGTCGCGCGAAATATTCTCCACGGCGGCGTTGTTGGAGGAGGCGACGACCATTTCGAATCCAGCCAGGGCCGGGATCAGCGCCGATATCGTGGCCGTGCTCCGGTCCGCGAAAGTGATGCGGCGCGGCGCGCCATCGAAGGCTTCGCGCGCCGTCTTCAAGGAGGCCAGGATGCGGGCGCGCCGAACGATATTATCCGCGAACATGTCGCGAAGCAGCGTCGTCTTTCCCGTTCCTGGCGGGCCGTTGACCGAGAACAGTCCCGTTTCTGACAGGTCGTCGATCGCCGAATTGATCGCGAACTGTTGCATCAGGCTCATGGCGTGGTGAGGTTCGCTGAGCCAGCGCCCGCGGTTGAGTTTTCCAGGATGCAAGGCCCGGACGATCGCCCGGCGTCCATCCTCCGAGTAGAGGTCGATCCGTTTCTCATGCGCCAGCGGGTGAGATATTGCCTGAGCGGCGCGGGGATATCGCCATGCGTGACGCGTATCATCGCCCGCTCGATGTCCTCGATGAAGAAGCTGTTCAGGATACCGATGTCGTCTTCAACACGTGTACTCTCATCCTCCTCGTCGTCGGCATTAAGCGCATTGCTTTCCAGCGGTGGCGGCAAGGAGATGACCTCGGGTTTTTCCACCCGGTCCCGGTAGCGTATTTCAACAACGGCGATGGGTTTCTCCTGCTTCGAGGCAAAGCCGGCCCAATCGCAGAGTAATTCATGCAGCGTCAGGATTTCGGCAGCATCGATCGGCTGATCGGTCATGTCCTCGGAGGACGAAGATCTCAGATGCCGCTGCGCCCGAAAGTTTTGAAGCAATTCCGTGAGTTGCCGCTTGCTGTCGGCAAATGCCTCGTAGCCGAGTGAGGAGAGGCCGGACTTCCGCACCCGTCCCAAAGCCCATGGAAGCGTGGAAACCGAAAATGTATCAAACATCGGCTCTCCCAAGGGAGAGAGCTGCAAGCTGGCAAAGCAGGTATCACCATCGAGGTCGCTGCGTTCGGCGTCGTCATATTCGGCGGTATCGGTCGCAACGCTATCGAAGTGTCTGCGAATATCGGCAATTTCGGATTTGCTGAAAACGCCGAGGAACAGGGTGAAACCCGTGATCTGCTTTTCCTCGGGGATCGCTGGACGGCTGAGTGCGGCACCGTCATCGCGGAGCGTTTTCGCATGCAACCAGAAAACACTTCGGCCTTCGCCGGAGACGATACGACTGGAGAGATCGTAAGGAATGAAGAACTCGATTTTGTGCCAGAAATCGAGAATGGCCAGAAGCCGTTCCCTTTCGGCGCCGTCTGCATTCGTCTGCATGACTTCTCACTGAGGAGTTGCAAAAATAGGCTCGCGCTTCTTTTAGCAACGATCGCAGCGCAAAATCAAAGACTGTGCGTCCCGGAGCCGCCGGACCGCATTTCCCCGCCATGGCGAAACCACATCAATGCAGACGTGGCCGGCGTCGCTCGCTGAGCTGCCGTCCTCGGTTCCAGCGGGCGATGGTCTCCGGCACGACGTCCGTCTTGCCAGCGGCAGGCTCGGTGATCGAGCGCAGGCGTTCAAGGGCAACACCCGCCTTGGCGGCATAATCGAGTGCGGTCGGATCGTCCGAATGCACGTCCTGGATTGCGGCGAAGACCGCCTCCGCCTCGGCTAGTCGTTTGCTGGCAGCAAGGGCGATACCACGCTTGTAATGCGCCTGGATGAGATGCGGCCCGATCTCGCCGACCCGGCGGAAAGTCTCTGCGGCATGGTCATATTGATGCAGGGCAAGCTGCGTGTCGCCAAGCCGCATTTGGATCGGCGTCGGATCGGGCGCTTGCTCGACAAGAGCCTTGTAGGCAGTCAGTGCCTCCGTCAGTTTGCCTCGGTCGAACAGCAGATTGGCAAGCCCGAATTCCGCGCCGGTATGCCCTGGCGCCGATTGCAGAACCTGGTTGAAGGCGATCTCCGCCTTGCTCCGGGCTCCATTGCGATACATGTCGAGCGCCTGTTCATAGACGAAACGAATGCTGCGCGGGTTGAGCACGCCATGCAGGTTCTGGCCGTTGCGGGTGCGGAACAAGGTGCAGCTGATCCGCCTTTCCTCCACCCCGAACATATATTTATAGGGTTCGTTTCCGCGCAGGAAGTCATAGGTCTTGAAGCCCTGCTCGATCGCCCGCCGGATGCAGTAGCCATGCAGGATGAGGCCGGGAGACGGTGTCTTCCAGTTCTCATCGCGGCCGGTGATATAGAAGAGGATGGCCTTCTTCTGCCGATCGACGATATTCGCCAGCGCGCCGAGCGGCTGGTCGCCACACCAAAGGACCGGCACCTCGAGATTGCCGCTGTTGAAACTGTCCATCAGCATCTCGCGCGTGGTGATGATCAGCCGCTCGGTCCGCTCCGCGCCTTTACGGGCACTCCATTTGATCCGCCAGAGATTGAAGAGGATGTCCAGGTCCCGATCGATGGTCTCGGGAGTTGCCATCGTGATCCGGTAAATATCGTCGCCTTCGATCTTGCGCAGGAACCGCCGGAGCTTCTGGCGCGTCTGGCTGCTCATGCGCTGCTCGAGATAGTCGTCGAAGCTTGCCGGCAGGGGGACGATGGGACAGATCGTATTGTCGATATTCTCACTGTTCTTGGGCGAGCTGTCGCGAAACATCACCTCCGGTCCTTGCAGCGCCTCGATCATCTTCTCGCGCCGGCTGGCAGGACCGCTGAAATATTCGAGTTTCAGGTCGGTCCAGTTCTGATGTTTGATAAACGAAGCAAAACCGGCAATGGCATGATGCTCGTAGTCCGGCCTGACGATGAAGCCGGTATAATCGGCCGCAAAATTTCCGGCCATGATGATCTCGTCGTAGAAGAGCCCGGTCTTTTCGTTCAGATGCGTGATGAGGCGCAGCGGAAAGAAGGCGACATAGGGTGCTTCGGGATCGCGTTCGCGAAGGGCGAGGATGAACCAGCGGCGTCGGCGGAACAGATAGTTCTTCAGCCATATCCAGGAGAGGAAATGCTGCGCGTCTGGATCTTCCAGGAAGACCTGATCCCAGTTCTCGCGTACCGCCTCGAACCCCGCAATGGTATCGATGATATCTATGCGCATGTCCGCCCCCAATACCCCATACGTCACTCGGGAGGTTTCATTCTAATGGGAAACACCGATCTTCAAATAAACCGTCCGGATGATTTGAGGCGCCTAAATGGGATTAGTCCTGAGCCGACGCATAACCCAAAATCGCAATCGGTTTTGGTAAAATCATACACAGATTCAAAGTGATAGAGCGAAACGCGTCCTGAAGGATGCCGCTCTTCAACGAACCTCGCCCGAAAGTGCGCAGCGGTTTTGAGAACATGAGTACATAAGGATTAGATCAGAGTTCGCCGGAGATCCGCGGGCTCGCATGGATAAAGGCCCAGAGCGTCCGGCTGATGGCGACGATCTCGGCGATCGACTTTTCCAGAAGGTCGAGCTCGCGCGCGTCCATCTGTTCGATCTTGCCGTAGCGGATCTGCTTATCGTCCTCGACGAGCCGCATCAGCTGTGTGCTCGAGATCTCTCCCTTTTCGTCGAAGGAATAGATGCAGTGATTGTACTTGTTGCGTATCTTGGATTCTTTCTTAAGCCGCGACATGGCTGAAAGGATCGCCTTCCGGTCGGTAGGGGAGGTCGAAGCGAGCTTGGACAGCCGTTCGATGAGATCGATCCGTGCGCGCGTCGTGTTGAGCGTCAGGAACACGACGATCGCTGCATCCTTTTCCACCCGGAGAAGATGGGCGATGATGTAGATCAGCAGGCTTTCGGTGTTCGTCCAGACATAGTTCAGGCGGCCGACCCGCAGCAGGACATCGGACATCGCCGCCATGCTTGACCCTTTCTCCCCGGAGGGAATCCATCCCTCAAGGGATGACATGTGGACATTACATCAGAATAACGCGCAAGTCCGTCATATCTACAGGTCCGCCCGTGCCGGATCGCGAGCGATCAGCGCTCCTTGAAGGCTCTGGACATGCTGTCGGTGATCGGTTTGCTCAGATATTCGAAGAAGGTGCGTTCCGACGTCTGAATCAGCACTTCGGCCGGCATGCCGGGAACGGGATGGAAATTGTGCACCCGCGCAATCTCGGAATCGGGTATTCCGACGCGGACGATATAGACGTCCTTGACCGAAGCTCCCGAATTTTCCTCGATCGAATCGGCTGAGACGTAGAAGACCTTGCCCTGCAGAACAGGGGTCGTGCGCCGGTTGAGCGCCGTGAGGCGGATCGAGGCCGTTTCTCCCTCATGCAGCTGGTCGATCGAGGTGCGCAGCACTTGCGCTTCCAGGATCAGCGGCACATGCGACGGCAGGATTTCCATGATCGGCTTTCCTGTCGTGATGACACCGCCGGCTGTGTGAAAATAGGAGCGCACCACCGTGCCTGACACCGGCGAACGGATAGTGGTACGTTGGAGCACGCCGGCGGCCTCGCGCATCTGTTCGCGCACACTGTCCAGATCGGTTTCGGCGGTCTCGAGCGCATCGAGTGCCGCCTGCTTGTTGGAGTTGACGGCGATGACGGCCTCCTGTCGGAATTTGGCGATCTCGGCCTCGCTCTCGTTGAGCTCGCCGTTCAGTCGAGCAATGTCGCCCATCGCATCGGCGATCGCCCGCTCGATTGCCAGCAGATCCGTCCTGCGCATATAGCCGACCTTGACCAGCCGAGCCTTGGAGTCGCGTTCCTCGGTCAGCAGCGACAGCTGCCTTTCGAAGGAATCTCGCTGGCCCCTATAGCCGGCGAACCGGAATTCCAGCGACGCGATGTTCTTCCCGATCAGATTGAGCTGCTCTTCGAGCTTGATCTGCTTGCTGTGGAAGACGACGTTCTGGCTCTGGATGATCGCGTTGATATCGGGATCGCTGGCCTCCTTCGTCACGATATCGGGAAGCTGGAGTTCACGCAGGCCCTGCGCTTCGGCACGGAGCCTTGCGACAATGGCTTCCAGGCGCAGGCGGCGAAGCTGCAGCATCCGCTCGTTTGAGCGGGATGCTGTGGGATCGAGGGTCAGCAGGATATCGCCTTCCTTGACCGTATCGCCTTCGCTGACGCGCATCTCCTTGATGATGCCGCCTTCCAGATGCTGGACGATCTTGTTGTTGCCGGTCGCGACGAAACTTCCCTGCGCGATAACGGCGGAGGCGAGCGGCGCCGTCGCCGCCCAGAAGCCGAAGCCTCCGAACGAGGTGAAGAGAACCGTCAGGCCGACGATGCTGTGCATCCGGATCGAGCGCGGCACGTCGCTATACCATTCGAGCTGCACCGGACCTGATGTCTCCTGATTTTTCCGTCCCATGTCGTTCATCCCTCGATGCGCGGTGCTTGTTGACCGTTATTGCCGTTGTTCTTGGAAAGCGCCTGCAGCACCTCGATCCTTTCACCGAACATGGCGACAGTGCCCTCCTTGAGCACGAGGATCTTGTCGACGCATTGGAGAAGAGCCGGGCGCTGGGTGATGGTGACGGTGGTGATGCCCTGCTTCTTGGCGTGTATCAGCGCCTTGGCAAGAGCTGCCTCGCCTTGTGTATCGAGGTTCGAGTTCGGCTCGTCGAGGACCACGAACTTCGGATTGCCGAAGAAGGCGCGGGCCAGCGCGATGCGCTGCTTCTGACCGCCCGAAAGCGGAGCGCCATCGGCCGCCACGATGGTTTCGTAGCCCTGCGGGAAGCCTGCGATGAGTTCGTGCACGTCGGCGAGCACTGCGGCCTCATAGATCTGGTGATCGTCGACGTCGTCACGCATGCGGCAGATATTGGCCTTGATCGTACCAGGAAAGAGCTGCACGTCTTGCGGTAGATAGCCGATGCTTTCGCCGAACTGGCGCTGGTCCCAGTTGCGCAGATCCATCAGGTCGAGGCGAACATTCCCCGACGTCGGGACGATCGAGCCGACGAGCATCTTGCCGAGCGTCGTCTTGCCGGACCCGGAATTACCGATGATCGCAAGTGATTCCCCCTTCCTGAGCGAGAACGAGATGCCGTTGAGAATGACCTTCTTCTGCGGCGGCGGCACGAAGAGAATGCGTTCGACATCCAGCCGGCCTTCGGGGTTGGGAAGACGCAGGCGCGGGAAGTTCAATGGGGAGTTCAACAGCAGTCCTTTGATCCTGCCATAGGCGGCTGCCGATCGGTTGAACTGATGCCAGCCTTCGATGGCGCCTTCGATCGGCGCCAAGGCGCGTCCCGAGATGATCGAGGACGCAATCACCATGCCGCCCGTCAGCTCGCCGGAGAGCGACAGATGCGCACCCCAGCCGAGCAGGGTGATCTGGGTGATCATGCGGCAAGCCTTCGATATGCCGGAGAAGATGATGTTGCGGTCCTGCGCTTCGACTTGCGATTTCAGCGAGCCCGCCGTTTCCCGGCCCCACATCTTCACCGCCTCGGGGATCATCGCCATTGCGTTGATAATCTGCGAATTGCGCGACATGGAATCGAGATGGAAATTTGCCCGGCTGAGATAGCCGTTGGATTCGGCAAATTGCCGGGCGGTGAATTTCTGGTTCAGGTAGGCGATCACGAAAAGCACTGCGCAGCAGGTCATGATGATGATGCCGAGATGCGGATGCACGAAATAGACGACGACCACGAAGAACGGCATCAGCGGTGCATCGAGAAACGCGATCAGCGTGCCGGATGTCAGGAAGCCGCGCAAAAGCTGCAGGTCCTGCAGCGTCTGATAATCCTTGCCGCTGCCATGCAGCGACGCCCTCGCCGCAGCGCTGAGGATCGGCGCGCCGAGCTGAACTTCGAGTTCCACCGCGGTGCGCATCAGGATGAAGCGTCGCACTGTATCCATGAAGGCCTGCAGTAGCACCGCGCCGAGCACGGCGATCGAGAGCATGACGAGCGTGTCGATGGAGCGGCTTGTCAGCACCCGGTCGGATATCTGGAAAAGATAAAGCGGTATCGCCAGCAGAAGGACGTTGATGGCGATCGTGAACATCATGACGACCACCATGTTGCGTCGTACGGCAGCCATGCCGCGGGAGAGGCTGGCGGCGAAATTCACAGGCTCGCTACGCTTGTGAAAACCGCCGCCGCTTCTGCCGCCCCCGCCCCCGTCGCCCCCGGGATCGGAATCCTTGCCGTTTCCGCCGCCGCCGGTGCGCAGCCGCCTGTCGTTCTCGCTGATCGGACCGCTCTCGCCCTCGATGGTCTTGCCGAAGGGCATCATCGGGCTCGCTTTGAGCTCGGTCTTCTCTTTCGGCAGCTCGGGGGTCACCCGCGCTTCGATCCGCGGTTGAACCGGTGCTTCCACCAGTTCTGCTGTCGCCGGGTTCTGCGCCACCGCGGCAGGAGGTGCTGTTTTCACGTTCGAGGCTTCTGGCGTCACCGTTTTCTGCGTCAGGGGCGGCTGAGTTGTCCTTGCGCCTCCGATATCGGCAGCCTCGCGTACCGCAACTTCAACCGTCTCCTTGCCGCCATCGTGAGACGAAGCAACGGCGCCGCTGAGCCTGCGAAGATTCTCGACCGCCTGGTCGATCGCGGAGATGCACACATCGCTCATCTCGCCTTCCGAGGGGGCAGCGGAAGGAATATTGCCCGACCTGAGATCGAGGGCGCTGCCTGCCGCAAAGATTTGTTTTGAAATCTGGTTCATCGTGGTTCCTCCGCAATACTCAAGGTCACGCGACCATGGCTTGCATTACGTCGGCGGGGTGCGCCGACGACCATGAAAAATCATGCCCGGCATTGATGACGCCGTCCGCAGAATCGCTGCCCCCCGGATCGTCGTTGTCGAGAAAGGCAATGACTTCGTTGGCGAGCCTGTCGTCGGCCGGCTGCGGCTGTGTCGTGTCATGCTCCACCAGCCCGCCCTGAATGAGGATGGCGTCTGAATAAAGCTGGCCTGCCAGATAGGTCGTCTGGCCGAAACTGTCGTAGTCGACGATCTCGGCGATGTTGATGACCGCATTGTTGCCTGTGTCGATTGTAACCGTTGCATCGGGATTGTTGTCGAGGATGGTCGATGCCGCCTGGGTCACATCGTCGGAATCGCCGAGAATGCTGACCTGCTTTATGATCGTCATGTCGTAGAGATTGCCGGTGATGTAGAGCACGTTGAGACCGGCATATCCCTGGAAATTCACGTCGAAGGACAGCCCTTCGGGCATATTGGGATCGCGATCTTCGATCGCCTTCTGCGTCTCGACAATATAGTCCGGCATGGCCGCGAACGGGCTGTCCGTCCCGACATTGTGGATCGAGGCGAAATTCCAGAGCAGGTTGTTGCCCGTCTGAATGTCGGCGCCGGGATCAACGCCGTCTTCCGCCCGCACCCAGTCATTGTCGTAGAGCAGCGAGATCTGCGTGATGCTGTTGATGTCGAGCACATTGCCGCCGATGATCACCAGATCATACTGCATGCCCATCCCGAAAAAGGAGGAGACGTTGATGGAGGTGTTGCCGCCCGTCAGAACCGTGGCTTCGGATCCCGAGGTGGTGACCGTCATCGTATCGTTGTCGCTGACGAAGTGATATTGCTCGATCCACTGGACGAAAGAGACGTCGCCGTCGATGACGCTGACGCGCCAGCTGGTCGGGAAGGTCGGCTCGGCAACATCAGTATCGGCATGGCTCGATGCTTCGAAGGTGCTGTGTTCGAAGAGGGCGATATTCTTGGCGACAGTTCCCGCGTCTTCGGCGGAATGGCCGGATGAATGCAGCGTTGAAGCAATATCGTCGTTGTCGCTGTAGACAAAGGCCTGGGAGATCGCGTCGATCTGGTGATAGTTGCCCATCACCGCCGTGACCGAAGCGATGACGCCGGTATTGATCACCGAGGCGACGCTGACAAGGAGATTTGCACCGGCGGTCACATCAAGGCTGTCGCCGCTCGGGTCGGTCTGTTCGACGGACGAATTGCTGTCGTCGGGTTCCTCCAGGAGCTTGGCGAGTCCGCGGTCGGGCAGGAAGTCGTCGAGGACAGGGATATCGGTCGTCTCCTCGCCGTTGACATAGACCGTGTCGTTCTTGGGGGCGGTGGTGATGAAATCATGCGTCGCGTCGCCGGTGCCGGGCGAGGCCGGGCCACTGTCCTTGCTGTTCTGTATATAGCTTTCGAGATCCTCGGCGATCTTCAGCGCGCCATCATACGTATCGGTGCGGTGGAGGCTCGCAAAAGGCGTGAAGATCTCGGCCTTGGCGCTGAAATCCGCGAGCCGCTCGATGACGAAACTCGTGTCTCGAGGCGCATGGACACCGTCCGTCATATCGAGATAATCGTCGTCGTAAAGGACGTTGACCTGGAGGACATGACTGATTGCCGAACCAGGTCCGGCAAAGACGGTCAGTTCCGGCTCATCCGTCAGCACGATATCCGTAGGATCGCCGAAATGCGGTAACGGGATGTCTTTTCCGGCAATCGCTGCCAGCTTCTCGAGGCTCTCTTCGAAGACGCGGCCGAAATGGCGCGTCGGACCATATTCGATATCGTAGCTGCCGCTTTTGTAAATGACGCCCGGATCGTAGTCCTTGAGCTGGAGATCGGAAGAGAAGGCGGGGGTAAAGGCATCCTGATTCGGCAGGGCCGGTCCATCCGCGCCCGGTCCTGCGCCTTCGGCATAATTGGTGCGCAGCCTCATCTCGTCGGTCGTCATCTCGAAGAGACCGATGAAGTGCGCAATGATTTCCGAAATCTTCTCGATATGCATGGTTCGGCCCTCCCATTCGAAATGACGATCGGCCTTGGAGGCGCCCGCCGGGAGCCGTGCTGTGGTCGTCAAATCGTTTTCAAGCAGTCAAACTGCACCGGCTTGAGCCGGTGCAGTTCTCTTGGTCTTTGGAGGTCAGTGTCAGGTGCTGGTATCCTCGCCGACGTCGGAGACATGAGAATTGCCGCCGATGACGCTGGAGTCGACCGTATTGCTGAGCAGGTTCGCACCCTGAACGAGCTCGAGGTGGAAGCCGGAATTGGCAAGGATGGCCGAAGCATCGGCCGCGCTCGAGCCAGTGGCATCGTCGCCAGCCTTGAGATCCCAGCCCTTGCCGTCCATCTCCATGCCTTCTGCGCTGCTGGCGTCGCCGCCATCGGCCTTGAGGTGGTTATCGGCATGCTGGTTGTTCATCGTGGTGTTCCAGGCATTATCCTGGTCGGCCAGATGGTTCGCCTGGATTGCGCTGAAGCCGCTGTCGTTGCCTTCGCCGGTTAGCGAATTGTTGAGGATGCTGTCGACGTCGAGAGTGAACGAGAAGTCGTCCCCGAGATTGAAGGTGAGGTCGTGTCCGGCAACGCCGAGGTTGGAGTCCTTGACGTCCTCGATGACGGCGAAGTCTGTGTCCGTCTTGTTGAAGCTGTCGGAGGTGTTGTTGCTGTCGGAGACCGTCTTCGTATCCGTATCCGTCTCCGTAACGGTCTTGATATCGGTGTCGGTCACGGTCTTCGTATCGGTGTCTGTGATTGTCTTGGTGTCGGTGTCGGTGTCGTTGTCGCTGTACGACTTGCTATCATAGCTCCAGTCGTAGTCGTTATTGGAGTCGGTAATCGTCGTGGTCTTGGTGCTCGTATCGTCGTCGGACTTGTAGCTCCAGTCATATTCGTTGTCGCGGTTGTTGCCATTGTTGGCGGCGACATCGATCTCCGCTTTGACGTCCACGTCGACGCTATTGTCGGTATTGTCGCGATTGTCGCCATTGGCGACGCCGCCAACATAACCGGTCGAATCGTCTTCGATTTCAGTCGAATTGATCGCGCTATTGGCAAAGCCGTCGGCAAGCGCCCCGACCTTCGTGATTTCGGTTTCGTCAGACATTGCATTCTCCAGAAAAAACCGGAGCAGCTTTTCGAAATCCCTCTCATCTCAAATGGGATTTTACTCGCGCTCGCTCCGATGCGGTTAACATCGGCAGATGTATTCGATACTAGCCATCTGCAGCATCGTCGCGATTTGTTGATCAAATCGTTGGTATTGGGAACGTACGTACTTAGTACAAGGTCGCACATATCCGGCTCCGCATCCTCAGAAGGATAAGGAGTATTCAGGCATGCTTTTCGTTGAGTTGCCCTGCTTGGAGGCCAAGTATCAAATACGCATGACAATACCTGGATTTTCCATGTCGCCACTTGGACGACGATCACAGATTGCTGGAAAAAATATGGATCCGATAGATACCAATTTGGGCTAAGGCGGATCTGCCATGCCCGGCTAGCCCTGGATAGCCCCTGTCGTTAGAGCGTTAAGGATCTCTTCTGCAGCAGCGTCGGCGAGCAACGAGAATCCGGGGCTCCCCGGCATTCGCTGCCGGGTTGAGGGGCACGTCTCGATCTTTCCCCGTCCAATATCCGGTTACCGTGCATGACGAAAATATGACAATCTGTACTGAAATATTACATTAAGCCGATCATCTATAGTCAGAGCAAATATAGCCTTTAAGTATCTATCGAAGTAAAATACAACCAACGCTTTGTATCGTATCGTTTTTCGTCCGCTAAAACTAATCACTTTGGGCCATTTCCTTCCTTCTCAATCCGTATTAACATAATTAAGAAATGTCTAAAAAATAAAGCGATGCTATTGGGGGGCGACATTTCATACTATCTAATACCCGCCATCGCTCCACGTTTGAGTAAAGTGTAACGCTAGGGGAGGCGTATATGTTCATGACAGGGTCTGGGATGGAGAATGCGGACCAAGGAAGGAAGTTGAGTTCGTCTGGAGATACTATACTAGTCGTAGCCAAGGCGGATCTGTTTTCAGAATGCATGGTAGAAGCACTGGCAAAGAAATTTCCGAACTGTGAAGTAGCAAGCATAACGAGCACAAAGCCGATGCTGGAAAAAGATACCAGCGATATGAAGCTCGTTTTATTCTATCATATACCTGGCCCTGAGCTTCAAGAAGCGCTGCAGGCTGCCCGCGAAAACCACCCTGAAACCTCGATCGGACTTGTCGTCGAAGCGATCGACATGCTCGAGCCCTATGTCAGCCGGCTGGTGGAGGCAAGGATCATCGATGGCGTCCTGCCGCTTAACCTCCGGCTCGACGTCTTCATGGCCGCTGTCGATCTACTGTTGAAGGGCGGCGAACATTTTCCGTCAGCACTTCTCAACCGTCTCAACAACAAGAACGTCCAGCTGGAGCCTTCGCTCTATCAGACAAAATCGGTCGATGCGGCCCGTAACAATGCGCTCAAGCTGAGACGCGACAGCATCTCCGCTTTGACCACGCGGGAGGTTCAGATTCTGGATCTCATCTGCAAGGGGACGCAGAACAAGATCATCGCCGATAAGCTGCATCTTTCGGAAAACACCGTGAAGGTTCACGTCCGCAACATCTATAAGAAGATGAACGTCCGAAACCGCACGGAAGCGGCATCCCGCTTCTTCAATGAACACCCTGCCGGCGAAGACGATATGTCCGGCCGGTGGCGCAATTGATGTAACGATCCGTTTTGCTTCAGATAGAGGGTCGCGCAAAGCAGCGCGACTTCTGTCCGAAGCCGCTTGGAGAGCAGATATATGGCGCTGAGCCGTAATAGGTGACAGCGCGGGCCGTTACCCCGGCCGGGCGCTCGGCGTGATTTTCCGGATAGGCATAGGCCTTGGAGGCGCGCGGCGCCTCAACCACGACGATATTCTTCTTCGCGACGACCGCGATATCGTCATCAACGACCGCGCAAGCCGTTGGTCCGATCGCAACAAGCGTCGCACCCCAGACGAACATCGCCAAGCGGAAACGCCGGCCTTTCAGCTGCGCTGTATCTTGTTTTTCTAACATGGCCAAACCCCTCGCATATGGCGCTTCCCGATGCAAGACCGGCCGTGCAGGTGAGCGCGGCCGACCTCCCGCCTTCCCTCGTATATTAGCTGCATTGAGTGAAGCTTAAGCGGCGATTGAGAGGCGTTGTTGCGGTCAGAAAATGACTGGAGTGATTAATCATTCGTTATCTTGAAGAATACTTGTGTAATTATTTTGGATACTTGGAGTTTTTAAAGTTGACCTTCACGCTGATCGTCTTATCATTTGAGTAGTAATTCGGTTATGCAAAGAATAACTACAAAAGTTATTCAGATATTGATAGGGGGTTCACGAACATCCAGGCGGATAAGGAAGACTTTAGGCGCATAAATAAATCAAAAGACTAAATACATGGGAAGGAGTTTGTAATGCGTAGTTTCGTTCCCAACGAAGGCTATTCTGAAGCGTCAGGCGTACCGGTACCGCAAGCGTTGCGCACCGTTCTTGTGAATGGCGGGGGAGGCTTCCTCGGTTCACATCTCTGCGAAAGGCTTCTACAGCGCGGCCACCGTGTCATATGCCTCGATAATTTTTCCACCGGCCGCCGTGCGAATGTCGACCATCTTGCGTCGAACACACGCTTCCACATCGTCGAGCACGATGTTAGGCAGCCCTTCGATATCGACGCGTCGCTCATCTTCAATTTCGCCTCTCCCGCCTCTCCGCCGGATTATCAGCGGGATCCTGTGGGAACGCTGCTCACCAATGTGCTCGGCGCCGTCAACACCCTTGATTGCGCGCGAAAGACCGGTGCGATCGTTGTCCAGTCGTCGACGTCGGAGGTTTATGGCGACCCCATCCACAGCCCGCAGCACGAATCCTATTGCGGCAATGTCAACCAGATCGGACCGCGCGGCTGCTACGATGAGGGCAAGCGCAGCGCCGAAACCCTGTTTTTCGACTATCACAGGACTTATGGCGTCGACATCAAAGTCGGCCGCATCTTCAACACCTATGGACCGCGCATGCGCCTGGATGACGGGCGGGTGGTTTCCAATTTCATCGTGCAGGCCCTACGCAACGCGGATCTGACGATCTACGGCGATGGTCAGCAGACCCGTTCTTTCTGCTATGTCGACGATCTTATCGAAGGTTTCCTGCGTTTTTCGGCTGCCGGCAACGCCTGCAACGGCCCGATCAACCTCGGCAATCCAGCCGAAATGACCGTTCGACGCCTGGCGGAAATCATCCGGGATCTGACGAACTCGCGTTCCCGGATCGTCCACCTGCCGGCGGTCACGGACGACCCCCGTCAGCGGCGGCCGGATATTTCCCGGGCCATGGCCGAGCTGGACTGGCAGCCCCGCATCGGCCTCGAAACCGGCTTGGCTCGCACCGTCGACTATTTCGACGGTTTGCTCGCCGGCACAGAGAAGGCGGAGGTCGTATGAGATGCCCCGCTACATTCTCGTCACCGGCGGCGCCGGTTTCATAGGCAGTCATATCTGCAAAGCGCTGTCGCGCGCCGGCATGATCCCGGTTACCTACGATAATCTCTCGACCGGACATACCGACAGCGTTCGCTGGGGGCCGCTCATCCGTGCGGAACTTGCCGACGTAGCCACGCTGCGCCGGACTCTTGCGGAGTTTTCGCCCGATTGCGTCATCCATTGCGGTGCCAATGCCTATGTCGGCGAATCCGTCGACATGCCCAGGAAATATTACCGGAACAACGTCGTGGGCAGTCTGACGTTGCTTGAGGCCTGCCTCGACCAGGATATCGACCGGATCGTCTTTTCGAGCAGTTGCGCCACCTATGGCGTTCCCGCCTCGCTGCCGATACGGGAGGAAAGCTTGCAGCACCCGGTCAATCCCTATGGACGCACCAAGCTGATCTTCGAAATGGCGCTCGAGGATTTTGCCGCTGCCTACGGCATCCGCTTCGCCACACTGCGTTATTTCAATGCGGCTGGAGCCGATCCAGACGGCGAACTCGCCGAGCGCCATCAACCCGAGACCCATCTCATTCCGCGCGCCCTCCTCGCCGCTGCCGGCAGGCTGGAGCGGCTCGATATCTTCGGCACCGATTATGCGACCGAGGACGGAACCTGTGTTCGCGACTATATTCATGTCAGCGATCTCGCGCAGGCGCATCTCGCCGCCGTCAATCATCTGTTGGCGGACGGCGGCTCGCTCAGCATCAATCTCGGCTCCGGCCGGGGCACCTCGGTGCGCGAGATTCTCGAGGCGATCCATCGCGCCAGCGGCCGCGAAGTCCCTGTGCGTTATCGCTCCCGCCGCGTCGGCGATCCGCCGATCCTCTTTGCCAATACCGCAAGGGCGAAAGCGGAACTCGGCTTCGCACCGGCTTTCTCGGATATCGATACGATCATCCGCACCGCCGGTCCCACCTTCGGGCTGGAGATGGGGGCATGAGCAACGTCTCGCAAATCGGCCATGGCGTCAGGACGGCCAAAGCAGCCACTGCTGATGCATTCGATCCTGTTTTCACCGGCTGGAACCGTGTCGCCTATGGCTTCGGTATCTTCTGCTGGCTGACAGCACTCGGCTATTTCTGGATCTGGTGGTGCCAGTCCGCCCATATCATTTCCTGGGCCGCCTTTGTGCTTATCACCCTCGTGCTTGCCTGGATCACGCTCGTGCCGGCCTATTTTATCCTGATCTTCCTCGACGCGAGAACGGTCAGCGCTCGGGCAGGATTGCCGGAAGGGCGGGTGGCAATGGTCGTCACCAAGGCGCCGTCCGAGCCCTTTGCCGTCGTCCGCGCCACGCTGCAGGCGATGCTCGACCAGACCGGCGTCGATTTCGACGTCTGGCTGGCCGACGAGGATCCTTCGGAGGAAACCAGGCGCTGGTGTGCGGCGCACGGCGTGCTGATCTCCACCCGAAAGGGCGTTGCGGAGTATCATCGCACCGCCTGGCCGCGTCGGACGCGTTGCAAGGAAGGCAACCTCGCCTATTTCTACGACCATTTCGGCTATGCGCGCTATGATTTCGTCGCCCAGTTCGATGCCGACCATGTGCCGACGCCAACCTACCTCCGTGAAGTCCTGCGCCCCTTTGCCGATCCCGGCATCGGTTATGTCTCCGCTCCCAGCATCTGCGATGCCAATGCGGGCGCAAGCTGGGCGGCGCGCGGCAGGCTCCATGCCGAGGCAAGCCTGCACGGTTCGCTGCAGACCGGTTACAATAATGGCTGGGCGCCCCTATGCATCGGTTCCCATTATGCGGTTCGCACTGCCGCGCTTCGTCAGATCGGCGGCCTCGGCCCCGAACTTGCCGAAGACCATTCGACGACGTTGATGATGAATGCCGGTGGCTGGCGTGGCGTGCATGCCGTCGATGCGATCGCTCATGGAGACGGACCGGCGAACTTCACCGATCTCGTCGTCCAGGAATTCCAGTGGTCGCGCAGCCTGGTCACCATTCTGTTGCAACATTCCCGCCGCCACATCATGCACCTGCCCTGGCGGCTGAGGTTCCAGTTCGTGTTCTCGCAGCTCTGGTACCCGCTCTTTTCCGCCTTCATGGCCATGATGTTCCTGCTGCCGCTCGCCGCGCTGCTGACGGGCCGTGTCTTCGTCAATGTTACCTATCCGGATTTCCTGCTGCATTTCGTGCCGATGTCGATCGTGCTGACGCTGTTTGCCTTCTTCTGGCGGGCAACGGCAACCTTCAGGCCGCACGATGCGAAACTGTTCGGCTGGGAAGGGCTTGCTTTTATCTTCCTGCGCTGGCCGTGGTCGCTTGCCGGCAGCCTCGCCGCGCTTCGCGACTATATCTGTGGCTCTTTCGTCGATTTCCGCATCACGCCGAAGGGAAGGCAGCAGCAGCGATCTTTGCCGATGCACGTCATCGCGCCCTATATCGGGCTCGCCGGGCTGTGCGCAGCCGCCATGGTGCTGGCCAGTGAGGCCGCTGCCGCCCAGGGCTTTTATATTTTCGCGGAGATGAATCTTTTGATCTATCTGTCGCTGACGGTGCTGATCGTCATTCGCCACGCGATCGAGAACGATCTGCCGCGGTTGCCGCAATCACGCGGGCTTTGGCTTGCGACGGCCACGGGGCTTGCGATCTGCATCACCGGCGGCATGCAGGCGGGCGGGCATGGTCTGCATAGCCTCGAGGCCCTTTCCCACGGCCAGACATTCATCAGTTTCAGCCAATCGCAGTTTGCCGTGGCCGGAGCCGGTGTCGGCGGCGGCAAGACCAGGATCGTGAAGTTCCGCCTCAGATGGAATGGGTTCGGAAGCGCGGGACGGGACGAACAAGGTGTCTGAGCCGGCGGAACCGGCAAGTGTCGAGTAGGAGGATGTAATGAGTATCGGATCGAGACTATACGGAGCGGCCCTCGCTCTCAGCCTGTGCCTGCCGGTGGCAGCGCACGGCGCCGAGGTCGCCAAACAGCAAGCGCCGACGCCGCTCAGCGCCTATGAGCTCTATCGCATCTATGGCGACAAGACCTGGACCTGGAACACTGGCGGTGGCCGTTTCTCCGATGACGGCCGCCGGTTCGTCGCCTGGAGCAACGACAAGGGAAAGCCGTCCTTCGCCGAAGGCAGATGGGTGGTCGACGATCTCGGCCAGCTCTGCATGCGTGCCACCTGGACGAATGCCGAGGGTGCGGCCCGCGCCAGCACCTGTTTCGGTCACCGCAAGATCGGCAACACAATCTATCAGCGGCGCCAGCCGGACGGCAAGTGGTACGTCTTCCGCCATGAATCGGTGCTCCCGGACGACGAATTCCGCAAGCTCGTTCCCATGGATACGGTGAGCGCGAAGGCAAGCGAAGTGAAGCAGATCCTGCTGAGCCAGCAAGTAGCCCGAAAAGGAGGGTGAAGCCATGAAGAAGCTAATGAAAAACAACCTCTCGACCACCGCGATTGCGCTGCTGCTATTGTGTGTCGCGGATCTGCCGGGCCGAAGCGAAATGCAATATGCGGGCATTGCGCCAAACCCTGCGGCGGCCGTGCAGACGATCATCGACAAGCGCCCCGTCCTTCATGCCGACGGCATCAAGTTCGGGGCCTACGATCCGCACGGCGATTTCGGCGCGCAGCCGAATGTCGCGACCGAAGCCCTGTTCCTGCCGTGGGAGGACGTCGACCTCGAAACTTTGCGCGTCGCCGATGCCTATGCGCTGGCTAGGGGCCGCAACCTGCTGATCACTGTGGAGCCATGGTCCTGGGACGTCGATTGGCGGCTCACCTCCGCAGAGCTTCGCGCCAAGGTTCTGCGCGGTGACTATGATGTCAATATGCGTTCGATCGCGCATATGATATCCGAGCTGAAAAGCCCGGTGATCGTCCGCTGGGGACAGGAGATGGAGGACAAGTCAGGGCGGTTCTCATGGTCCGGCTGGAGTCCGCAGGACTATATCACCGCCTACAAGCGGATGATGGACATTGTCCGCCAGGAGGCGCCCGGCACCGAGATCATGTGGTCGCCAAAGGGAGAGCCTGGCCTTGAGGCCTATTATCCCGGCGACGACTATGTCGATCTCGTCGGGCTCTCGGTCTTCGGTCTCCAGCGCTACGACGAGATTGCCTACAAGGAGCACTGGACGTTCTCGGAAGCATTGAAGCAGGGGTATGATCTCGTCGCCGGTTACGGAAAGCCCATCTGGGTGGCGGAGCTCGGCTATGAAGGCGGTGACGCCTATATCAGGCCGTGGATCGAAACGGCCACGTTGAAGCAGAGCGCCTTCCCGAATCTGCAGGAGGTCGTCTATTTCAACGACCGGGATGTGCATGCATGGCCGTTCGATCTCGGCCGGCCGGACTGGCGCGTGGTCGAAAACCTGGGTAGCAACTGATAGATCAGGATGATTTTAGACCCGATCGGACTAAAATCTGAATCCTGATCTAAATCAAGGAAGTAGAGCATGATGTCGTCCGAAAACCGCTCACACTTTTCGGCATCATGCTCTAGTCCGTAAAACAGAGGCCTGAAAAACGGGGAGGCCCGCCGGGGTGTTGCGGGCCTCTCCTCATGTCGGGCGACCGATCATCCCTTGATCGTTGCCTTACCCTCTTCGATGAGCCGGGTCGCCGCATCGGCGGGCGAAATCCGTTCGAAGGCGAGTTCGTCACAAATCGGGCGCAGCACGCGCTGGTCGAATTGGGTTGCTCCCATCGGCACCGGCGGCGGATACTCACCGACCTGATCCTTGAGCAGGTTCACGTATTTGACCGTTTCCTGCTCCGTCGGGTTGAGCTGCGGCAGGATGGCTTCACGCACTGTCGGCGACATTGGCACGCCGCGTTCCACGCCGAGAATCTTGCCGGCTTCAGGATCGTTGACAAAGAAGCTGATGAATTTCACAGCAGCTTCGCCGTGCTTGGTCGTAGCGCCCACACTCCAGATCAGTGCCGGACGGTAATAATGGCCGGATGGACCGCCCTTCTTTTCACGCGGCAGCATGGTGATGCCAAGCTTGTTCTTGATGATCAGCTGATAGCCGACCATCTGGTTTGAATAGGCCATGCCGATCACCGATTTGCCGAGACCGAGGCAATTGGTGTCGATCGTGTTCTGATCGAGCGTCTGCACGTCGGCAGCAACGGTGCCGCCCGCCTTGCGCAGTTTCTCCCAGTAGTCGAACCATTCTCTGGCGTCGTCGGCCGTGAAGCCGAGCCCCACGCTTTCCTTCGCAAAGAGGCTCTTGCCGCGCTGGCGCAGCCAGGCATCGAACACATAGTTATAGCGCGCCGCATAGGGGCCGCCGCCCTTGCCGGAAGACTTGGCGAGTTCTACCGCGAGCTTGGCGTACTCATCCCAGGTGAGGTCGGGGGTCGGCAACGGGATCCCCGCCTTTTCGAATTCGACTGTGTCGAAAAACATCGAGAAGGAGTTGAGGCCGAGGCCGACACCATAGAGCTTGCCGTCGATGGTGGTCAGTTTCAGGATGTCGGCGCCGAAGGACGTGACGTCCAGGGTCGAGGGAACGAATTCATCGAGCGGCAGGCAGGCGCCGCGCTTCGAATAGTCTGAAATTGTTCCCGGCTCGAGTTGGAAGATGTCGGCGATCGAGCGGCCGGCCATCTGCGTTGCGAGCTTCGTCCAGTAGCCGTCGCCGGAAAGCGATTCACCGACGAGAGTGACACCAGGCGACTTTGATTGATAGAGCTTGGCAACCTCGAGCGTGCGCTTGGCGCGGTCGTTGGATCCCCACCACATGGCGCGGAGTTGTGCGTCTTCGGCAAAGGCCGGAATGGCGCTGCCGGCGCCGAAGGCGAGGCCGGCGGCCGCACCGGCTGAACCCATCAGGAATGAACGGCGATTGACCCGCATGATATCCTCCTTGTTCCAATATGCCCACTGCCATCCTCCAATGGCGTTATCGGGGCAATTCAGCAAATAGACTACGCAAAAAAACTTTTATTGCAAGAACCAATCATTTTCTTGCAAATTTGCATTATTTGCATAATGCTTGCCCTATGAACGACCAAAAAATCAGACGGCCGCGTCAGGCCGATATAGCCACATTGGCCGGCGTCTCGGTCTCCACTGTATCCCGCGTGCTCGCCAACGAACCTGGTATCAGCGAAACGGTGCGCCGCCAGATATTGAAGGTGGCGGCGGAGAACGGTTATCCCGTCAAGCCGGCTTCCGAAACCGTTGCAGGGGGACTGGCACTGATTGCCAGCGACGGCGTCACCGGCACTCTCAGCGTCTTTTATGAAGCGATCGTCGACGGCCTGCGTGCCGGCGCTGCCGAGGCGGGCATGCCTTTCGAAGTCCGGCTGGTCCGCGAGGACCGAACCACGCCGGATGCCGTGCGCGACTATATGCAGACTGCGAGCGCTGAAGGTCTGTTTCTCGTCGGTATCGATCCGAACGAGATGTTGCGCGACTGGCTGCAAACCAGCATGACCCCCACGGTTCTTGTCAACGGCACCGATCCGAGGATGCAGTTCGACGGCGTTTCGCCGGCTAATTTCTTTGGCGCCTATGAGGCGACCAACCGGCTGATAAAGGCCGGCCATCGCCGCATCCTGCATCTGAGCGGCTCTCACCGCCATACGATCCGGGAGCGCGTGCGCGGTTTCGAGGCGGCGATCGCCGCCGTCGCCGGCGCCGAGGGCCGTCTCGTGTCCCTTGCCCTTCAAGGCAGCGCCAGCCGAGAGGCGCATGAGCGCACGGCAGAAGCACTTGCCGAGAACGCTGGTTTTACCGCGGCCTTCTGCATGAATGATTTCATCGCCGTCGGCGTGCTCGAAGCCGTCACCGAGGCCGGCCTGCGTGTGCCGGAGGATTTCGCGATTGTCGGCTTCGACGATCTGCCTTGCGCGCTGATGACCAATCCGCAGCTTTCCACCATGCGTGTCGACCGCGCCGCCCTTGGGCGCGAAGCCGTTTCGCTGATGCTGTCCCGTTTCCGCAACAGGACGGCCTCTGCGCGCCACATCTGCCAGGCGGTCGTTCCCATTCCGGGAGGGACCGTTCCGAACGCCTAGAACAGGATGATTTAGGCCAAGCCTAAAATCTGAATCCTGTTCTAAATTAAATAGTTAGAGCGTGATGTCGTCCGAAAACCGCTCACACTTTTCGGCATCATGCTCTAGAACCCGTGAGTGATGCCGATGACCTATGATCCCGCCAGCGCCAACCCGCTCGCAGGTAATCCGCTGGAAACCCGCGCCGATATGAGCCGCGCCCTGCTTGCGCTCTTCGATCCGCTGCTTGCCTGTTTCTCGAATGGTAATGCCCGCGTCACGCTTAATGGCGGAGGCGCCCATTTCGATCGGGCGGCGGCCGATCTCGAAGGGTTCGCTCGTCCGCTCTGGGGATTGGCGCCGCTGGGCGCCGGCAACGGCGACTTCGCCCATTGGCATCGTTTCGCCGAAGGTCTCGCAAACGGCACCGATCCCGCCCATCCCGAATATTGGGGAACGGTGAATGGCCGCGATCAGCGGATGGTCGAGCTTGCCGCTCTCGGTTTTGCCCTGGCTCTGGTGCCCGAAAAGATCTGGGAGCCGCTCGATGCGCGCGCCCGCAGCAATGTCGTTGCCTATCTCAAGCATGCCAGGCAGTTCGACTATGCCGACAACAATTGGAAATTCTTCCGGATCTTTGTCGATATCGCGCTCGATCGTCTCGGCGCCGATTTCGATCGCAGCCTGACGCGGCAATATCTGCAGGAACTCGAAGGCTTTTATATCGGCGACGGCTGGTATCGCGACGGAAACGTGCGCCGTATCGACCACTACATTCCCTTCGCCATGCATTTCTATGGCCTGATCTATTCGAAGCTCGTCGACGACGACTATGCAAAGCGCTACCGCGAGCGCGCGGTCCTCTTCGCCCAGGATTTCCGGCACTGGTTTGCCGCTGACGGGGCGACGATCCCCTTCGGCCGCAGCCTGACCTATCGCTTTGCCTGCGCCGGCTTCTGGTCGGCGCTCGCCTTCGCCGATCTCGAGGCTCTGCCTTGGGGCGAGGTCAAGCATCTCTGCCTGCAGCATCTGCGCTGGTGGAAGGACAAGCCGATTGCCGATCGCGACGGCGTACTGTCGATCGGCTTCGGCTATCCGAACCTGCTGATGTCGGAGAGCTACAATTCCGCGGGCTCCCCTTATTGGGCCTTCAAGGCCTTCCTGCCGCTGGCGATTGCTGAGGATCACCCATTCTGGACGGCGAAGGAAAAAGTGCCGGAGCCGGCTCCTGATGTCGTCCCCCAGCGCCATCCCGGCATGGTGATCATGCGGGCGGGCGGCGATGTCGTGGCACTGTCTTCAGGCCAGGAAAACCTGCAGATGCGGTGCGGCACGGAAAAATACGCGAAGTTCGCTTATTCAGCCCGCTACGGCTTCAGTGTCGAGGCCGATGAGCGTGCCTTTGCGCTTGCCGCCTTCGATTCAGCGCTTGCCTTCAGCGATGACGGCCTGCACTACCGCGTCCGCGAAACGAATGAGGAAGCCAGGCTCGCAGGCGAGGTGCTTTACGCGAAATGGTCGCCTTTTGCCGATGTCGACGTTGAAACCTGGCTCGTGCCCGCTGCACCCTGGCATATCCGCCTCCATAGGATCGGGACAAGCCGGCCGCTACGAATTGCCGAAGGCGGATTTGCCATCGGCCGCCGGGATTTCGAGCTGGATACGTTGTCCGCTTCGGGTGGGGTTGCCTATGCGATCGGCGAAGGCGATTTCACCGGCATTCTCGATCTCGGCTCTTCGGTCAAACGTTCGGGGCTTGTCCAAAAGGCAATGCCCAACACCAATGTGATCGTCGCGAAAACCCTCGTGCCGCAGCTGCGCGGGCAGATACCGGCCGGTGAAACCATCCTGGTGGCGGCAGTGCTGGCACTTGACGATCCCGCTGCCGTCTCGTCTGCATGGACGAGACCGCCGAAAGCGCCTGATATTGCAACGCTGGAGGCCCTGGTGAGAGAAAAGGGCGTGACAGTCAGCGCCATCGAAGCGCCCGGACAAATGCCATGAGCCAGCCGGCCATTATCCTTGCCATGCAACCGTCGCGCACGCAGCATGTCCTGCCGGATGAGGTTCTGCGCCGGCTGAGTAGTATTGGTCGCCTGCTGGATTCCAAGCCGCTGCAACGCTTCGACGACGAGCGGGCGAGCCGTCTGCTGGCTCAAGCCGAAATCCTGATCACCGGCTGGGGCGGGCCCTATGTCGGGCCTGAAATTCTCGCCGCAGCGCCGCATCTGAAGTTCATCGTCCATGCCGCGGGCACGGTCAAAGGCGTCATCGACGACGCCATCTTCGAAGCGGGTATCCCGGTCAGTCATTCGGCCGAGGCCAATGCCGTGCCGGTGGCCGAATTCACGCTGGCGGCGATCATCTTCGCCGGCAAGCGCGTTTTCCGTTTCCGCGATCTCTACGTCGCCGACCGAAACCGCAACCGCACCCATCCGATGCAGCGCGAAGCGATCGGAAATTACCGCCGCACCGTCGGCATCGTCGGCGCTTCGCGTATCGGCCGGCGCGTCATCGAGCTCCTGAAACCCTTTGACTATAGACTGCTGCTCGCCGACCCGACGCTTGATGCCACCGAGGCGGCCGGCCTCGGAACGGAAAAGGCCGATCTCGACGAATTGATGCGGCAGGCGGATATCGTCTCCCTGCATGCGCCGTCGCTGCCGTCGACACAGCATATGATCGATGCGCGAAGGCTGTCGCTGATGAAGGATGGCGCGACGCTCATCAACACGGCACGCGGCATTCTCATCGATGAGGCGGCCTTGCTTTCAGCGCTCAAGACCGGTCGTATCGACGCGGTCCTCGACGTCACCGATCCGGAAATCCCGGAGGCAGGGTCTGCTTTCTACGATCTGCCGAACGTGTTTCTGACGCCGCATATTGCCGGCGCCATCGGGCTGGAACGGGCACGCCTCGGGGAGATGGCGGTGGATGAGATAGAGCGCTTCGTGACCGGCCAGCCGCTGCTTTACCAGATCCACCGGGCAAATCTCGAAAATATCGCCTGAGGTGCGTCGAGCGGCTTAGAGCAATTCCAGCAAAAGTGCGCAGCGGTTTTGCGTCCGGAATTGCGTAAAAACAAAGCGATAGAGCGTTTCCGTGATTCTGAGAAAAAGCGGAAATGCTCTATCGAAGAGCATCAGCGCGACGTCCTCAGCGAATTTGGCGAACCGTCATTGGCAAGTTCAGGCATCAGATCGGCAATGTTGACCACCTTGCCGGTGCGCGAACTCGTCAACGCGGCTATGCCGCAGAGCACCGACATGGCGCCCGCCCGCGTGCCGGCGCGCTGCGCAAGCTTGTCTTCCATATCGGTCTTGAAGATCATGTTGCGCATCCGGTCGTCGCCGCCGTAATGGCCGCCTGTGAAATGCGGAACGACGATGCGCTCCACCGCCTCCTTGCCATCAGGGAAATTGCGGATGAGGAGAATCGTGTCCTCCTTCGGCTCTTCCCAGGGCTGGGCCTCATATTGGCGAAGCTCAATGCGCCCTTTGGTGCCGTTGAAGGCGAGGTGATGGCCCTCGATCGGCTGGAAGGTGTTCAGCGAATAGGAGACATGGACGTTGTTGCGGTAACGGAGCGACACCACCATCGTATCAGGAATGTCGATGTCCTCGCGGAAGACGCAGCCGTCTCGGAAGTAGCCGTCGATCTTCGAGGGATCCTCGTAAAGCGAATCGAGGAAAGGATCGGCCTCAAGATCGAGGTAGTAGTCGCATTCATGCGCGTGCGGACAGAGCTTGCAGCGCGGGCCGCGGAACGGGCCCTTGCGGCCGTAATTCTGCAGGTCGGCGAAGGAGGTGACGGCATCGGGATCGCTGTCGAGATACCAGTTCAGCAGATCGAAATGATGCGTTGCCTTGTGGACGAACAGACTACCGGAATTTTCCGTATAGGCATGCCAGCGGCGGAAATAATCCGCGCCGTGCTTGGTGTTCAGATACCAATGAAAATCGACCGAGGTGACCCGGCCGATCTCGCCGGCATTCAGCAATTCCTTGATCTTCGCCGCCGTCGGCGCATAGCGATAATTGAAGGATACGTCGACCCGGCGACCAGTGCGCTTTTCGGCATCCAGAATCCGGCGAATCTTTTCGACTGAGGTCGTCATCGGCTTTTCGGTAATGACATCGATGCCGGACTCCAGCGCCCGCACGACGATATCGTCATGCGTATGGTCGGGCGTACAGACGATGACGAGATCCGGCTTCTGCTCAGCAAGCATCGAATCGATGTTTTCGTAGAGCGGCGCATTGCTGCCGATCATGTTGCGGGCGCGCTCGCCGCGCAGCGAATTCTTTTCGACGATGGCGGTCAGGTCGACATGCTCGCGCCAGCCGGCAAGCAGATCCTTGCCCCACATGGTGGTGCCGCGGTTTCCCGTACCGATCAGGGCAAAACGGCGTTTCTCCATCGAATGATCCTCCTGCATGCGTGATGAAACTTTTAATGAAAATCAGCCTGGCAGCAGCTTCTGAAGCGCTCGACGCAGGTGGCGATCACTTCTTCGGCCGGGCGTTTCCACCAGTTTTCGGCCGAAAAGATCTCCACCTCCTGAGCGCCGAAAAAACCGGCGGCCTGCACCATCCGTCTTATGCCTTTGAGGTCGATCACACCATCGCCCATCATGCCGCGGTCGAGCAGCATGTCCTTTGTCGGCACCAGCCAGTCGCAGATGTGATGGGCAAAGATGCGTTTCATGCGCCCGGCGCGGGCGATCTGGCTGGCAAGATCGGGATCCCACCAGACATGATAGACATCGACCGCAACGCCGACATCCTCCCCGAGTTGTTCGCACATATCGAGCGCCTGACCGAGCGTGTTCACGCAGGCACGGTCCGCGGCATACATTGGATGCAGCGGTTCGATGGCGAGCTTCACGCCGGCAGCCTGCGCATGCGGCAGCACGGCGGCGATGCCGTCGAACACCATTTGGCGGGCGGCAACGATGTCCTTCGAACTATCAGGCAGGCCACCGACGACGAGCACGAGGCAATCGGCGGAAAATGCTGCCGCCTCATCGATGGCCCGCCTGTTGTCGTCGAGGTTTTTCTGCCAGTCGGCATCGTTCGCCGCCGGAAAGAAGCCACCGCGGCAAAGGCCGGTCAGCTTGATGCCGTTCGACTTGACGATACGCACCGCCTCGTCGAGACCAACCTTGGCCACCTGGTCGCGCCACGGCGCAATCGAAGTGATGCCGTGTTTCAGGCAGATATCGACGGCTTCGGCAAAACCGCATTGCTCGCGGATCGTCGCCAGATTGATCGAAAGTCCTTCGACCTGCATGTCATTCTCCTCCCATCACTACGGCGCCGCGCGTCTCTTCAGACGCCCAAAGGACGATGTAGCACTTTGAATTGCTGCATAATTTTGTCCTCAAATCGGTTCCGACTTAAGGACAAAATTATGCAGCAGCCCGTGCTTCAGTTGACGCCGTGGACGGCAAGCACCTGTTTCATGCGCGCCGTTGCGAGTTCCGGATCGGCGAGAACCCGGGCCTTGTCGGCCAGGCGGTAGAGTTCGGCCAGATGTGTCAGCGAGCGGGTGCTCTGCTGGCCGCCGACCATGACGAAATGATCCTGCAGGCCGTTGAGATAGGCGAGGAAGACGACGCCGGTCTTGTAGAAGCGGGTCGGCGCCTTGAATATGTGGCGCGACAGCGGCACGGTCGGCTCCAGCAGATCGAAGAATTCATGGTTGCTCTTGCGGCCGAGCGCTTCCAGCGCTGCCGAGGCAGCCGGAGCGATCGCATCGAAAATGCCGAGCAGTGCGTCGGAATGGCCCTCTTCGTCGCCGGCGATCAGTTCGGCATAGTTGAAATCGTCGCCGGTATACATGCGCACGCCTTTCGGCAGCCGCCGGCGCATCGCCACTTCCTTCTCCTTGGAGAGCAGCGAGATCTTGATGCCGTCGACCTTGTCGGCATGGGCCTCGATCACCTCGAGGCAGGTGGACATGGCTTGGATATGATCACGGTTGCCCCAGTAACCCTCAAGCGCCGGATCGAACATTTCGCCGAGCCAATGGATGATGACGGGTTCCTTGACCTGGCGAAGGATGCGGTCATAGACGCGGATGTAGTCGTCCGGGCCTTTGGCGGCAGCGGCAAGCGCCCGGCTTGCCATTAGGATGATCCGGCCGCCGGCCGCCTCCACGGTTTCGATCTGCTCTTCATAGGCTCTGAGGATGGTGTCGACAGTGACGTCGGGTCCCGGGGTCAGATGGTCGGTGCCGGCGCCGCAGGCGATCAGCGCGTCCTTGCGGCCGGCCGCCTCACTGAGCGCCCGGCGGATGAGGTCGCGCGCTTCCGGCCAGCCGAGGCCCATGCCGCGCTGCGCCGTATCCATCGCTTCGGCAACGCCGAGGCCGAGATCCCAGAGCCGGTGGCGGAAGGCGAGGGTGCGCTCCCAATCGATCGCCGGCGTCAGCCACGGATCGTTGTCGGCGAGCGGATCGGCGACGACATGGGCGGCGGCAAAGGCGATGCGCGGAAAGGCCTTGGCGTCGCGCTTGGCTAGCGCGATCGGCGTGCCGGTCAGCGTGTAGGGAACGATCTTGCCGTCGAGAGGGAGATTGATCGTCGTCACGGCTCAGAACTCCAGTGCGGGAACGTCGAGCCAGCGACGCTCGGCCCAGGATTTCAGCCCGAGTTCGGCAAGCTGCACACCCTTGGCGCCGGCTTCCAGGCCATAGGGCCACGGCGCGTCTTCGACGACATGGCGGATGAACATTTCCCACTGCGCCTTGAAACCGTTTTCGAAGGCCTGCGTGTCCGGAACCTCATCCCAGGTCTTGTAGAAGTCGATCGTCTGGGGCTGGTCCGGGTTCCAGACCGGCTTCGGCGTGTTGACGCGGTGCTGGCTCCAGCATTTCGTCAGGCCGGCGACGGCCGAACCATGCGTGCCGTCGACCTGGAAGGTGACGAGGTCGTCGCGGCGGACGCGGACGGCCCAGGAGGAATTGACCTGCGCGATCGCGCCGCCTTCGAGCTCGAAGGTCGCATAGGCCGCATCGTCGGTGTCGCAGTCATAGGGCTTGCCCTGCTCGTCGATGCGGCGCGGAATATGCGTAGCGCCGAGGCAGGATACGGCTTTGACTTCGCCGAACAGATTGTCGAGCACGTAGCGCCAGTGGCAGAGCATGTCGAGGATGATGCCGCCGCCGTCGCCCTTGCGATAGTTCCAGGACGGGCGCTGGGCCGGCACGCCCCAATCGCCTTCAAAAACCCAGTAGCCGAATTCGCCGCGCACCGAGAGGATCTTGCCGAAGAAGCCGGAATCCCTGAGCAGCGCCAGCTTGCGCAGGCCGGGCAGGAAGAGTTTGTCCTGCACGACGCCATGCTTGAGGCCGGAGCCGCGCGCCTTGCGGGCAAGGTCGAGTGCCACCTGTAGATCGTCGGAAATCGGCTTTTCGCAATAGACATGTTTGCCGGCATCGAGCGCCTTGGACAGCAGCTCGGCTCGCATCAGCGTCGTGCCGGCGTCGAAGAAGATCGTGTCGTCAGGATTGGCGAGAGCCGCATCGAGATCGGTCGACCAGCGCTTGATGCCGTGCTTCTTCGCCAGCTCTTCCATCTTGGCGCCGTTGCGGCCGACGATGATCGGGTCGATCTCGAGTTTCTCACCCGATTTCAGCGCAATGCCGCCCTGGTCGCGGAAGGCGAGAATCGAACGCACCAGGTGTTGATTGTAACCCATGCGGCCGGTGACGCCGTGCAAGATGATCCCCAAGCGTGCCATTTTTTCCTCCCAGCAGATTTTTGCGGCGGGAGCGGGCATCCTCGTCCGGTCCTCCCGAGCCGGTAACTAAACAGTTACTTGATGGCAGAAGAGCAGCTCGGCTGTCAATAGTCAAATCCGAATTTCGAGATTCAGCGCTTGATCGAGGCGAGCGTGACGTGGACGATATGCCTTTCCCAGGCATTGAGATGGGTCGGCTCGATCAGGTCGCGGCCGAAGATCGTCGACAGCGTGTACTGGTTGGACAGATAGAAATAGCCGAGCGACGCGATCGTCAGGTAGACATGCAGGGGATCGGCGGTCTCGATGAAGACCCCCTGCTTCTTTCCCTGCTCGAGCACGTCCGAAAGCTCGCCGATCAGATGCGAATGCAGTTCCTTGAGCCGGACGGACTGGCGCAGCCAGCGGGCCCGATGCAGATTTTCCGTGCCGAGCAGGCTGAGGAATTCCGGATGTTGGAGGAAGTAACGCCAGGTGAAGAGCGCCAGTTCGCCGATGCCTTCCTCGGGGCTGCGGTCGCCGATATGGAGCGCGCGTTCGGCGGTGCGGATGCCGACATAGGCCTCTTCGAGCACTCTGAGGTAGAGCTGCTCCTTGTCGCCGAAATAATGATAGAGCATTCGCTTGTTGGTGCCGGCGCGCTCGGCGATGGCGTCGACACGAGCCCCGCCCATGCCGTTCTCGGCAAATTCCCGGGTCGCCGCGTCAAGGATCGCGGCGCGCGTCCGCTCCGGATCGCGTTGGGCCGTCCGTTCCGTAGCTGGGCGCCGAGACCTTTTCTTTTCCCCGTTCTCGCCGCTGTCGTTCATTTCTCCACCTCCGCCTTCACATGTTGCGCTCATAAGCCTTCGGTGCGAAATTGTAAAAACCGAATTTGAAAGGCCCGCGAGCGACACCCGCTTGACACGCTCGCCGCTTTGCCCGTAGCTTGTAACCAATTAGTTATTTATGCAAGGGTAACTAGGTCCGGAAGCGTGTGGAGGCGCTTCCCTTTGGAGGAGGAAAAGAAATGACATTCCTTGTAAGCAGACGTAATTTCGTTGCGGGAGGAGCGACGCTTCTTTCGCTCTCGGCGATGGGAACCAGCGCTTTGGCACAGGAAACGCGCTTGCGTCTCCTTTGGTGGGGCTCGCAGCCGCGCGCGGATCGCACCAACAAGGTGTCGCAGCTCTATCAGTCGAAGAAGCCGGGCACCTCGGTCACCGGCGAATTCCTCGGCTGGGGCGACTACTGGCCGCGCCTTGCGACCCAGGTCGCCGGCCGTAACGCGCCCGACGTCATCCAGATGGATTATCGCTATATCGTCCAGTATGCGCGGCGCGGCGCGCTCGCCCCGCTCGAATCCTATATGCCGGCCAAACTCAACCTCGACGATTTCGACAAGGCGCAGATCGAAGGCGGCAGCGTCGACGGCCATCTCTACGGCGTCAGCCTCGGGGCGAATTCGGCCGCCACGGTCCTGAACACCACCGCCTTCAAGGAGGCCGGCGTCGATCTGCCGACCCAGGCGACCACCTGGGAAGAGTTCGCCCGCATGGGTGCGGAGATCACCAAGGCAGGCAAACGCAAGGGCATGTTCGGCTTGGCCGACGGCAGCGGCGGTGAACCGCTGTTCGAAAACTGGCTGCGTCAGCGCGGCAAGGCGCTTTATACTGCCGACGGCAAGATCGCCTTCGACGTGGACGATGCCTCCGAATGGTACGACATGTGGGCCAAGTTCCGTGCGGCCGGCGCTTGCGTTCCTGCCGATGTCCAGGCTCTCGACAAGAACGATATCGACACCAACACGGTTTCGCTCGGCAAGTCGGCCGCCGGTTTTGCCCATTCCAACCAGTTCGTCGCCTATCAGGCAATGAACAAGGACAAGCTGGCGCTGTCCAACTACATGCGCATCAAGCCGGAATCGAAGGGCGGCCACTATCGCAAGCCTTCGATGTTCTTCTCGGTCTCCGCCCAGTCGAAAGCCGTGGACCTGGCCGTGGACTACGTCAATTTCTTCGTCAAGAACCCCGAGGCAGCGCTGCTTCTGGATGTCGAACGCGGCATTCCGGAATCGAGCGCCATGCGCGAGGTCGTCGCGGCGAAGCTTGACGAGAACGGCAAGGTTGCGCTGGCCTATGTCAGCGGCCTCGGCGATCTCGCCGGCAAATTGCCGCCGCCGCCGCCGGCCGGCGCCGGTGAAGGTGAGCTGATGTTACGCAACATCGCCGAACAGGTCGGCTTCGGACAGCTGTCTCCCTCCGACGGCGGCAAACAGCTTGTCGCTGAAATCACGCAGATTCTCGCACGAGGCTGATCCCGTATGAGCAATGCGATGCGCACGCCCGCAGGGGCCATCAATGTGGAAAGATATCAGGGGGCCGTGGCTGAAGGACGCTTCAGGCGTCTCTGGAATGCCAACGCTCCCGGCTATCTCTTCCTTCTTCCATGGCTCATCGGCTTTTTCGGGCTGACGCTCGGGCCGGCCCTGATTTCGCTCTACCTTTCCTTCACCGACTTCGACATGCTTCAGTCGCCGCGGTGGGTGGGAATGGCGAATTACGTGCGCATCGCCACGGCGGATCCGAAATTCTCGGCCGCCATGCATGTCACCCTGACCTATGTCGTCTTTTCGGTGCCGTTCAAGCTGACCTTCGCCTTGCTGGTCGCCATGGCGCTGAACCGCGGCCTGCGCGGGCTGTCGGTCTATCGTGCCATCTTCTATCTGCCGTCACTGCTCGGCGGTAGCGTGGCGATCGCCGTGCTCTGGCGTCAGCTTTTCGCTAGCGATGGCCTCGTCAATGCCGCGCTTTCATATTTCGGTATCGAAGGTCCGAGCTGGATCTCGCATCCCAACTATTCGATCTATACGCTGGTTGCGCTCTCCGTCTGGCAGTTCGGCTCGCCGATGATTATTTTCCTGGCCGGTCTGCGCCAGATCCCGCAGGATATGTATGAGGCCGCGAGCCTCGACGGCGCCTCCAAGTTCCGGCAATTCTACAAGATCACGCTGCCGCTTCTGACGCCGGTGATCTTTTTCAATGCCGTCGTCCAGACGATTGATGCCTTCAAGGCCTTCACGCCGGCCTTCATCATATCAGGCGGCACCGGCGGTCCGATCAACTCGACGCTGTTCTATACGCTCTACCTCTATCAGGAAGCCTTCGGCAATTTCCGCATGGGCTATGCCTCGGCGCTCGCCTGGATCCTGGTGGTGATCATTGCGATCTTCACCGCCTTCTCCTTCCTGACCTCGCGTTATTGGGTGCACTACGATGACTGAGATGACCGCTTCCGTTACTGCGGCCAGGCCGCCATCCGACATCACCAAACGCAGCCTGCCGGCGTCGCTGATCATCCACGCCCTGCTGATCGCTGCTTCACTTTTAATGCTTTATCCGCTGTTGTGGATGGTTTCGGCATCGGTCAGGCCGGAAAACGAGATCTTCTCGTCGACCTCGCTCATCCCGTCGTCGATCGATTTCTCCTCCTATGCACGCGGTTGGGTCGGCCTCGATGTCAGCTTCGGCCGGTTTTTCTGGAATTCGCTGGTCATCTCGCTGCTGGTGGTGACAGGCAATGTCATCGCTTGTTCGCTGACAGCCTTCGCCTTTGCGCGGCTGCGTTTTGTCGGCCGGAACTTCTGGTTCGCGATCATGCTCGGCACGTTGATGATCCCCTATCACGTGACGCTGATCCCGCAATATGTGCTCTTTCTCGATCTCGGCTGGGTCAACACCATCCTGCCGCTTGTCGTGCCGAAGTTCCTGGCAAGCGATGCCTTCTTCATCTTCCTGATGGTGCAGTTCTTCCGAGGCATCCCGCGCGAATTGGACGAAGCGGCGATGATGGATGGCTGCAGCGCTTGGCGCATCTACTGGAAGATTATGCTGCCGCTGTCGCTGCCGGTGATGGCAACGGCTGCGATCTTCTCCTTCATCTGGACCTGGGACGATTTCTTCGGTCCGCTGATCTACCTGAACGATATGAACACTTATACGATCCAGCTCGGCCTGCGCACCTTCGTGGATTCCACCAGTGCATCGGATTGGGGCGGTTTGTTCGCCATGTCGACCCTGACGCTCGTGCCGGTGTTCTTCTTCTTCCTGTTTTTCCAGCGCCTGCTGATCGAGGGCATCGCCACGACGGGTATGAAGCGTTGATGGCGATAACGGGAAAGAGCGACATGAGCATCAGGACGGTGGCGATCATTGGTTGCGGTATCGGCCGCTCCCACATCGTCGAAGGTTACCTGCCGCATTCCGATAAGTTCAAGGTCGTGGCGATCTGCGACCTGAACGAGCAGCGCATGGCGGCGGTCGGCGACGAGTTCGGCATCGAACGGCGCACCACCTCTTTTGCGGAACTGCTGGCCGACGACACGATCGACATCATCGATATCTGCACCCCTCCCGGCATCCATCTGGAACAGGTGGTCGCGGCCCTGGCTGCCGGTAAACATGTCGTCTGCGAAAAGCCGCTGACAGGCTCGCTTGCCGCCGTCGATACCATCATGGAAGCGGAAAAGACCGCCAAAGGCGTGCTGATGCCGATCTTCCAGTATCGTTACGGTGACGGCATTCAGAAGGCCAAGCGGATCATCGACGCCGGTATTGCCGGCAAGCCCTATACCGCTTCGGTCGAAACCTTCTGGCTGCGCAAGCCGGAATATTACGCTGTGCCTTGGCGCGGTAAATGGGCGACGGAGCTTGGCGGCGTGCTCGTCACCCATGCCCTGCATCTGCACGACATGCTCATGCATCTGATGGGTCCGGCGGCAAGGGTCTTCGGCCGCGTCGCCACCCGAGTCAACGATATCGAGGTCGAGGATTGTGCCTCCGCCAGCCTGCTGATGGAAAACGGCGCCTTTGTCTCGCTGTCTTGCACGCTTGGTTCGCAGGAGCAGATTAGCCGGCTCAGGCTGCACTTCGAGAACGTCACTTTCGAAAGCAGCCACGAACCCTATACCCCCGGCAAGGACCCCTGGAAGATCATCGCCGCGAATGACGACGTGCGGGAAAAGATCGAACGGGTGGTTGGCGACTGGCAGCCGGTCGCGCCGCGTTTCACCACGCAGATGGGCCAGTTCCATGCCTTTTTGAGTGGCCATGCGCCGCTGCCGGTAACGAGCTGGGACGCGCGCCGGGCGCTGGAACTCGTCACCGCCATCTACCAGTCTTCCGACAGCGGCGCTGACGTGCCGCTGCCGGTCGGTCCCGACAGTCCGAAATACGCCGATTGGCGCGCAAGAACGAAGTAACCGATAAAATAAGAAGAGAGGGTTTTGAGAAGATGGCAACCAGTGTCGTTCTTCAGAAGGTCGAGAAGCGCTACGGCTCGCTGGATGTGATCCATGGCATCGATCTGACGATCGATCCCGGCGAATTCGTCGTTTTTGTCGGTCCCTCAGGCTGCGGAAAATCGACCCTTCTGCGCATGATCGCCGGTCTCGAGGAGATTACCGGCGGCGGGCTGCTGCTCGACAACGAACGCATGAACGAGGTGGCGCCCGCCAAGCGCGGCATCGCCATGGTCTTCCAGTCCTATGCGCTCTATCCCCATATGTCGGTCTACAAGAACCTCGCCTTCGGCCTGGAGACGGCGGGTTACAAGAAGGCCGATATCCAGCCGAAGGTGAAGCGCGCCGCCGAGATCCTGCAGATCGAGAAGCTGCTGGAGCGCAAGCCGAAGGCGCTCTCCGGCGGCCAGCGACAGCGTGTCGCCATCGGCCGCGCCATCGTGCGCGAGCCGCGTATCTTCCTGTTCGACGAGCCGCTGTCGAACCTCGATGCCGAACTGCGCGTGCAGATGCGCGTCGAGATCTCCCGCTTGCATCGCAGCCTGGGCAATACGATGATCTATGTCACCCATGACCAGGTCGAAGCCATGACGATGGCCGACAAGATCGTGGTGTTGAATTCCGGCCGCATCGAGCAGGTCGGCGCGCCGCTCGATCTCTATAACAACCCGGCCAACCGCTTCGTTGCCGGTTTCATCGGCAGCCCGAAGATGAATTTTTTGAAGGCCCGCATCGAGCAGGTCGGCGAGACCGAAACCAGCATCCATGTCTGCGGCAATTCCGTTCGCCTGCCGCGCCGGCTGAAAGGCGGAGCCGGAGAGGAGGTCACCTTCGGCATCCGTCCCGAGCATCTTTCGCTGGCCGAAGGCGCAATCGCGCTCTCGACCGTCAACGTCGATCTCGTCGAAAATCTCGGCGGCGCCACCATGCTCTACACTACGACGCCGGATAACCAGCTCCTGACCGTCGCGCTTGACGGCCAGCAGAAGGTGGAGCGCGGCGCCAATGTGAAGGCTTCCTTCGATCCGGCCCGCTGCCACGTCTTCGACGCGGCCGGCAAGACGATCTAAGCGCACCGCCGCTTGACATCAGATCCTCGTCTGCCCCATCATTTCGGAAGGGGCAGAAGGGGATCAAGCATGACGCCTGAAGATAGGATTCATGCGCTTGGCATCTGGCAGGGCCCGATCGAAATCTCGCCGATAGCAGGCGGCATCACCAACAGGAATTATCTGGTCAGCGATGCCGTCGCGCGGTGCGTGGTCAGGCTCGGCACCGATATTCCGATCCATCACATCAACAGGCACAACGAGCTTGCCGCAAGCCGTGCCGCCCATGCAGCCGGCATTGCGCCCGCGGTCATCCACCATTCGCCGGGCGTCCTGGTGCTCGAATATATCGAGGCGAGAGCGCTTGCGCCGGAGGATATCAGGACACCTGATACGCTCGCCCGGGTCGTTCCGCTCGTCCGCGCCTGCCATCGCGACATCGCCCGGCATTTCCGCGGCCAGGCGATGATCTTCTGGGTCTTCCACGTCATCCGCGATTATGCCGCCAATCTGAAGGCGTCGGAGAGTGCCTATCTCCCTCTGCTGCCGGGGCTCATCGGCAGGGCTGAGACGCTGGAAGAAGCGGCAGGGCCTTTCGAGATCGCCTTCGGCCACAACGATCTGTTGGCCGCCAACTTTCTCGATGACGGCAAACGGCTCTGGCTGATCGACTGGGACTATGCCGGTTTCAACACGCCGCTTTTCGATCTTGGCGGATTGGCCTCCAACAACGAATTCTCGGAAGCGGCCGAGCGCACGATGCTGGAGACCTATTTCGACCAGCCGCTGACCGATAATCTCAGCCGGCGCTATGCCGCGATGAAATGCGCCTCGCTGCTGCGCGAGGCGCTCTGGAGCATGATTTCGGAAATTCATTCCACCATCGATTTTGATTACGCCGGCTACACGGCCGAAAATCTCGAGCGCTTCGAGCGCGCCTATCAAGCCTTTGAACAGGACCAATAAATGACGAAGGAATTACCGAAGACGGCGAAAGCCGTGGTCATCGGCGGCGGCATCATCGGCTGCTCGACAGCCTATCATCTCGGCAAGCTCGGCTGGACCGATACCGTGCTGCTGGAGCGTAAGAAGCTTACCTCGGGCACCACCTTCCACGCCGCCGGCCTCGTCGGCCAGTTGCGCACCAGCGCCAACATCACCCAGCTTCTTGGCTATTCCGTCGATCTCTACAAGCGGCTGGAAGAGGAAACGGGTCTCGGCACCGGCTGGAAGATGAATGGCGGCCTGCGCCTTGCCTGCAACGAGGAACGCTGGACCGAGGTCAGGCGCCAGGCGACCACCGCCCAGTCCTTCGGCCTCGAAATGCAATTGCTGACCCCGCAGGAAGCCTTCGATCTCTGGCCGTTGATGACAACAGACGATCTCGTCGGCGCTGCCTTCCTCCCGACCGACGGCCAGGCCAACCCCTCCGACATCACCCAGGCGCTGGCAAAGGGCGCCCGCATGTCAGGCGTTTCGATCTTCGAGGATACCGAAGTCCTCGACCTCGAAATCGACAAGGGAAAGATCCGCGCCGTCATCACGGCGCAAGGGCGTATCGAATGCGAGCGCGTCGTCGTCTGCGCCGGCCAATGGACGCGCGCCTTCGCCGCCCGCTTCGGCGTCAACGTACCGCTGGTCTCCGTCGAGCACCAATACATCATCACCGAATCCTTCGGCGTGCCCTCCAACCTGCCGACGCTGCGCGATCCCGATCGCCTGACCTACTATAAGGAGGAGGTCGGCGGCATCGTCATGGGCGGCTATGAGCCGAACCCCATTCCCTGGGCGAAAAGCGGCATTCCCGAAGGTTTCCACTACACGCTGCTGGACAGCAATTTCGACCATTTCGAACAGATCATGGAACAGGCGCTCGGCCGCATTCCGGCGCTGGAAAACGTCGGCGTCAAGCAGCTGCTGAACGGCCCGGAAAGCTTCACGCCGGATGGTAACTTCATTCTCGGCGAGGCACCCGAGCTGACGAATTTCTTCGTTGGCGCCGGTTTTAACGCCTTCGGCATTGCTTCGGCCGGCGGCGCCGGCATGGCGCTTGCCGAATGGGTGACGAAGGGCGAACCGCCTTATGATCTCTGGCCCGTCGATATCCGCCGTTTCGGCCGGCCGCATTTCGATACTGACTGGGTGCGCACGCGCACGCTCGAAGCCTATGGCAAACATTACACCATGGCCTGGCCGTTCGAGGAACATTCGAGCGGCCGCCCTTGCCGCAAATCACCGCTCTATGACCGGCTGAAGGCGCAGGGCGCCTGTTTCGGCGAAAAGCTCGGCTGGGAACGGCCGAACTGGTTTGCCGATCTCTTCGCCAACGAGGAGCCGAAGGATATCTACAGCTACACCAGGCAAAACTGGTTCGACGCCGTCGGCCGCGAACATAAGGCCGTGCGTGAAGCGGCCGTCATCTTCGACCAGACGTCGTTTGCCAAATTCGTGCTGAAGGGCAGGGATGCCGAGGCAGCCTTGTCCTGGATCGCCGCCAACGATGTCGCAAGACCTGTAGGGTCGCTCATTTACACGCAGATGCTGAACGACAAGGGCGGCATCGAATGCGACGTGACGGTCGCCCGCATCGCCGAGAACGAATATTACATCGTCACCGGTACCGGCTTCGCCACCCATGACTTCGACTGGATCGCACGCAATATCCCGGCGGCGATGCATGCCGAGCTGGTCGACGTCACATCTGCCTATTCCGTGCTGTCGCTGATGGGACCGAATTCCCGCGCCGTGTTGGAAAAGGTGACGGGCAGCGACGTCTCGAATGCAGCCTTCCCCTTCGGCAAGGTCAGGACCATCGGCATTGCAGGTTGCCCGGTGCGGGCGCTGCGCATCACCTATGTCGGGGAGCTCGGCTATGAACTGCATATTCCCATTGAATATGCGACCACGGTCTATGACGTGCTGATGGCCGCGGGTGGTCAGCTCGGCCTCGTCAATGCCGGCTACCGCGCCATTGAGAGCTGCCGCCTGGAAAAGGGTTATCGCGCCTGGGGGTCGGATATCGGTCCCGATCATACGCCTGTTGAAGCCGGTCTCGGCTGGGCGGTGAAGATGCGGAAGAATATTCCGTTCCGCGGCCGCGAGGCGATCGAACGGCAGCTTGCGGGCGGGGTGAAGAAGCGCCTCGCCTGCTTCATTCCGGAGGATGCGGACGCGGTGCTGCTCGGCCGCGAAACGATCTATCGCGACGGCAAGCGCGTCGGCTGGCTGTCGAGCGGCGGCTTCGGCTACACAATGGGCAAGCCGATCGGCTACGGCTACGTCCGCAATCCCGACGGCGTGACGGAGGATTTCGTTCTCTCCGGCAGCTATGAGCTTGATGTCGCGCGGGAACGCATCCCCTGCAAGGTCTCGCTGTCGCCGCTCTACGATTCGGATATGGCGCGGGTAAAGGCGTAGCCGGGTCTAGAATAGCGGCAGACGGTCGTCCTGGATCAGGATCTCCAGCTTGTCGGAGACGTCCTGCGTCCACGCCCGATTTCCTGTCAAAGCCGCTGGGAAAAGTCCTGGAAGGGTGAAAAGAGCCGCCGAAATCGCAAGGCCGGTGCGCGGGACATCGGCGATGAGAGCGGCGATTTCACCAGCACGGGGATCGCGCAGTTCATAGCGCTCGCCGTTGCCGTGCTCGCCGATCGCATAGCGCATCCATGCCGCAACGGCGATCGCATAGGTCTCTGCCTTGTCGCCATGCGCCAGTGCCTCGGTTGCCGGTTCCAGCAGCCGCTGCGGCAGTTTTTGCGTGCCGTCCATGGCGATCTGATAGGTGCGATGCGCGATCGCCTTGTTTGCAAAGCGCGCTATCAATTCGCTGGCATAGTCATCGAGGTCGATGCCGGGAACCGCATCGAGCGTTCTTGCGGCCGCATGCATGTGCCGGTAGGCAAGGGCTGCCAGGCCGGCATCGTCCATGACGTCACGGATGAATTCATAGCCGCCGATATAACCGAGATAGGCGAGCAGCGAATGCGCGCCGTTCAGCATCCGGAGCTTCATCTTCTCATAGGCCGAAACATCCGTGACCATCAGCGCGCCGGCCTTCTCCCAGGCCGGCCGGCCATTGGCGAAATGATCCTCGATTACCCATTGCGTGAAGGGTTCGGTCTCGATCGCCGCCAGATCCTGCCGTCCGGTCAGCCGTTCGGCATCCTGGTAGGTCGCCTCGGTGCTCGCCGGCGTGATGCGGTCGACCATGGTCGAGGGGAAGGGCACATTTGCCTCGATCCATTGACGAAGCGAGGGGTCGACGCGTTCGGCAAAATCGAGAACCAGTCGTTTCAAAACTGCGCCGTTGCTCGGAAGATTGTCGCAGCTGAGCGGTGTGAAGGGGGCGATGCCCTTCGCCCGTCGCCGGGAAAGTCCCTCGACCAGATAACCGATGACGCCGCGCGGCGCATGGCGGTTGGCGAGGTCGGCCGCCACGTCGGCATGGTTGAGGTCGAGCCCTCCGGTCGCGGTATCCATGCCATAGGCCTTTTCCGTCACCGTCAGGCTGACGATGCGGATCGCCGGATCTTCAAGCCGGTCGAGCAGTCCTGCCGGATCGCGTGTCGCCACATGTGCCCGCAGAATGGGACCGATCACCTGCGCCACCGTGCCCGACGTATCGCGGATCAGCATCGTATAGAGGCCGTTCTGCTCGTTAAGGTGATCGGCGACATCAGCAGTGCGCAGACTTGCCACCTCTATGCCCCAGTCTCCGCCCTCTACGGCAAGTGCGGCATCGGTAAACGGCGCGAAATGCGCGCGGAAAAAGGCGCCTGGCCCAAGATGCAGGATGCCGCTTTTCAGCTGGTTGCGGTCATAGGCGGGAAGCTTCGCCGTCGGGGCGAGGCCGGAAAGGGTCTTCAGTCGTTCGGTCACAGCTTGTAGGCCTTCTTTGCACTGCCATAGGAGAGCTCGCCCGCGACGATCTCGGCTTCCCGCCTGGAAATCCGGTGCTCGGCGGCAAGCTGGGCAAGGAAGCGGCAGACTTCGCGGCGCCAGACGTCATGCCGCGCGGGGATCGAAAGCAGCGCGCGCGTATCGTCGTTGAAACCCGCCATATTGGCAAAACCTGCCGTCTCGACGACTTGATCGAGGTAGCGGCGGATGCCGTTCGGGCTGTCGTAGAACCACCAGGGCGGGCCGATCATCAGGCAGGGCCAGTGGCCAGCCATCGGCGCCAGCTCGCGTGCATAGGTCGTCTCGTCGAGCGTGAAGAGCAGCACACGCAAACCCGGTGCGTGGCCGTATCTGGAAAGCAGCGCATTCAGGCCGCCGACCCAGTCGGTGCTTGTCGGGATATCGGCGCCCATATTGGGGCCGCGGGTCGAGAAAAGTCCGCGGTCGGTGTTGCGTCTGGAGCCGGCATGGATCTGCATCACCATGCCGTCCTCGGCCGAAAGCCCGGCCATCTCGGTCATCATCTGGCCACGGAAGAGTTCGGCCTCCTCGGCCGAAAGCGGCCCCTTCAGCGCCTTGTCGAGCAACGCCTGCTTTTCCGCAAGTGGCAGGTCGGCGGTAAAGGCTGTGGGCACGCCGTGATCGGTCGCGGTGGCGCCGAACTGGCGGAAATAGGCGCGTCGGCGCCGATGCGCCTCGATAAGGCCGTCCCAACGCGTCACCTCAGTGCCGGTGATCTCTCCGAACTTGACGAGATTGTCGCGGAAGCCGACGGCGTCGGGATCGGTGACACTGTCCGGCCTGTAGGTGGTGCGCACCTTGCCGATCCATCCGTCGGCCGCCATCTTCTGGTGATGCGCCAGAGGATCGAGCGCCCCATCCGTCGTCGCGATCGTTTCGATGCCGAATCGCTGATGCAGCGCCCGCGGGCGGAATTCGGGAAGGGCAAGCTGGGCATTGATATGGTCGTAGAGCGCATCGGCATTGTCAGCCGTCAGCGGCTCGGTGCAGCCGAGCACGGCCGACATAGCGTGGTCGACCCAGAGGCTAGAAGGCGTTCCGCGGAACAGATGATAATGCGCGGCAAAGGTCCGCCAGATCGCCCGTCCCTCAGCCACCGGCTTGCCGTCGAGCCGCGGCACGCCGAGCTCGTCCAACGTGACGCCGACGCTGTGCAGCATGCGGAAGAGATAGTGATCGGGAATGACCAGCAGCGAGGCCGCATCTTCAAAGGGCTTGTCGTCGGCGAACCAGGACGGTTCGGTATGCCCGTGCGGGCTGACGATCGGAAGATTGCGCACCGTCTCGTAGAGGTCTCGCGCGATGGTCCGTGTTGCCGGATCAGCCGGAAAAAGCCGGTCCGGATGAAGAAAGCCGTTTCCTGCATCCATCAGTATTCCTCCCAGATGGATAACGGCCTACCCCACAACATCAGGCACGGCAAGGTCTTTTAGTAACCAAACGGTACAGTTTTGCGCATGGCCGCGCCGGGCATGGAAAGCATTGACGCGGCGGCCTATTTCCGCTTTGCAGAACCATCTGTTCTGCCGGTTTCGGCAAAGGAAGATGTAGAGCCTTTCCGGGTTAGATTGTAGCATTCTGTTGGCTCAAACGGAGTCGGATGGTCGACCGGCCGGCGCGCGTCGTAGCCCGGCTCTACGACCAAGCCGGCCGGTCGAGCAGGCGGCCCGTTTCAGCCAACCCGAAGGGCCGGGCATCTTTCCGCCAGGGCAAAGGCGATCGGCTCGGACGTACCAAGGGGTATGCCCTTCGCCAATCGCCTCTGCCCTGACGAAAACCTGCTCCGGCAGAATGCTGCAATCTAACCCGGAAAGGCTCTAATGTCCGACGAGACGAACCGCATCACCCAGCTGGAAGAAATGCTGGCCCACCAGGCAAAGACCATCGAAGAGCTTTCCGATCAGCTCACCGAGCAATGGAAGACGGTCGAGCAGATGCGCACCAAGCTCGACCGGCTCACCGAACGCTTCCTGTCGCTGGAAGAGCAGTCATTGGAAGCGCCTGGCATCACCCGCCCGCCGCATTATTGACGGCACGCGGCGCAATGCCGCGTGCCCGTCTCGCTAGGATGATCAATTAGACGCCGCCGATGCAGAGATATTTCATTTCCAGATAGTCGTCGGCGCCGTGCCGCGAGCCTTCGCGGCCAAGGCCGGATTGCTTGATACCGCCGAAGGGCGCCGTCTCGGATGACATGAGGCCGGTATTGATGCCGATCATGCCGTATTCCAGCGCTTCCGCCACCCGCCAGACCTTCTTCAGATCGCCGGCGTAGAAATAGGCTGCGAGGCCGAACTCCGTGTCGTTGGCTTGGTTGATGACGTCCTCGACCGTCTCGAAGCGAAAGAGCGGCGCCACCGGCCCGAAGGTCTCCTCGCGCGCCACCTTCATGCCGCGCGCAACGCCTGTCAGCACCGTCGGCGTGAAGAAGGTGCCGGCGCCGTCGATGCGCTTGCCGCCGGTCAGCACCTTGGCGCCCTTGGCAAGCGCGTCGCTGACATGGTCCTCCACCTTGGCAAGGCCTTGCTCGTCGATAAGCGGCCCGATGACGACACCCGGCTTGAAGCCGTCGCCGACCGACATCTCGGCGACCTTGGCGGCAAGCTTGGCGGCGAAGGCGTCATAGACGTTCGACTGGACGTAGAGGCGGTTGGCACAGACGCAGGTCTGGCCGGCATTGCGGTATTTGGAGGCGATAGCACCCTCGACGGCAGCGTCGAGATCGGCATCGTCGAAGACGATGAAGGGGGCGTTGCCGCCGAGCTCAAGGCTCACCTTCTTGATCTGGTCGGCGCACTGCCGCATCAGGATGCGGCCGACCTCCGTCGAGCCGGTGAAGCTGATCTTGCGCACCTTTTCGTTGCCGCAGAGCTCGCGGCCGATTGCCGGGCCGTCGACCCCGACGATGACGTTGAAGACGCCGGCCGGAATGCCGGCCTGCTCGGCGAGTACGGCAAGTGCGATCGCCGTCAGCGGCGTCTGTTCGGCGGGCTTCGAGACCACCGTGCAGCCGACGGCAAGCGCCGGAGCGATCTTGCGGGTGATCATCGCCGCCGGGAAATTCCACGGCGTGATCGTGCCGACGACGCCGACCGGCTGCCTGATGACGATCATCCGTTTATCATCGGAAGGCGCGGGGATCGTCTCGCCGTAGATGCGCTTGGCTTCTTCCGCATACCATTCGATATAGGCCGCGGCGTAAAGGATCTCGCCGCGCGCTTCCGGGAACGGCTTGCCCATTTCGGCGGTCAGGATCGCCGCGAGTTCGTCGGCGTTGGCGACCATTAGGTCGAACCATTTGCGCAGGATCGCGCTGCGCTCCTTGGCCGGGCGGGCCGCCCAACCCGGCTGGGCTGCATGAGCCGCATCGATCGCCGTCCGCGTCTCGGCCGCGCCCATATCGGGCAGCGAGGCGAGCAGCTCGCCGGTCGCCGGGTTCAGCACGTCGAAAGTCCGAGTGGCATCTCCTGATGTCCAGACCCCGTCGATATAGCCGGCATCGCGCAGCAGGGGCGAGGAGAAGGGAACGTGCTTGGTCAGTGCGGTGGTGAAAGCCATGTCATATCCTCCTTGGGAGTGCGGCCGCCGGTTGCCGGCGGCCATTGAAATCCGGTTCCGGTGCGCTTAACTGCCCGCGCTCGCCTGCAGCATCGAGGCTTCGAGAATATCGAGGGCTTCGCCGAGGACCTCGTCCTGGATGGTAATCGGCGCGAGGAAGCGGATGACGTTTCCGTGGACGCCGCAGGTGAGCAGGATCAGGCCCTTGTCGAGCGCGATCAGCCGCACCCGGTTGGCGAATTCCGCGCTCGGCAGTCCGGTCGTCCGGTCGTTGAATTCGACGGCATTCATGAAGCCCGGCCCGCGGATATCGACGATCTCGGGCACCGTCTCGCGCAACGATTCGAGCCGCTGCTTCAGCCGTCCGCCAAGCTGGTTGGCCCGGTTGCAGAGATCCTCATCGACAATGACGTCGAGCACGGCATGGGCGGCTGCGATACCGAGCGGATTGCCGCCATAGGTGCCGCCGAGCCCGCCCGGTCCCGGCGCATCCATGATTTCGGCGCGGCCGGTGACGGCGGCGAGCGGAAAGCCGCCGGCCAGGCTCTTTGCCATCGTCGTCAGGTCGGGCGCCACCTCGTGATGATCCATCGCGAACATCCTGCCGGTGCGGGCAAAACCGGTCTGCACCTCGTCGGCAATCAGCAGGATGCCGTGTTGGTCGCAGAGCTCGCGCAGCGCCTTCATGAAGGCGACGGGTGCGGAGTAGAAGCCACCTTCCCCCTGTACCGGCTCGATGATGATGGCGGCGACGCGTTGCGGATCAACATCGGCGGCGAAGAGCTTTTTCAGTGCCGCCAGCGACTGATCGGCGGTGACGCCGTGCAGCTCGACCGGGAAGGGAATATGGAACACGTCGCCAGGCATGGCGCCGAAGCCGACCTTGTAGGGCACGACCTTGCCGGTCAGCGCCATGCCCATGAAGGTGCGGCCATGGAAGCCGCCGCCAAAGGCGATGACGGCCGAGCGGCCGGTGGCGGCACGCGCGATCTTGACGGCGTTCTCAACCGCTTCGGCGCCCGTCGTGACGAAGATCGTCTTCTTCTCGAAATCACCAGGCAGCAGCGCGTTCAGCCGTTCGGCAAGGTGTACGTAGCTCTCATAGGGAACCACTTGATGGCAGGTATGGGTGAAGCGGTCGAGCTGGTCCTTGACCGCTGCGATGACCCGAGGATGGCGGTGGCCGGTATTGAGAACGGCGATGCCGGCGGCGAAATCGATGTAACGGCGGCCCTCCTTGTCCCAGATCTCGGCATTCTCTGCGCGATCCGCATAAATCTGGGTCGTCATGCCGACGCCGCGTGAAATAGCGGCGTTCTTCCGGTCCGTAAGGCTTATCGCGTTCATCGATGGCTCCTCCGCTGAAAAGGGTTGAAAACTATCTTGTATATTTTCTGCAAGATGCATACAAAACACCTACATTTTTCCTGCAAGAAAACAAGCGGCATTTTTTGCTTCAAACATCACGTTTTTTGATGAAAGCTTTAGGGCGATTGGAATCAGGGATATTGGCGTATGAACGATAACGGGCGTGTGCGCTACAAGGTGGCGGAAGCCGCGCGGCTGGCGGGCGTGTCGGCCTCGACGCTGCGCCTCTGGGAAAGCCAGGGCTTGGTGGTTCCCGGCCGTTCGGAAACCGGCCATCGGCAATACAGCGCCGACGATGTGGCGCGGCTAAAGCGCATTTCCTGGTATCGTGTCGAGCGGGGCCTTAATCCCGCAGCAATTCGCGAGGCGCTGGAGAGCGAGGAGCCTTCCGCCGATGGCGCCGAGGCAAGCCAGGACTCCGGCCTCGGCCGCAAGCTGCGCAGCCTGCGCCATGCGAGCGGCAAGACGCTCGATCAGGTGGCCGGCGACATCGGCGTCACCTCGTCGACGCTCTCGACGCTGGAGCGCACCTCACAGGGCGTCAGTTTCAAGACGCTGCATGATCTTGCCGAATATTACGGCACCACCGTCTCCCGCCTTTCCGGCGAAGAAAGTGGGGACGTGCCGGTGCTGGTGCGCGCCGGCGAATGGCGCAAGTGGCCGGAAACAACGCCGGGTGTCACGGTGCAGCTCCTTGCCGAAGGCCGCAGGATGATGGACTGCCATCGTTTCGTGCTGGCGCCGGGCGCTGCCAGCGAAGGCGCCTATCGCCACGAGGGCGAGGAATTCATGCATGTTCTGTCCGGCCGGCTCGAACTGGTGCTCGACGGCGATCAGTTCTTCGATCTCGGGCCTGGCGATTCACTCTATTTCGAAAGCCGCCGCGACCATTCCTGGCGCAACCGCCATGATGGCGAAACCGTGCTTCTCTGGATCAATACGCCGCCGACATTCTGAACGGCTAACACGATGCGGAGACTAAAAGAGGGAGAGCGTCCTTTGTGCGTCCAAGAGGAAGCACGGCGCTCCAGCGGCAGGAAAGCGGTTTCGCATTCTGCGGCTTTGCGCTATAGCGCTGCTGCATAATTCCTGAAATCGGAATCGATTTAAGGATAAAATTATGCAGCCATTCAAAGTGCTACAGTGTCCTTTGCGGCTCTCGAAAAGGCGCGCGGCGCTGTAGGGGATGCATTCGAACGAAAGATAGTCTCATGGCGGCGACCATACGTTATCACGAAGCCGATATTTCCGCGGCCGATGCCGCTCGCTACACCGGCGCGATTGCAATCGACACCGAAACGCTCGGCCTGGTGCCGCGCCGCGATCGGCTCTGCGTCGTCCAGCTTTCGCCGGGTGACGGCACCGCCGATATCATCCGGATCGCCGCCGGTCAGAAAGAGGCGCCCAATCTCATCGCCCTGCTCGAAGACCCCACCCATCAGAAGATCTTTCATTACGGCCGCTTCGATATTGCCGTGCTCTTCCATACCTTCGGTGTCACGACGACCCGGGTTTTCTGCACCAAGATCGCCTCGCGCCTGATCCGCACTTATACGGATCGCCACGGCCTCAAGGATAATCTCAAGGAGATGCTCGACGTCGACGTCTCCAAGGCCCAGCAATCTTCCGATTGGGCGGCCGAGACGCTGTCTCCGGCCCAGCTCGAATATGCCGCCTCCGACGTGCTTTATCTGCATGCGTTGCGCGATAAGCTGACGGAACGGCTGATCCGCGACGGCCGCTACGATCATGCGACGGCCTGCTTCGAATTCCTGCCGACCCGCGCCAAGCTCGACCTGCTCGGCTGGGAAGATGCCGATATCTTCGCTCATAGCTGAGCGAATTGCCTTCATTCTGCGCTTGTTAATAGCCGCGCGGCAGGCTTGCCCGCGGCCGTTAGCGATTCATTAACGCCTGTTTATTAATATTCCTGTTAATTTTTATGCATTCGATGACGCCGGAACTGCGTCATGCGGACAGGAGGATCTGCTGGGATGCAAGGGGACCGGATGAGCGCGGTCCTTTTCTAGAGCCTGCTTTCATCGTCACTTTACGAAAGGAGCATGCCATGTTGACTCCCGTTCGTGCAGCGTCCAATGCAAGCTTTTCGTCCCAGGGTCAGACAGCGGCGATCGTCGCCAGTGGTCTCGGCCAATCGGTGGTTGCCCCCGCGCCTGTCAACGCCGTCGAAGCCGCCGACCTCAATTCCGCCATTGCCGGCAAGCTCAATATTCTGCTTCTTGCGGCGCGCGAACGCATGGTCGAAGCCCTTTTCGATGTCATCGACGCGGCAGGCCACTCGCTCTCGCTGGATCGTGGCGAGGACGAGAGCAATCTTGCCTTCGCCTCCCGGCTGGCCGATGCCATCCGGCGGCTGCCAACGGCCAGGATCGATGAGGTCGAGCGCCAGCTCACCGAGCAGGGGCATAGCGTGCCGCTCCGGACGATCGCCGAGGCTCTGAAGAACCCGGCAGGCCCTGAAGCCGCTCGCATCGTCGCCTATCTGGAAATCGTCCGCTACAAGGATCGCGACCTCGCCGCCCGCGCCGTCGTCCGCTCCTATGGCCAGAACGATGCATCGCCGATGCGCGCCGAAGCTCGCCCCGAGATCCGGCTGCCCGAGATAAAACTGCATGAGGACAGCCTGCCTGCCGCCATGCGTCAGCCGGCAGATACGGCGTCCGCGTCAGCCGATTCGCTGATCGAGGCCGCAGCTCTGGCGACCACCGAGGAAGCGGTCATCGCCGAAGCCGTGGAAGCTGCCGATCCGGAAGCGCTGAAGGCTGAGAATCGGGCTCAATCCGTCCCGGCTATGGCAAGGGAGATCGCCCCGGAAATATCTGCGTCGCAGGAGATCGAAGCCGGGCAACCGTTGCCGACGGAAGCCGCAGCGGCCGACGATACGCAGGAAACGCCGGAGCCACCTGCCATCCAAACCAGCGCGATGTCGGAAAAGGTTGATCCTGTCATTCCCAGGAACTGGGCAGGAATTGTCGCCTCCATGACCGAAGAAGTCTCCGAGATGATCGCCACCATCATCCGCGAGCAGGACATCGAAACCGTGCTGGAGGATGTTCCCGTGGAGGCGGCAGTGGAGATCGACACCATCCTCGACGACGCCGTCATCAGCGATGCGACCGAGACCTTGACCAGGCAGCCGGTCGAATTCACGGCACCCGATCCCCGCCAATCAGCAGCACTCCGCCCACCGCAGATGGATGAGGCCGCGGCGGTGGCAGCCCGTCAGCCGAAAGAAATCTCCGCGCAACCGCAGATGATGCCGATACCCGGGACGGCCGAGGCTTCCTATCTGCCGCTGGCGGCAAGGATGCCGGAGGGATTTCCCTATAACCAGCTGCCCTACCAATTCGCCAAGGATACGCCGTCGAACGAAAAGGCGGGCGAAACGCACCACCAGCATCAGCACCAGCGCGACGATGGGTCCGAGGATCAGCAACAGGCACAGTCCGGTGGCGAGGATGCCGAGGCCGACGCTGAAGAAACGGCCGCCGCACCCGAGCGCAGGACGCCGAGGATGATTGATGCCGAACCGTCGGCCTATCAGCCAGGTCGCCCGGACGATGACCCGGTCTACGCGCTCTATCAGCGCATGGTCGGTTGGGAATAACATTTTCATCGCCTGAAAATGAAGAACCCGCCGGATCGCTCCGGCGGGTTCTTCAATTCAAAGGTGGATGCGAGGCTTATTCGCCGCCGCGGTTCTTCAGGGCTGCGCCCAGGATGTCGCCGAGCGAAGCGCCGCTGTCGGACGAACCGAACTGGGCAACGGCTTCCTTCTCTTCCGCAATCTCCAGAGCCTTGATGGACAGCATGATCTTGCGGTCCTTCTTGGAGAAGTTGGTGACGCGGGCGTCGAAGACCTGGCCGACCGAGAAGCGCTCAGGGCGCTGCTCGTCGCGGTCGCGAGCGAGATCGGCGCGACGGATGAAGGAAGTGATGTCTTCGTGGTTGACGAGCTTCACTTCGACACCGCCGTCGTTGACCGCGATGACTTCGCAGGAAACGACTGCATTCTTGCGCAGGTCGCCGGAAGCAGCGGCGTCGCCGACTGCATCCTTGCCGAGCTGCTTGATGCCGAGCGAGATGCGTTCCTTCTCGACATCGACGTCGAGAACGACGGCCTTGACGACGTCACCCTTGTTGAACTCTTCGATGACCTGTTCGCCCGGACGGTTCCAGTCGAGGTCGGAGAGGTGCACCATGCCGTCGACATCGCCGTCGAGACCGATGAACAGGCCGAATTCGGTCTTGTTCTTGACTTCGCCTTCGACTTCAGTGCCGGCCGGATGGCTGCGGGCGAATGCTGCCCACGGGTTTTCCAGCGTCTGCTTGAGGCCGAGCGAAATACGGCGCTTCGACGGGTCGACTTCGAGAACGACGACTTCGACTTCCTGGCTCGTGGACAGGATCTTGCCGGGGTGAACGTTCTTCTTGGTCCAGGACATTTCCGAGATGTGGATCAGGCCTTCGATGCCCGGCTCCAGCTCGACGAATGCACCGTAGTCGGTGATGTTCGTGACGGTACCGGAAATCTTCTTGCCTTCCGGATACTTGGCCTGGATCCCATCCCACGGATCGCTCTCGAGCTGCTTCATGCCGAGCGAGATACGGTGGGTTTCCTGGTTGATGCGGATGATCTGAACCTTGACCTGCTGGCCGATGTTCAGGATTTCCGACGGATGGTTCACACGGCGCCATGCCATGTCGGTGACGTGCAGCAGGCCGTCGATGCCGCCGAGGTCAACGAACGCACCGTAATCGGTGATGTTCTTGACGACGCCGTCAACAACCTGGCCTTCTTCGAGGTTCTGAACGATTTCAGAACGCTGCTCGGCACGGGATTCTTCCAGAACCGTACGGCGCGAAACCACGATGTTGCCGCGGCGCTTGTCCATCTTGAGGATTTCGAAGGGCTGCGGATTGTGCATCAGCGGGGTTACGTCGCGGATCGGGCGAATATCGACCTGAGAACGCGGCAGGAAGGCGATCGCACCGTCGAGGTCGACCGTGAAGCCGCCCTTGACCTGGTTGAAGATCACGCCTTCGACGCGCTCGCCAGCTTCGAACTTGGCTTCGAGCTTGACCCAGCTTTCTTCGCGGCGAGCCTTCTCGCGCGACAGAACGGCTTCGCCAAGCGCGTTTTCGATGCGCTCGACATAAACTTCGACTTCGTCGCCGACCTTCAACAGGCCGTCCTTGGCGCGCGCGCCGAATTCCTTGAGCGCGATGCGGCCTTCAACCTTCAGGCCGACGTCGACAACGGCGACGTCCTTCTCGATGCCCGTGACGATGCCCTTGGTGACATAGCCTTCGGCCAAGTCGTTCTTGGCAAAGGACTCTTCGAGAAGAGCCGCGAAATCCTCGCGGGAGGGGGTAGCTACTGACATAAAATCTCCTGCGTGTCCTGAAACGGAAGCGGACACGTATGCGCCGGTTGGTTTGCGTTGAACGGGCCTGAACCCAGTCCGCCCTCTTTTATGAAGGCAATCCGGCGCTTGGACGGAATTTCAGGCTTGCTGTATTAGAAGCGATCCATGCTCAGAGCACGCAAAATCGCTTGAATTTAGGCATTTCGGCTCAAGACCGCATCGATGATCGATTGAGCAGCTTGAAACGCGGCCTCTATACTCATTTCCGACGTATCAAGCAAGTGCGCATCATCAGCTGGTTTCAAAGGGCTGTCAGCCCGTCCCATGTCGCGTTCGTCGCGCCGCTTGACGTCCTCGAAGATCGCATCGAAATCCGCCGCAGTACCCTTGCCGAGGATCTCTTCATAACGGCGTCTTGCGCGGACTTCCGGCGACGCCGTTACATAGAATTTCACCGCCGCTTCCGGACAGACGACCGTGCCGATATCGCGCCCGTCGAGCACGGTTCCCGGCGCTTTCGTCGAAAACCGCCGTTGCGCTTCGACCAGAGCCCGGCGCACCGCCGGCATGACGGCAATCTTCGAGGCGGCTTCGCCGATCTCATGTTTGGAAAGTATATCGCGATCCAATCCAGCGAGTTCAACCTCTCTTGCGATCTTTCCCGCCACCGCCTCGTCGTTGAGTGGCAGGCCGGCATCGAGCAGCGCCTTGGCCGTGGCGCGATAGGTCAACCCGGTATCCAGATGATGGAAGCCGTAGCGCTCTGCGATGAGGCGCGAGAGCGTGCCCTTGCCGGCTGCTGCCGGGCCATCGATGGCGATGGTGAAGGTCTCGTTCGTCATGTGATCAATCCTGCGACAGCGCGCCGAAACGGCAAATGAGTTTGGCTTCGGGGAATGGTGGCTGGCACATCATTCCGGCACCGCCTCGATCTTTGCGCCAAGGCCGGTCATCAGCTGCATGAATTCGGGAAAACTGGTCGCGATCATCGCCGCGTCGTCGATCGTGACAGGATGCTCCGAGGCAAGCCCCATGACAAGGAAGCTCATGGCGATGCGATGGTCGAGATGTGTGCTGACCCTGCCGCCGGCAGCATTGCCGAGGCCCTTGCCGTCTGGCCTGCCGCGCACGACGAGAAAATCCTCGCCCTCGTCGCAATCCACACCATTGAGTTTCAGCCCGTCGGCGACGGCGGAAAGGCGATCGGACTCCTTGACACGCAGTTCCTCCAGCCCCTTCATGACCGTCGTGCCCTCGGCGAAACAGGCGGCGACGGCGAGAATAGGATATTCATCGATCATCGACGGCGCGCGATCTTCGGGGACGGTCACGCCCCTCAGTTCGGAATGGCGCACGCGCAGATCCGCCACGTCCTCGCCGCCGGCAAGACGCGCATTCAGCACCTCGATATTGGCCCCCATCTCCTGCAGCGTCAGGATCAGCCCGGTGCGGGTCGGGTTCATCAGCACGTTGACGATAGTGATGTCGGAGCCGGGGACAAGCAGCGCCGCAACCAGCGGGAAGGCGGTGGAGGAAGGATCGCCCGGAACATCGATCATCTGGCCCGTCAGCCTGCCGCGCCCTTCGAGCCGGATTGTGCGCACACCCTCGCTATCCGTCTCGACGGAAAGGGAAGCACCAAAACCCTGCAGCATCTTTTCGGTATGGTCGCGCGTCATCACCGGCTCGATGACCGTGGTGACTCCAGGCGTATTGAGGCCGGCAAGCAGCACGGCCGATTTCACCTGGGCGGAGGCCATCGGCACGCGATAGCGGATCGGGCTCGGCGTTCCCGGACCTTTGAGCGTCACCGGCAGCCTGTCGCCCTCGGAGGCGCTGATCTGCACGCCCATTTCTCGCAGTGGAGCGAGCACGCGGCCCATCGGCCGTTTCGAAAGCGAGGCGTCGCCGATGAAGGTGGAGCGAAAGTCATAGGTGCCGACGAGGCCCATAGTCAGCCGCACGCCGGTGCCGGCATTGCCGAAATCGAGCGGCGCGTCAGGCGCAAGCAGCGCGCCGTTGCCGGTGCCCTCGATCACCCATTGCGCGCCTTCTTTGCGAATCCTGGCGCCCATCGCCTGCATCGCCCGGCCGGTATTGATCACGTCCTCACCTTCGAGCAGGCCGGTGATCCGGGTTTCGCCGGAAGCAAGCCCGCCGAACATGAAGGAACGATGCGAGATCGATTTGTCGCCCGGAATACGGACGCTGCCCGTAAGACCGGCGGATTTGCGGGCGGTGGCGGGCTTTGACGCGGAGCCGTTCAGCATGACGCAATCCTTTGCAAACGCAGTCTATTTTCGCCGCAAGACGGGCTTGGCCGGGCGCAATTCCCGTCCGCTTCTGCAGCTGTTGCGGCTCGTTAACATAAACGCACCGGGCGGTCATCTGTCGGCTTGCCAAAAACCCCGCGCTCCGATCGCAAAGTTTGGCTTTGACATGGGAAGCCACAGCGATTAAGGGGACCGGCTTATAAATTCCGATGGAACGCCGGCTTGGTCGGCATTTGCCGAATCTCGCATTCGGTCATTCACACGAGGCTTATAGTGGCGAAAGCGGAACTTGGAACCAAGCGTACCGATCCGGAAACCGGCAAGAAGTTTTATGATCTGAACCGGGATCCGATCGTCTCTCCTTATACCGGCAAGTCCTACCCTCTGTCCTTCTTCGAAGAAACCTCGGCGATCGCCGAAGTTGCCGAGGAAGACGAGGTCGCGGAAGTCGATACTGAAAACACCGAAGTCGAACTGGTTTCGCTGGAAGATGCCGATGACGCCGCCGGCGGCGACGACATCCCCGATATCGGCGATGACGATGTCGAAATCGAAGGCGATGACGACGACGATACCTTCCTCACACCCGACGAAGATGACGATGATGACGACATGAGCGATATCATCGGCGTGACCGGCGACGAAGACGAAGTCTGAGACCGCATTTCGGCCCGGCGAGGAAAAAATTCTCCGGGCCGCATTTTTTTAGGCTTGCTATCTCCGGAATCCGGAAGTAATAAGCCGCCACTCCGCAGGGCACGCCTTGAGGAACATCCCAGGACCGGCCCCGAGCCGGACCACCTTGATGGGGCTATAGCTCAGCTGGGAGAGCGCTTGCATGGCATGCAAGAGGTCAGCGGTTCGATCCCGCTTAGCTCCACCAGCCTACGCTCTTCGAGCTTCGGCTCGGCAAGCCGGCAGGCTTGACGGGACGAGGAGAGAAGGAAGCGGAGGCTGCCGCGCCGAAGTTGCGAAGCAACGTAGGCGGGCTATGATCCTTCCATGAAGTACGTCTACATTCTCCAGAGTATTGAATTTCCGGATCGCTATTATGTTGGCGTGACGAGTGACCTGAAGTTGCGCGTGGCAAAACACAACGCCGGCGAGGTGTCTCACACCTCGAAATACCTGCCATGGTCGCTCAAGACTTATCTTGCTTTCTCCGATGAAGCGCAGGCCTTTGCTTTGAGAAATATCTGAAGTCTGCTTCGGGCAGAGCATTCGCAAAGAAAAGACTCTAACCACCCCACCTCAACTCCGGCAGGCTGCCCACAGCCCGCCGGCGCCTTGCACCTCAGATCTCGACGACTTCTGCTGACCGGCGATTTCATCTCCTTCATGACAGGCAACACGACGCGGCCGCACTGGCCTTGAGTGGAATGATTGGGAGAAGTCAAAAAGAGGCGAGGACTATCAAGGCCTGCTCGGTGGATCGGACAGCGAATTGGTCAAAAACTTGGACGAGATCGGCAAGGACTATTCATCGCGCGTCGCAAAAAACAGCCGAACGCAAGGGCTGGAACCGCGATGAATGAGGGCCCGCACGAGGCATCCGCGCGCCAGCCGCTTGGCGATGGAAAGATGCATCGCTGAAAGCCTCAAGTGAGAATTCACCGGCAAGAAGAAAATATCGAAGGCGGCTGTTTCGGGCAAACAGCCAAAATTAGAATATTTTGTCTATTGATTTGATAGATTATAGCGTTCCATAGCCCTGTCGATTTCAACAATGAGATTTTCGAACGCCCGGCGGATGCGTCGTTGGGCGCATGTGACTTGCCGTCTTCTTCCAAGATCAGCCAGGAGATATCCATGAGCAATCCAGTTCTCGTCAATCAGATCATTCCCGAGTCCGATGTCGTGCCGCTGACCGGCCGCGTCGGAGCCGAAATCAGGGGTATTCGCCTCGGCGGAGACCTTTCGGACGCGACGGTCGCAGCCATCAACCAGCTTCTCCTGAAACACAAGGTCATCTTCTTCCGCGACCAGGACCATCTTGACGATCCAGAACAGGAATCCTTCGCACGCCGCCTGGGCGGCCTTGTGCCTCATCCAACCCAAGGCCCGGTGGCCGGCACGGCTTCCATCCTCAATCTCGATTCCAGCCGCGGCGGCGGCAGGGCGGACCAGTGGCACACCGATGTCACCTTCGTGGATGCCTATCCAAAATTCTCGGTCCTTCGCGGTGTCGTCATTCCGGCGGCCGGAGGTGATACGATCTGGTCCAACACCCATGCCGCATACGAAAGTCTGCCAGCATCGCTCAAACTGCTGGCAGACAATTTGTGGGCCATTCACAGCAATGCCTATGACTACGCAGCGGTGCGCCCTCGCGCCACCGCTGAAGAGAGGAAGCATTTCGAGGAAGTTTTCACGTCGACCATCTACGAGACCGAGCATCCAGTCGTGCGTGTCCATCCCGAAACCGGCGAAAGATCGCTGCTGCTCGGCAATTTCGTTCAGCGCCTTGTCGGCTTGTCGAAGAGTGACTCCGCAAAACTCTACGAGGTGTTCCAGTCCTACGTTACCGCCCCGGAAAATACCGTGCGTTGGCACTGGAGAGCCGGCGACGTCGCGATCTGGGATAATCGCGCGACCCAGCACTACGCTGTCAACGACTACGGCGACCAGCACCGGGTCGTGCGCCGCGCCACCGTTGACGGCGACGTCCCCATCAGCGTCGACGGCCGCCGCAGCGTAACCCACGTCAAGGCCGCCAAGCCGAAAGCAAAGGCCGCGTGAGCGCGGCCGGACTAGGAACAACCATAAAGCTTGATATAGCGCGGCGCTTTCCGCGCTACTCGATCGGCGAACGCGCGTCAGAGAGGGCGAACTGAGCGCGGTCACATTTCCAGGCATGCTGGTTGTGAACAGACGCCCGCGACACGGCGACAAGGGGGTGCACCGGTACGGCCCAGATGGCGAGCGCTCGGTTTGCTTGAAGCAAATTCCTGATACACCAAGGAAAAGTCCGAAGGGAGCACACCCATGGCTAGTCAACCCGTTACCACCCGCATCGTCCTTGCATCGCGCCCATCCGGAAAGCCGGTGGCTGCGAATTTCCGGCTCGAGCGGGAGACGGTTCGGGATCTCGCCGAGGGCGAGGTTCTTCTCAAGACGCTTTATCTTTCCCTTGACCCCTACATGCGGGGCCGCATGGACGACGCCAAGTCCTATGCCAAGCCGGTCGAAATCGGCGGTGTGATGGAAGGGGGCACGGTTGCGCAGGTCGCGCGCAGCCGCAACACGGCGTTCGAGGCGGGGGATATCGTCCTCTCGCATTCCGGCTGGCAGAGCTATGCGATTTCCGATGGTACGGGCTTGCAGAAGCTCGATCCGGAAACCGCACCGATCACGACAGCGCTCGGCATTCTTGGAATGCCCGGCTTCACGGCTTATGCCGGACTTCGCAATATCGGCAAACCCAAAGCCGGCGAAACACTTGTGGTCGCTGCAGCGAGCGGCGCGGTTGGCTCGGCAGTTGGGCAGATGGCAAAGATTTACGGTGCGCGTGTTGTCGGAATCGCAGGCGGGTCCAAGAAATGTGACCACTTACGCCAAGAGCTCGGCTTCGATGTCGCGATAGACCATTATGCGAGCGATTTTCCGGCACAACTCGCAGCCGCTTGTCCGAACGGAATCGATGTCTACTTCGAGAATGTTGGTGGCCAAGTCTGGAGCGCGGTGTTTCCATTGCTGAACGACTTCGCACGCATACCGGTCTGTGGTCTCATCGCGCATTACAACGAAACCTCCTCTGTCTCGAGCGGACGTGATCGGCTTCCTGCTGTGATGCGTGCCATCCTGCGGAAAAGCCTCACCATACGAGGCTTCATACAGCGCGAATTTGCCGACCAGCGTCCCGACTTCTCCCATCAGGCCGGAGCGTGGATCTCCGAAGGGCGGCTCAAGTACAAGGAAGATATCGTTGACGGACTTGAAAACGCTCCCGAGGCTTTCCTTGGCCTTCTGGAAGGGAAAAATTTCGGAAAGCTGATCGTGCGCGTCGCGCCCTGAACACAGCCTTGGCGTTATCGATTTCCCGGCGCAGTTCTTTTTGCTCACGGTCGGAGCAGAACAAAAAAGCGAATCCCGAAGAAGCGGACGCCGGAGCACGTATATTCTATGAAAAATATAGAGACGCTTTAATTTGGTCTCGTCTTATTCCGGAGGGTATGATGAAGATCACAAGGCGAGCTTTTACTGCAGTGGTGGCAGGTGCCATCGCGACACCTTTGACCCATGTTCGGCTGGCCGGCGCCGCTGACAAGGTCGTGCGTATCGGCTACCAGAAATATGGAACGCTGGTGCTTCTCAAGGGCAAAGGCACGCTGGAGAAGAAACTGGAACCCATCGGCTATACCGTTGAATGGACCGAGTTTCCGGGAGGTCCCCAGCTGCTCGAGGCCCTGAACGCCGGCGCTGTCGATTTCGGATCGACCGGCGAAACGCCGCCGATCTTCGCCCAGGCCGCAAATGCTCCGCTTGTCTATATCGCACACGAGCCGCCCGCCCCGCGCGGCGAAGCTATACTTGTCCCGAAGGACAGCCCCATAAAGTCCGTCGTGGAGCTGAAAGGCAAGAAGGTCGCCTTCAACAAGGGCTCGAACGTGCATTACCTGCTCGTCAAGGCGCTCGAAGAAGCCGGCTTGACCTATGAGGACGTCGAATCATCCTTCCTCGCTCCGGCCGACGGCCGCGCAGCCTTCGAAAAGGGCGCGGTGGATGCTTGGGTCATCTGGGATCCCTTCCAGGCCGCGGCGGAAGTCGCGGTCGAAGCGCGAGAACTCAGAAACGGCGAAGGCATCGTTCCCAATCATCAGTTCTATCTCGGCACCAAGTCGCTGGTCGACGGTCACGCCGAGGCGATCGATGTCTTGATCGACGCCATTTCCGAGATCGACGAATGGACCAAGTCCGACACCGCGGCTGCGGCTGCGGAGCTCTCACCATCGGTCGGCATCCCCGAACCTGTCCTCGTCAAGGCGCTCGAGCGCCAGTCCTATGGGGTCAAGAGCCTGGACGACACCGTCGTCGCGCAGCAGCAGAATATCGCCGACACCTTTTTCAAACTCAAGCTCATTCCCAAGGAGGTGACGATTGCCGACGTTGTCCGCAAGGGCAAGGCGTAGTGCTCCTCTCCCCACCTACGTCTGCATGCCGGGATGTCGCGACGTCCGCCTGCAGAAGGAAGCTAGCATGACGGTTCCACTGGTCAGCTTGAGCAATCTGTCGACGGAGCCGTCCCCCTCGCCTCAGGTCGCCGCGATATGGGAGGCTCTTTGCGCGGAGGCTGTCAATGCTTCGGCCAAGGATGCAGCGCTCACACGCGCCATGAATTCCGCAGTGCTTTATCATGCGAGTTTCGCCCAAGCGCTCGCTCAGCGGGTCGCGATCAAACTGGCCAATCACGACCTCGACCATGAAGAGCTACTGGCGGTGATTGCCCAGGCGTTCGTCGGTAATCGCAATATTGTCGCCGATGCCGCCGCCGACCTGACCGCGATCAAGGAACGCGATCCATCCAACACGGAAATCCTGACGCCATTCCTGTATTTCAAAGGCTTTGTGGCGTTGCAGGGACAACGGGTCGCCCACTGGCTTTGGCATCATGACCGCCTCCATTTGGCGCGCCACATCCAGAGCCGAATTTCTGAAGTTTTCGGCGTCGACATTCATCCCGCCGCAAGGATGGGCAGGAGCATCATGCTCGATCATGGAAGCGGCCTGGTCATCGGCGAGACTGCGGTCGTCGAAGACGACGTCTCCATCCTCCAGAATGTTACATTGGGAGGGACGGGCAAGGATACCGGCGACCGGCACCCTAAGGTACGGCGCGGCGCTCTTATCGGAGCGGGGGCAAAGATTCTCGGCAATATCGAAATTGGCGTCGGCGCCAAGGTGGGTGCAGGCAGCGTGGTCATCAATACTGTTGCAGCCTACACATCGGTCGCCGGCATTCCGGCGAGGCAGGTGGGCAAGCGCCACTTCAACCTCCCGGGCATCACGATGGACCAGACCTTGTCTGAACCGGAGTATACGATCTAAGGCCTGGGGTAGGCTTGTCTGGGCAAGGTTGGCGTGACGAGTGACTTGAAATCGCGTCGCCCTAAATCAACTCCGGCAGGCCGCTCTCACAGCCCACCGGTGCCGAGCACCTCACATCTCGACGATAATAGCCGTCACCCGCTTTACCACCGGCAGCATCAATAGCAGGACGGGAAAGGCGATCGCCCAGGAGAGCGCCCATGCGGAGGGCCACATGGCAAGGGCAGGGGCGGTCAGGCCCTGTGCTCTCAGAATGCTGATCGCTGAGACGACTGATGTCATCAACAGCGAGAGGATGAGCGGCATGACGATTGTATTGTAACGTTTGGGGAGTTTGCCTTTGGGCATTTTGATCTCCGTAAGGTGCCGATCAGACAATTGCGCAGCGCCGATCGGCGGGTTGCGCGTTGATTGACGTAAACGCTTACGGAGCTTCGATCTGAAGCAACGCCGTTTCTATGGCCGAAAATGTGTTGCCGTTCAAGTCCGCTCCCATCCGCTTCCGATCGCCTTTGCCAATTCCTCAATGAGAGCATGTATGTTGGTTGCCGCAACCTCAGCGATTCGGCTCCAGGACCCTCAGCCAATGACCAGAACAAGACGCCGCCGCATCATCCGGACCCGACGAACCTTAACCGGGCTCGCCCTGGTCGGCTCGATCTCGTTTCTGGCCGGTATGACTGATGCCACCGGTCTTCTGCTGACCGGCGACTTTGTCTCCTTCATGACGGGGAACACGACGCGTGCCGCACTGGCCTTGAGTGAGGGCAATCTTTATCACGCGGCGGTCCTGATCTCCGCCATCGTCGTTTTCGTGCTCGGCAATGCGGCTGGCGTCGTGATCTCCCATGTCTCCGAGCGCCGGATCTTTGTGGTGCTCGGCTGCGTCGGGCTGGTTCTGGCGCTCGCCTCGATGATGACGGTGCAGAACATGCTGTTCGCGCGGTTCTACATGATCGTTTTTTCCATGGGCATGGTGAACGCTGCCGTCGAGCATATCGAAGGCCTGCCGATCGGGCTGACCTACGTGACCGGCGCCCTGTCGCGCTTCGGCCGCGGCATCGGCCGCTGGATCATCGGCGATCGTCGTGTCGAATGGACGATCCAGATCGTGCCCTGGGGCGGCATGGTGCTCGGCGCGATCGCCGGCGCCGTCCTGACACGGCTGACAGGTGCGCACGCGCTGTGGCTGGTCTCCCTCTTCGCCATGGTGCTTGCACTTGCCGCCATGCTCATCCCGCGGCCGCTTCAGCGCCGCTTCAATCAGAAGGTCGCACCGAGCGGATCGGCCATCACGCGCGCGAAATAAAACCGTCGCATTCCTGTCACCGTCGAATCGGATAGGAAGGATCGCCGCCAATCCTCAAGGAGTGGGTCTTGTTCCTGATTTCGAAGCTTGTCTGGATTTTCGCTCAGCCGCTGTCGCTGGCATTCTTCCTCGTCTTCTTGGCCCTCATTGCCGGCCTTCTGCGCTGGCGTATCTTAAGTATCCTCGGCGCAATGGGTTCAGCCCTTATCCTCTTCGTCACGCTCTACACCACGGCCGGCAACCAGCTGATGCAAGGTCTCGAGCAGCGCTTCGCAAAGCCCGCCGCCGATCCAGATAGCCTGCAATGCATGATCGTGCTCGGCGGCGCCTTCGAAAACGAGGTGAACACGGCGCGCCACGGCATAGAATTCAATAGTGGAGCTGATCGCTTCGTCGAAGCCCTGCGGCTTGCGCAGAAATTTCCGCAGTCGCGCATTCTGGTGTCGGGCGGCGACGGCTCCATTTCGGGCATCTACGAAGGTGATGCGGCGGCGTCCGAGCGTTTCTTCCCGCTCTTCGGCGTTGGCAGGGATCGACTGATCGAGGAGAGGCAATCGCGCACGACCTTCGAAAACGCCGTCAACACCAAGGAATTCCTGGCAAGCCAGGGGCTTTCCAATTGCCTGCTGATCACATCGGGTTTTCACATGCCGCGCTCCGTCGGCATCTTCCGCAAACTCGGCATCGATATCGTGCCCTGGCCGACCGACTATCGCACCGACGGCCAGGTGAGGCTCGGGCTCGATTTCACTCAGCCGAACCTCAATGCGCAAAACCTGGCGACGGCAATCCGCGAATGGTACGGCCTGGTGGGATATTATCTCGCCGGCCGCACGTCGGAGCTTTATCCGCAATAGAGCAATTCCAGGAAAAGTGCGAAGCGGTTTTCCCAGGCAACGCGCGAAGCGCTTTTGCCGGGAATTGCGTCAAAACAAAAGGCTAGAGCGGTTCCGCGCTTCCAGGAAGGAACGGCTCTAAGATTTACTTCTTCGAGATGGTGACGAATTTCGTGCCGCGGACACGCGCCGTCACGATGCAGGGATCACCTTCGGTGCGGTCGCAGAAACGCGGATGCATCTTCATCGCCAGCACCATGTTGCCGAAGCGCTGGACGAAATCGTAGCCATAGATCTGTGCCGTCGCGATCATGAAATAACCGCCTTCGGCAACCTGCAGGTAGAAATTATAGGTACAGCCGTCGTCATTGCATTGCGGCCCCTTCTGCCCGTCGCAGGTCAGCTGGCCCTCGTTGACCACGGCGTCGATCAGGCCATCATTGTTGATGTCCTGCCGGATGATGAAGCCGTCGGCAAATTCAGCCGTCTTGCACTGCTCCTGGAAATGTTTCTTCTCGTAGATCTCAGGATCGGAGATCAGCGATTGCTGACTGAGGGCGACAGCCGGCATGGCAAGCAGCAGGACGATATTCAGAACGGCGAGCACCAGCGTTTTCACGGCTTTCCTCTTTGGATAAGGGCTCCTAATGCATGTCGCCCAAAACTGTGCAGCGGTTTTGGGACAACGACATGCATTAAATCGAAGACTTCAGCTTTATGGCCGCGCCGCCTTGCGCCGCCCTTGCCGCCGTGATTGATTCCGCAAAACTTCTGCCGGTTCCGGGGTTCGCATGTCTCTGCTCGTCTATCTCGATTATGCCGGCATTGCGCTGTTTGCCGCGACAGGCGCGCTCGCCGCCTCGCGCAAGCAGCTGGACCTGATCGGTTTTTTGTTTTTCGCCATGGTGACGGGAACGGGCGGCGGCACCGTGCGCGATATCGTGCTCGGCCGCGTGCCGGTCTTCTGGGTGCTGAACCCCGCCTATATCCTCGTCTGCTGCATCATGGGCGTCATCGTCTTCTTCACCGCCCATCTGCTGGAATCGCGCTATCGCCTGCTGATCTGGCTGGATGCGATCGGCCTTGCCGCCTATTGCGTGATCGGCGCCGCCAAGGGCCTCGCCGCCACCGGTTCGCCGACCATCGCGATCGTCACCGGCACGCTGACGGCGACCTTCGGCGGTATATTGCGCGATCTGATGGCAAACGAGCCTTCGGTGTTGTTGAGGCCGGAAATCTACGTGACCGCAGCCCTCATCGGCGCCGGCGTGTTCACGCTCGCCAATGCGCTCGGAATGCAGCTCTATCTGGCGTCTGCCTGCGGCGTCGTGGCGGCCTTTGCGGTGCGCGGTGGAGCCCTGTGGTTCGGCTGGACCTTCCCGACTTACCGGCACAAGCCCGGCCGGCATCCCGACGATGTCATGTGAAGCCTAATGCATGTCGCCCAAAAGTGCGCAGCGCGACGCGCTTTAGAAGCGTCGTCAGCCCTGCTTCGCTCGCAGGCGGATCACCACGTCGACATGGGCGATCTCCATGCCTTCAGGCGGTTCCGGCAGATTGGCGATCGTCAGGTTGCTGACGGGAATGTCGAGCACCTCGTTTTCGCCTTCGACGAAGAAATGGTGATGGTCGGAAATATTGGTGTCGAAATAGGTCTTGGCGCTCTCGACGGCGAGAACGCGGATGAGACCGGCTTCGGTGAATTGGTGCAGCGTGTTGTAGACGGTTGCCAAGGAGACTGGCACGCCGGCGGCAACCGCCTCCTCATGCAGTTCCTCGACGGTCAAATGCCGATCGCCCTTGGCAAACAGGAGGTCGCCGAGCGCGACACGCTGGCGGGTGGGGCGCAGGCCTGCACCGCGCAGCCTTACCTCTATTGCGATCGGGAGTGCACCCGTCATCAAAACCAACTCCGGTTATTCTGGCATAAAGCAATCATGTTTCTTTAAGGGGTATAACTTTTGCATCGGAGCCTTTCAATAGTTCAATGGGGACAGGAGCCTGATAAACGCGGCAAAAACGGGCTTTTGACGCAAATAGGTCTGGTCCCGGCCCTAGCCTTCCTGTATGCGACCACCAAATAATGGCGCAAGCCTGGTCCGGGGAGATGAATGAAGCTGCCTTGCTTGTGCTTCATTTTCTGAAGAACTTGGACTACACGTTCACATCCATCGGCTTGATGCGGGAGGAAAAGAAACTTTATGACGACCAGACAGTCCAGCTTCTCGTATGAAGAACTCATCGCTTGCGCACATGGCGAGCTGTTCGGCCCCGGCAATGCGCAGTTGCCCTTGCCGCCCATGCTGATGGTTCACCGCATCACGGACATTTCCGAAACGGGCGGCACCTTCGATAAGGGCTACCTCCGGGCCGAATACGACGTACGCCCCGACGACTGGTATTTCCCGTGCCATTTCGAAGGCAATCCGATCATGCCGGGCTGCCTCGGTCTCGACGGAATGTGGCAGCTGACCGGTTTCTTTCTGGGTTGGCTCGGCGAGCAAGGCCGCGGCATGGCGCTTTCAACCGGCGAAGTGAAATTCAAGGGCATGGTCCGGCCGCAGACGAAGCTGATCGAATATGGCATCGACTTCAAGCGTGTCATGCGCGGCCGTCTGGTCCTCGGCACCGCCGACGGCTGGCTAAAGGCGGACGGCGAGACCATATATCAGGCGGCCGACCTTCGCGTCGGTCTATCGAAAGACAAGGCGGCCTGAAACCGCATTTCGAGCGGCTGACGAAAACAACAAAGGTTTGATCAGATGAGACGGGTAGTTGTCACGGGCCTGGGTGTCGTGTCCTCGATCGGAAACGACGCGGCCGAAGTCACCGAATCCTTGCGGCAGGCAAAGTCGGGTATCTCCTTTTCGAGCGATTTCGCCGAACATGGGTTCAAGTGCCAGGTCTGGGGCAGTCCGAAGCTCGGTTCGGCGGAACTTGCCGAACTGGTCGACCGCCGCGCCATGCGCTTTCTGTCGCAGGGCGGCGCCTGGAACCATGTCGCCATGAAACAGGCACTAGCCGATTCCGGCCTGGAAGAGAAAGACTACGCTCAGAACGAGCGTACCGGCATCATCATGGGCTCCGGCGGTCCGTCCACCCGCACCCTGATCGAAGCTGCCGAGATCACCATAAAAAATAACAGCCCGAAGCGCATCGGCCCCTTCGCCGTGCCGAAGGCGATGTCCTCGACCGCGTCGGCCACGCTCGCCACCTGGTTCAAGATCCACGGCGTCAATTATTCGATCTCGTCGGCTTGCTCGACCTCGGCGCATTGCATCGGCAACGCCGCCGAGATGATCCAGTGGGGCAAGCAGGACGTGATGTTCGCCGGCGGCCACGAGGATCTCGACTGGACGATGTCCAACCTCTTCGACGCCATGGGCGCCATGTCCTCCAAATATAACGACACGCCGGACAGCGCCTCGCGCGCCTATGATGTCAACCGCGACGGTTTCGTCATCGCCGGCGGCGCCGGCGTGCTGGTGCTTGAGGAGCTGGAGCGCGCTAAGGCCCGCGGTGCCAAGATCTACGCAGAAATCGTCGGCTATGGCGCAACCTCGGACGGCTACGACATGGTCGCCCCCTCGGGCGAAGGCGCTATCCGCTGCATGCGCCAGGCGCTCGCCACCGTCAAAGGCGACGTCGACTACGTCAACACCCACGGCACATCGACGCCGGTCGGCGACAGCAAGGAAATCGGCGCCATCCGCGAAGTGTTCGGCTCGAAGATCCCGCATATCCAGTCGACCAAGTCGCTGACCGGCCATTCGCTTGGCGCTGCCGGGGTGCAGGAATCGATCTATTCCCTGCTGATGATGCAGCGCGGCTTCATCGGCGAAAGCGCTCATATCACCGAGCTCGATCCCGAATTCGAAGGTGTCCCGATCGTGCGCAAGCGCATCGACGACGCCAAGATCGACATTGCCCTCTCCAATTCCTTCGGCTTCGGTGGCACCAACGCCACGCTCGTCTTCCAGCGTTATAACGGATAATAATATGACGGGATTCATGCAGGGTAAGCGCGGGCTCGTTATGGGCGTCGCCAATAACCACTCGATCGCCTGGGGGATTTCAAAAGCTCTCGCCGCACAGGGTGCGGAACTCGCCTTCACCTATCAGGGCGATGCGCTCGGCAAGCGCGTCAAGCCGCTTGCTGCCGAGGTCAACTCGGATTTCGTGCTGCCCTGCGACGTCGAGGACGTCGCCTCGGTCGATGCCGTGGTCGACGCGATCAAGGAGCGCTGGGGCAAGCTCGATTTCATCGTCCATGCCATCGGCTTTTCCGACAAGAACGAGCTGAAAGGTCTCTACGCCGATACGACGCGTGAGAATTTCAGCCGCACCATGGTCATTTCCTGTTTCTCCTTCACCGAGATCGCCAAGCGCTGCGCTCCGTTGATGGAAGATGGTGGTGCGATGCTGACGCTGACCTATAATGGCTCGACGCGCGTCATCCCGAACTACAACGTCATGGGGGTTGCCAAGGCAGCGCTCGAGGCTTCGGTGCGTTATCTCGCCGCCGACTACGGCCCGCGAGGCATCCGCGTCAATGCCATTTCCGCCGGCCCGATCCGCACGCTTGCCGGCGCCGGCATCTCCGATGCGCGCGCGATCCTCTCCTGGAACCAGCGCAATGCGCCGCTGCGCAAGACCGTGACCATCGATCAGGTCGGCAACTCGGCTCTCTACCTGCTCTCCGACCTTTCCTCCGGCGTCACCGGTGAAATCCACTTCGTCGACGCCGGCTTCAACGTCACCTCCATGCCGACGTTGGAAACGCTGAGCAAAGCGGACGTCGAGTAAACGGCTACCCCATTTGAAACTCAAAGGCCGTGCGCAGATGATGCGCACGGCCTTTTTGTTGTTCGATGATAGGATCAGCGTCGAAGCCGCGTAGGCTTATTTCTTCGCCCACAGCACCTTGAACCGGGCGTTGCGGCAGGTTTCGCCGCTTTCCCTGAAATTCGCCGCCAGAACCGGCTCGTAAGGCAGGCCGCGATTGGCGACGAGCAGCAGGCGGCCGCCGCCGCGAAGGGCGGATGCGGCCGTCTTGATCATTGCCTGGCCGAGCGCCGGATCGGCCGCGTGTCCCTCATGGAAGGGCGGGTTCATGATGACGAGATCGTATTTGTCTTTGACCGGCTCACCCGCCAGATCGTGCCAGAAGAAGCGTGCAGGCGCGTTCGGGCAATTCTTAGCCAGATTATCCCTGGCAGCCTCCAAAGCCGCGTGATCGGCCTCGTAGAGGTCGAGACGCGTCAGTCCACGCGACTTCCGCCCCATCTCGACGGAGAGATAGCCCCATCCGGCACCGAAATCCGCAACGTCGCCGGTGAAATCCTCAGGCAGGCGCGAGGCCAGCAGCTCCGATCCTGCATCGATGCGGTCATGCGAGAACATGCCTGGAGTCGCTTGGAAACGACCATCGACGCGCACCGGCGCCTTTGCCAGCTTGGAGATAATCTCGTCTGCATCCGCCGGCCGGCCGAACCAGAAGGCGACGCCGTGATATTTCGGCATATAATCGACGGCAATATTGAAACCTTCCATCCGCTTGCGTAGCGGCTGGATGCCGTCTTCCTTGGCTCCGGCAACGACGATCAGGCCGCCGAGCCGCGTGCGGGTGATCGCAGCGGCGAGATTGGCCTCGTTCTCGCCCTTGTGCTTGGTGCAGAGCACCAGAGCCGCATCGTAGTCTTCGCCGTCGATCTCCGGCTTCGCTTCGATCCGCTGGGCCAGCAGCTGCCGATAGAGCGGCCGGAAGCCCTGCACGGCGATGAGCGAGGCGGCAAAGCCTTCCGGCAGCGCAAAGCCTGCCTCGGCGCCGAGGAAGAGCACGCGCTCGCCCTCGCCGGGCGCCGCGACTGTGCCGCTGGCAAAGGGATGGAACAGGGTCTTCAGCGTCTCGCTGCTCATGGTCTCGTCTCGTCTTCTCATACAAAAAGGGCGCGGAAGCATTCCCGCGCCCGATATCAAATTTGGAAGGCGGCTTATTCGGCCGCTTCTTCCTTCTTCTTCTCGTTCGGGATTTCCTGGCCGGTGGCCTGGTCGACGACCTTCATCGACAGGCGAACCTTGCCGCGTTCGTCGAAGCCGAGCAGCTTGACCCAGACCTTGTCGCCTTCCTTGACGACGTCCTGCGTCTTGGCAACACGCTCGGAAGCAAGCTGCGAGATGTGGACGAGGCCGTCGCGGGCGCCGAAGAAGTTGACGAAGGCGCCGAAGTCGGCGGTCTTGACGACAGTGCCTTCGTAGACTTGGCCGATCTCAGGCTCGGCGACGATCGAGTGGATCCACTTACGGGCCGCTTCGATCTCCTTGCCGGAGGAGGAGGCGATCTTGACGGTGCCGTCATCCTCGATGTTGATCTTCGCGCCGGTCTTTTCGACGATTTCGCGAATAACCTTGCCGCCGGAGCCGATGACTTCACGGATCTTGTCGACCGGGATGTTCATGACTTCGATGCGCGGAGCGAATTCGCCGAGTTGGCCGCGGCTTTCGGTGATGGCCTTGGACATTTCGCCGAGGATGTGGACGCGACCGCCTTGGGCTTGGCCAAGGGCGACCTTCATGATCTCTTCGGTGATACCGGTGATCTTGATGTCCATCTGCAGCGAAGTGATGCCGTCGGCGGTACCGGCGACCTTGAAGTCCATATCGCCGAGGTGGTCTTCGTCACCGAGAATATCGGAGAGGACAGCGAAGCGATCGCCTTCCAGGATCAGACCCATGGCGATACCGGCAACCGGCTTTGCCAGCGGAACGCCGGCGTCCATCAGAGCGAGTGAGGTACCGCAGACGGTCGCCATCGAGGACGAGCCATTCGACTCGGTGATCTCGGAGACGACGCGCAGCGTGTAGGGGAACTGCTCAGGCGTCGGCAGCATCGGACGGATCGCGCGCCATGCGAGCTTGCCGTGGCCGATTTCGCGGCGACCCGGGGAGCCCATGCGGCCGGTCTCGCCAACCGAGTAGGGAGGGAAGTTGTAATGGAGCAGGAAGCGCTCCTTGTACATGCCCGTCAGGCTGTCGACATACTGCTCGTCTTCGCCGGTGCCGAGGGTGGCAACGACGATTGCTTGCGTTTCGCCGCGGGTGAACAGCGCCGAACCGTGGGTGCGCGGCAGAAGACCGACTTCCGAAACGATCGGACGGACGGTTTCGAGGTTGCGGCCGTCGATGCGGCTCTTGGTGTCGAGGATGTTCCAGCGGACGATCTTTGCCTGCAGATGCTTGAAGATCGCGCCGACTTCTTCGGCCGTGTACCGGGCTTCGCCTTCCTCGGGGAGGAAGTGCGCCTTCACCTTCGCCTTGACGGCGTCGACGGCGGCGTAGCGGTCGGCCTTCTGGGTGATCTTGTAGGCTTCGCGAAGTTCACCTTCGGCAAGGCCGAGCATCTCGGTTTCGAGAGCGGAGTAGTCTGCCGGCTGGAAGTCGCGCGGCTCCTTGGCGGCCACTTCGGCGAGCTTGATGATCGCGTCGAGAACCGGCTGGAAGCCCTTGTGGCCGAACATGACGGCGCCGAGCATGACGTCTTCGTTAAGTTCCTTGGCTTCGGATTCCACCATCAGCACGGCGTCATAGGTGCCGGCGACGACCAGGTCGAGGCTCGATTCGTCCATCTCGTCGAGATGCGGGTTGAGAACGTATTCGCCGTTGATGTAGCCGACGCGCGCACCGCCGACCGGGCCCATGAAGGGAATGCCGGACAGCGTCAGCGCAGCCGAGGTGGCAACCATCGACAGCACATCGGGATCGTTTTCGAGGTCATGCTGGATAACGGTAACGACAACCTGCGTGTCGTTCTTGTAGCCCTCAGGGAAGAGCGGGCGGATCGGGCGGTCGATCAGGCGGGAAACCAGGGTTTCCTTTTCGCTCGGACGGCCTTCGCGCTTGAAATAGCCGCCGGGGATCTTGCCGGCCGCATAGGTCTTTTCCTGGTAGTTGACGGTGAGCGGAAAGAAGTCCTGGCCGGCCTTCGGCGCCTTGGCCGAAACGACGGTGGCGAGAACGACGGTTTCGCCGTAGGTGGCGAGAACGGCGCCGTCGGCCTGACGGGCGATCTTGCCGGTTTCGAGCTTCAGCGGGCGGCCGGCCCACTCGATTTCCACTGTGTGTGTATCAAACATGTCTTGTCCTTCAATGCGGGAGCACGCGCCATCGCCGGTATCAAGGCGCAGCGCACAGTCGACCGCAATCAATGTGACGTATCACGGGCAAGACAACGGGAGGCTTTTCATCCTCGGTTTCCTCAGGCGTTCCTGAGAAACCGGGCCAAAGCTCATTGACAAGCCTTGGCCGAAAGCATCCGGCAATCCTGCCCCATGACAGGTCAACGGTTGGTTTGGCAGAACCGGCCCATCCGGGTCTGCCGGTCTTTCCACCGCGTAAAAGATAGGGCGCGGCTGGAACATTTCATCGGGAACCGTGTCCCGAAACACATCCGGCGGGCGCTCGGAAAGCGCCCGCCGGACAATCTTAGCGGCGGATACCCAGGCTGGTGATCAGCTTGGAATAGCGGCCTTCATCCTTCTTCTTGAGATAATCAAGAAGCGAGCGGCGGCTCGAAACCATCGTCAGCAGGCCACGGCGGGAATGGTTATCCTTCTTGTGGTCCTTGAAGTGTTCGGTCAGGTTGTTGATGCGTTCGGTCAGGATCGCGACCTGGACTTCCGGAGAACCGGTATCGCCTTCAACGGTCGCATATTCCTTGATCAGCGCAGACTTGCGCTCAGCAGTGATCGACATCGGGTTATCCTTTCTAAGAGGAGGAGATAAAGTCGCCAAAAGCCGGGATGTCGTCCAGCTTTGGCCGTGAATGCGAGCAGGCAAACCTGACGCTGGCGCTGCCTATAAACCAAATAAGCCGCGATGGAAAGAGGGGAGCGCCCGCAGCGGTTTTCAGCGGCCCGCCATGGCGTCCCGGATCATCGCATCGTAACCCGTGGGATCCTGCAGCATGGCGAAATGGCTGGCATTTTTCAGGATGACGAGCTTTGCGCCCGGAATGTCTTTCGCCATCATCTCCGTATGATCGAGCTTCACCGCCTCATCATGGTCGCCGATGGCGAGCGTGATCGGCACCGCGATCTTTCCAAGATCCGCTGCCGTCCAGGCCGGCTGGGTCGCCCACATCTCGGAAATCTGGGTGACGAAGGCGTCGTATTCGTTCGGCGTCGGCGACAGCTTCCTGTAATAGTCGCCGGCGACGTTGATGTAGTCGTTGAAGGTCTTGTTGTTCATCACGTCAGCCTTGACGCCGTCGGTCGTGACGTTGGCTGCCTGGGCAATGACGCGCGTCAGCTTTTCCGGATGTTTCATCGCCATGTCGATGCCGATGATGCCGCCATCCGACCATCCCACAAGTGTCACCTTGTCGATCTTCAGATAGTCAAGAAGGGCGACATAGTCAGATGTCATCAGATCATAACCGAAGGGCTGCTGGCTGCGCGTCGAGCGCCCATGTCCGCGGCTATCGGCAACGATGACCAGATGATCCTTGGCAAAATCGGCGACCTGGTGACCCCAGACCTCGGCATTTCCAAGACCGCCATGAATGAACAGGATGGGGTCGCCTTTGCCGTATTCGGCGTAATACATCTTGATGTCGTTCACCTCGGCCATGCCGCTCGTCTTTGCCACCGGCATCGAAGGAAAGGCCGGAAGCTCGGCCCAGCGCTCGGCGGATTGAGCGCCGGTGACGGCAAGCAACATCGAAAAGAACGTCAGGATTCCGATAGCAGTTCCACGCATAGTCTTTCCCTCTGTCAGGCCCCCATGGCCCCTCGGGCCGCTATGGCTGCCCGACAGGGAAGATATCGCATCGCGACCGGCTGACAATCGCTGTCTTGTCGGAAAGCCAGATAGGCTCAGGCGAAAACCCGCTTCGGGCGAAACTCGCCCTGGCCGATCTCGCCGATCGCGATCAGCTTGCCGCGGGCCGTCGCATAGGCTTCGCTTTCGGCAACCGGCGCATCGCGGCCACGCACCAGGATCGGGTTGCCCATCTTCAGCCGGTGCGCCTGGTCGTCATTGATGACCAGATGGGGCAGGGAGGATAGCGCTTCGCAGGTGTTGATCAGCAGCGCGTCGAGGGCCGCCAGGCGCTCGTCCATATCCTCGATCGCCTCCAGCGCCACGAGATCCGCGAGCGGCACCATGGCCTCTTCCGCGAAAGGCGCGACGAAGGTGCGCCGCAGCCCGGACACATGGCCGTAGCAGCCGAGCTCGCGCCCGAAATCGCGCGCCAGCGCCCTGACATAAGTACCCTTGCCGCATTCCACTTCGAAATGCGCGCGATTGGCGTCCGGGCAGGCGAGCAAGGTCAGCCGGAAGATATCGACCTCACGCGAGGGGATTTCGACGGTTTCGCCTTCGCGCGCCAGATCATAGGCGCGTTCACCTGCGATCTTGATAGCGGAAAACTGCGGCGGCACCTGGCTGATGGTGCCGATATATCCAGGCAGGATGTCGCGGATCTGCTGTTCGCTCGGGCGTTTGTCCGAACTCTCCGTCACTTCGCCCTCGAGATCGTCGGTCGCCCGCTCCTCGCCCCAGCTCACCGTGAATTCATAGATCTTGCGGCCGTCCATCACGTAGGGGACGGTCTTCGTCGCGTCGCCAAGCGCGATCGGCAGCATGCCGGAGGCGAGCGGATCGAGCGTGCCGGCATGACCGGCCTTCTCAGCCTTATAGAGCCACTTGATCTTGGAGACGGCTTCCGTCGAGCCGAAATCCACCGGCTTGTCGAGGATCAGCCAGCCGGAAATCGGCCGGCCTTTGGGTTTGCGTGGTTTGGACATGCGTCTCTTCTGTTTATTGTTCGTCATTATCGCCGTCGAGGTCGCGGCTCACCTCGGGCGAACGCAGCAGCTCGTCGATCTTCTTGTAGTTGTCGAAGCTGGTATCGTCGCGGAAGCGTACCTCCGGCATGTATTTCATCTGCCGAAGCTGCGGCCCGAGCCGGCCACGGATGAACCTTGCATGACGGTTCAACGCCTGGATGACAATGCTGTGGTCTGAAACGCCGAGCGGCGTCACATAGGCGGTGGCGATCTTGAGGTCCGTCGACATGCGCACTTCCGAGATCGAGATCACGGTCGCCTCGATGATTTCGTCACGCACTTCGCCGCGCTGCAGCACCTGGGTGAGAGCGGCGCGAACCTGTTCGCCAATGCGCAGCATGCGCTGCGAAGGCGCGGAAGAAGTTGGTCTGGTCATTGTTATCTCTATTTGCCGATGCGGCTGGGAATCGAACCCGTCAAAGGAGAGCGTCCATGACTCTTTTGGTCCAAAAGGTCAAGTCAGCAGATGCCCGAAAGCCATCCGCCGGCTGGCGGATGGCTTTCGGAAAAGTTCAGGCGCAGCAGCTTAGAGCGTGCGCGTGATATGCTCGACGCGGAAGCACTCGATGACGTCGCCGGCGCGCATGTCCTCGTAGTTTTCGAAGGCCATGCCGCATTCCTGACCCATCGGCACTTCGGACACTTCGTCCTTGAAGCGCTTGAGCGTCTTGAGCTTGCCTTCGTGCACGACGACGTCGTTGCGGATGAGGCGGACGCCCGCACCACGTTCGACCTTGCCTTCGACGACACGGCAGCCTGCGACCTTGCCGACCTTGGTGATGTTGAACACCTCGAGGATCTCGGCATTGCCGATGAAGGTTTCGCGCCGCTCCGGAGACAAGAGGCCCGACATCGCTGCCTTCACATCATCCACGAGGTCGTAGATGATGTTGTAGTAGCGGATTTCGATGCCTTCGCGTTCGGCGAACTGGCGTGCCTGCGTATTTGCACGGACGTTGAAGCCGATGATGGCCGCGTTCGAGGCTTCGGCGAGCGAGATATCCGACTCGGTGATGCCGCCGGCGCCCGAATGGACGATGCGGGCGCGCACTTCGTCGGTGCCAAGCTTCTCCAGCGCACCGGCAATCGCTTCGATCGAGCCCTGCACGTCACCCTTGATGACCAGCGGGAACTCCTTGATGCCGACGCTCTGGCGCTGCATCATCATCTGTTCCAGCGAACCGCGCTGTCCCGACTGGCGGGCAGCCGCCTTGTCGCGGGCCAGACGCTGACGATATTCCGAGATTTCGCGGGCGCGGCTTTCGCTTTCGACGACGGCGAACTTGTCGCCCGCCTGCGGCGTGCCGGAAAGACCGAGAACCTCGACCGGCGTTGCCGGACCGGCTTCCTTCACATGGTCGCCCTTGTCGGTGACGAGAGCGCGCACGCGGCCCCAGACGTCGCCGGCGACGATGATCTGGCCCGGACGCAGCGTACCCTTCTGGACGAGCACGGTCGCGACCGAACCGCGGCCACGATCGAGCTGGGCTTCGATGACAGTGCCTTCCGCGGTCCGGTTCGCATTGGCCTTCAAATCGAGAATTTCCGCCTGCAGCAGGATCGCCTCAAGCAGCTTGTCGAGGTTCTTGCCGGTCTTGGCCGAAACCTCGACGTCAAGCACTTCACCGCCCATGGATTCCACGAAGACTTCGTGCTGCAGCAGCTGGTTGCGGACCTTCTGCGGATCAGCCTCGTGCTTGTCGACCTTGTTGATCGCCACGATGATCGGAACACCGGCCGCCTTGGCGTGGTTGATCGATTCGATCGTCTGCGGCATCACGCTGTCGTCGGCTGCGACGACCAGGATCGCGATGTCGGTCGCCTGCGCACCGCGGGCACGCATTGCCGTGAAGGCGGCGTGGCCGGGCGTATCGATGAAGGTGATCTTCTGACCGTTCTGCTCCACCTGATAGGCGCCGATATGCTGCGTGATGCCACCGGCTTCGCCGGAGACCACGTTGGCATCACGGATGGCGTCGAGCAGCGAGGTCTTGCCGTGGTCGACATGGCCCATGATGGTAACGACGGGCGGGCGCGAAACCAGTTCGCCATCGTCGTCGGACACGTTGAAGATGCCGAGTTCGACGTCGGATTCCGACACGCGCCTGACCGTATGGCCGAATTCGCCGGCGATGATTTCGGCAAGGTCGGCGTCGATAACGTCGCCCGGCTTCATCATCTGGCCTTCCTTCATCAGGTACTTGATGACGTCGACGGCGCGTTCGGACATGCGCTGCGACAGTTCCTGAATGGTGATGGTCTCGGGCAGAACCACTTCGCGGGAGATCTTCTCGCGGGTTTCCTGCATCTGACCGCGGCGGAACTTCTCCTGCCGGCGACGCATCGCCGAGAGCGAACGACCGCGGGCATTGTCCTCGCCGTCGACGTTGGCGGTGGTGATCGTCAACTTGCCGCGACGGCGCTCTTCATCCGTCTTCGGACGAGTCGTGACCGGTTTTGCGGGTTCCGGGCGAACGACGCGGCCACGGACCGGGCCGCCACGCGCTGCGCCACGATCGTCTTCTTCCTTTTCGTCGCGGCGACCGCGAACGGCCCCAGGGACGGCAGCGCCGGGTGCCGGACGGGCAGCAGGTGCTCCAGCCGCATCGGGCCGGCGTGCGGCCGGTGCCGACGATGCGGGCTGCTGCGGCCGTGCGGCGTCGGTGCGTGCTTCGGCCGGAGCCGGTTCTGCGGCTGCGGGTTCAGCAACAGCGGGTGCCTCAGCCTGCCGGATAGCCTCCTCAGCGGCCCGGCGGGCAGCTTCTTCCGCTTCGGCTGCCTTGCGGATAACCTCTTCGGCGGCACGGACTTTTTCTTCCTCGGCGCGGCGAATCGCATCCTGGGCGTCACGCGCCTGGGAGTCGGCAAGCGCGCGGCGGCGGGCGTCCATCTCTTCCGGCGACAGATGGTTCAGCACCACCGGGCGCGGACGATCGTTCTGGCGCGGCGGCTGGTGAGACTGCTGCGACGGACGCTGGTTCGTCTGGTTGTTGTTGCCCTGCTGAACCCGCGGTGCCGGCGTCGGCTGCTGCGGACGCGCCTGCACCGGTGCGGGCGCCGGTTCGGCTGCGCGCACGGGGGCCGCCGGAGTGACGGGCGTGATCGGCTTTTCGTCTTCTGGGCGCATCGGGCGCCGCTTACGGGTCTCGACGACGACCGCCTTGGTGCGACCTCGACCCATATCCTGGCGAACGGTACCCTGGCTCATCCCCGATGGTTTCAGGGTGAGTGTCTTTTTGCCCGCTACGCTGATTGTCTTGTCGTCGTTACTATCGGTCATTCGTTCCCGTTCCTTCGGACAGGGAGCGATGACTAGATCAGACCCTGTCGTTCAATACTGTCGATCAATGAGCATGGGACCGGCCGATGCCGGTGACCGCCTCATTGTTTTAGCCGGCCAGCGCCGCCCGCTGCCCGGGACTGACCGCCAATACGGTACTGTTCGAGCATCTTTGCGCGCTTCACTACACCTTCACCCGCCTGCCCTGCAAGCACTGCGGCATGGATAAAAGCATTCTGGCCCATCAGGCCTTCCATTTCGCTCTCCGAGAAGAGACGGAAGGAAGGTATCTCCTCCTCGGTCTCCATTCCGAGGTGCCAGGCCTTGCGGGCCTGGTCGATTTTCCGGACGCCGTCGTCCGCTGCACCAGTCGCGTGGAACACCGCAAGGGCTGCTCCGCTTCTGACCGCGGCATCCACTTTCGAGGAGCCGCTGACGAACTGGCCGGCTTTCCGCGCCATGTTCATCATCTGCATCAATTGCGCCGCGAGCAGCCGATCGACACTCGCGCCGAGATCGTCCGCCGCCTTTACATCCGTCTTCAGCGCGCGGGCGAAGAGCTTCTTCGCCACCGCCCTGTCGACCAGCGATCGGTCGACCTTCACCCAGCATCCGCGTCCCGGAAGCTCGCGCTTCAGATCGGCGACAACTGTTCCATCGGGAGCGGCGACGAAGCGGATCAGCTCTTCCGGCGATCCGCTTTCGCGCGTCACGATGCACATACGTCCGTTCACGTCATAACCTGCAAGATCGTCGTCCTCGAGAGGAGCGTCCGGTTCATGCGCGGTCATCATGCTTCTTGTTCGGCTTCGGTGACCTCTTCTTCGGTCCCCTTCGCCAGGTCCTCTTGCGTGATCCAGCCAGCCGAAAGGCGGGCCTGGACGATCATCTGTTCTGCTTCGACGCGCGAGACGTCGAACTTCGAGAACAGGCCCTCGAACTTCTTCGTTTCGCCGTTCTTGCGTTCCGACCAGCCGACGAGATCGTCGGCAGCGCAGCCGGCAAAGTCCTCGATCGACTTGATGCCGTCTTCGCCGAGCGCCACCATCATCTGGGCGGTCATGCCGTTGATTTCACGCAGTTCGTCCTGGACACCGAGAGCTTTGCGCTTCTCGTCCATCTCAGCTTCGAGACGCTCGAGGAATTCGCGGGCACGCTGCTGGATTTCCTGCGCCGTCTCCTCGTCGAAACCGTCGATCGAAGAGATTTCGTCGAGATCGACATAAGCCAGTTCTTCAACCGCGGCAAAACCTTCCGAAGCCAGAACCTGGCCGACCATCTCGTCGACATCGAGCGAATCCATGAACAGGTTGGTGCGCTCGTTGAATTCCTTCTGGCGGCGCTCCGATTCCTCGGCTTCCGTCATGATGTCGATATCCCAGCCGGTCAGCTGCGAGGCGAGGCGGACGTTCTGGCCGCGGCGGCCGATCGCAAGCGACAGCTGCTCGTCGGGAACGACGACTTCGATGCGCTCGGCATCCTCATCGAGAACGACCTTGGCGACTTCGGCCGGCTGCAGGGCGTTAACGACGAAGGTCGCCGGGTCTTGGCTCCACGGGATGATGTCGATCTTTTCGCCCTGAAGCTCGCCGACGACGGCCTGAACGCGTGAGCCGCGCATACCGACGCAGGCACCGACCGGATCGATCGAACTGTCGTTCGAGATCACCGCGATCTTGGCGCGCGAACCCGGGTCGCGGGCGACCGACTTCACCTGGATGATACCGTCGTAGATCTCCGGCACTTCCATGGTGAAAAGCTTCACCATGAATTGCGGATGCGTGCGCGACAGGAAGATCTGCGGGCCGCGCTGCTCGCGACGGACATCATAGACATAGGCACGGACGCGATCGCCATAGCGGACGTTTTCGCGCGGGATCATTTCGTCGCGGCGGATGATGCCTTCGCCACGGCCGAGATCGACGATGACGTTGCCGTATTCGACGCGCTTGACGGTACCGTTGACGATTTCGCCGACGCGATCCTTGAATTCGTCGAACTGGCGGTCGCGCTCGGCTTCACGCACCTTCTGGACGATCACCTGCTTGGCCGACTGTGCGGCGATGCGGCCGAAATCCATCGGCGGCAGCGGATCGGCGATGAAATCGCCGAGTGCGGCGTCCGGGTTGCGGTCGCGGGCCAGCTCCAGCGGGATCTGCGTCGAATAATCCTCGGCCTTCTCGACGACTTCGAGCAAGCGCTGCAGGCGGATTTCGCCGGTCTTCGGATTGATGTCGGCCCGGATGTTGGACTCGGTGCCGTAACGGGAGCGTGCCGCCTTCTGGATGGCATCGGCCATTGCGGCCAGCACGATCTCGCGGTCGATGACTTTTTCGCGCGCCACTGCATCTGCGATCTGCAGAAGTTCGAGCCGGTTCGCACTGACTGCCATTGTCTTGTTTCTCCGTCTTTACTCCAGGGTTCCCGTCCCTGGAGCGGTCTGTTGATCGGTTATTCTTCGTCGTCCGCTTCGTTCTGGTTGGCGGCCTGGGCTTTCGCCAGCTTGTCGGCGCGCAACGCATCGCGGATCAGGTCGTCGGTCAGAATGAGCTTCGCATCGCTAAGCGCCGTGAAGGGAATGGTGACCTTCTGCTCTTCCCCATAGGCGATCTGGTCACGCTCGAGCGTGAAACCATCTGTGCCTGCTTCGACGATCTTGCCGCGGAAGCGCTTGCGATTGTCGATCAAGATCGACGTCTCGCATTTCACAAGGTGGCCCTGCCAGCGGACGAAATCGGATTTCCGCACCATCGGACGGTCGATGCCGGGCGAAGACACTTCCAGATGATACTCTTTATCGACCGGATCTTCCACATCGAGGACGGGAGAAATCGCCATCGAGACTTCTTCGCAATCCTGGACCGTCATCGTGCCGTCGTTGCGTTCGGCCATGACCTGCATCGTCGCGCCGTTCTGGTTCATCATGCGGACGCGGATAAGCCGGAAGCCCAGGTCGACGAGAACGGGTTCGATGATATCAGCAAGACGCTGGTCGAGCCCGGTTTCGGTAATCAGCCGCGGCTCACGTTCGTTGTCTGCGTTTGTCAGATCCGACAAGCGGTGCGCTCCTCGCAATTTCATGCTGTTTCTGCGATCACGCTAATAAAAAAGAGCGGGTCCTTGCGGCCCACTCTTCATCAAGCGATCAAGAATTTGAGAGGCATATAGTCGGGTTTTTCCGAAATTGCAAGGTCCGCGACCGATTCGGCCAATTCGCTTGCCGCGCGTGATGAGGCCTATGGCCAGCGCCGGTCTTGCGCATATATTGCCGTTGGCGCGCAATAACAAAAGCGGGAGAAATCGTGGCCTACACTTCGTCGACATTGGCGCCTTTGCGGCACGATACCTACCGCACCATCTGGTTCGCGAGCCTATCTTCGAATTTCGGCGGCCTGATCCAGGCGGTCGGCGCCGCCTGGATGATGACGACGATCACCGCCTCGGAGGACATGGTCGCGCTGGTGCAGACCTCGACGGCGCTGCCGATCATGCTCTTTTCGCTGATATCGGGTGCGCTGGCCGACAATTATGACCGCCGGCGGGTGATGCTGACGGCGCAGTGCATGATGCTCACGGTCTCGGCGCTGTTGACGGCCTCAGCCCTTCTCGGCTGGATCACGCCCTGGCTGCTGCTCTTCTTCACCTTCCTGATCGGCTGTGGCACCGCGCTCAACAATCCCTCCTGGCAGGCCTCGGTCGGCGACATGGTGCCGCGTGCCGATCTGCCCGCAGCGGTCACGCTGAACAGCATGGGTTTCAACATCACCCGCAGCGTCGGCCCGGCGATCGGCGGCGTCATCGTCGCCGCTGCCGGCGCGGCTGCGGCCTTCGCGGTGAATACGCTGAGCTACCTCGCCCTGATCTATGCCCTGCTGCGCTGGCGGCCAGCCACGCCCGTCTCGACCTTGCCGCGCGAGGCGCTCGGCAGCGCCATTTTCGCCGGCCTGCGTTATGTCTCGATGTCGCCCAATCTCGAAAAGGTCCTTGTCAGAGGGCTACTCTTCGGCATCGGCGCCAGCTCGATCCTGGCGCTGCTGCCGGTCGTCGCCCTCGATCTCGTTGCCGGCGGGCCGCTGACCTATGGTTTCATGCTGGGCGCCTTCGGCATCGGCGCGATTGGCGGTGCGGTGCTGAATGCCAGGCTCCGCCAAGTGCTTTCCAGCGAGATAATCATCCGCCTCTCCTTTGCCGGCTTCGCATTGAGCGCGGTCATCGCAGCCGTGAGCCCGAGTGCCGTCCTCACTTCTGCCGGGCTGCTCGTTTCCGGCGCCTGCTGGGTCTCTGCACTTTCGCTCTTCAACACCATCGTCCAGCTTTCGACGCCGCGCTGGGTGGTCGGCCGGGCACTGTCGCTTTATCAGACCGTCACCTTCGGCGGCATCGCCGGCGGCAGCTGGCTGTGGGGCGTTGCCGCCGATCGCTACGGCGTCGCCGATGCGCTGCTGATGTCATCCGTCGTCATGCTGCTCGGCATCGCCATCGGCCTGCGTTTTTCGATGCCGGCCTTCGCCTCGCTCAATCTCGATCCGCTCAATCGCTTCACCGAGCCGGCCCTCAGTCTCGACATCACGCCACGCAGCGGCCCGATCGTCATCCAGGTCGATTACGAGATCGGAGATGATGATCTTGCCGAATTCATGGAATTGATGGGCGAACGCCGCCGTATCCGCATCCGCGACGGCGCCCGCAACTGGGCGCTGATGCGTGATCTCGAAAATCCCAGCCTTTGGACGGAAACCTACCATACGCCGACCTGGGTCGAATATATAAGACACAACCAGCGGCGCACGCAGGCCGATGCCGAAAACACCGACAGGCTTCGTGCGCTTCACCGCGGTGAAGGTCCGCTGCATGTCCACCGCATGATCGAACGCCAGGCCATTCCGCCTGATAACGACGTCTTCCACAAGGCGCCGATCGATCTGCATCATTGAGACCAGCTATGCAGAGATCAGGCATGTATAGATTCAGGCTCGCCCGCCGGTCCGATCTTGCCGCCATCGTCCGGCTTCTGGCCGATGACGATCTTGGCGGCACCAGGGAGATCGTTTCGGATCCCGTCGACGCGCGTTACCTCTCGGCCTTCGCGGCGATCGAGGCGGACGCCAATCAGCTTCTGGCCGTCGCAACCGATGCGGCCGATCGGGTCGTCGGCTGTCTGCAGCTGAGTTTTGTTCCCGGTCTTTCGAGGACGGGCATGTGGCGCGGCCAGATCGAAAGCGTGCGTGTGGCAAGCGATCTTCGCGGCTCTGGCCTCGGCTCGCACTTCATCGAATGGGCGATCGCCCAATGCGCCGAGCGTGGTTGCGGCCTCGTGCAGCTGACATCGGACAAGACGCGGGGGGATGCGATCCGCTTCTACGAGAAGCTCGGTTTCGTCGCCAGCCATGAAGGTTTGAAACTCAATCTCTGAGGCCGCCTACTTCAGCTTGCCCTTCATCGTCGCCTCCGGAAAGCATGTCGGCTTCATGCCGTTCTTGGCCTGCCACTGGCCGATCGAACGCCGCGTCTTGTAGCCCGGCAGGCCGTCGGAACCACCGACATCATAGCCCTGCCGTTCCAGCGCCTTCTGCATGGCGGCGACGTCCGAGCGCAGCATCTTGCCGACATCGCCCCATCTGCCCTGGAAGGCGCCGCCATTATAGGCGATCCGGTCGGCGAGATTGCCGATATAGAGCGCGTAGAGATCGGAATTATTATATTCCTTGATGATGTAGAAATTCGGGGTGACGATGAATTCCGGTCCGTCGCGGCCGGCCGGCACCAGCATCATGCCCTCAGCCTTCATCTCGCCGGAGGGAAAGCCCTTGCCGGAGATGCGGTCGATGCCGAGCGAGGCCCAGTGCGACAGCGGCTTTGCCAGATCGGGTCCCTCCTGCGCGCAGGAGACCGCCTCCGGTATCGACACCTCGAAGCCCCAGTCGCGGTCGCGCTGCCAGCCTTTCTTGACCAGGTAATTGGCGATCGAGGCGAGCGTATCGGGCACCGAGGTCCAGATATTGCGGTGACCGTCGCCATCGAAATCCACGGCATATTTTAGATAGCTGGTCGGCATGAATTGCGGCTGGCCGAGTGCGCCCGCCCACGAACCCTTGAAGTTGGCAGGAGTGACGTCGCCGCCGTCGAGAATATGGAGTGCGGCCACCAGCTCGGTGCGGAACATCTCCCTGCGCGTCGACATGAAGGCCTTGGTCGCCAGCACCTCGATCGCCGAATTCGGGATCTTCGCGGCGCCGAAGCCCGTCTCCCGGCCCCAGATGGCAAGCACGATCGAGCCCGGCACGCCATAGGTCTTTTCGATCCGCTTCAGCGTCGAGCCATATTGGGCGGCAAAGCCGCGTCCCGTTGCGGCAAGCTTTTTCAGCTGATCCTCGTTGAAATAGGGAGCGGGCGAGGAAAATTCGGCCTGCGTCTGCTTCTGCTCCTTCGGCGGCGGGAAACCGGGCGGGGCAAGATCGGGCAAGTTCCAGTTCAGCGTGATGCCGGAGAAAGCGGCTTGAAAGACCTTCTCCGAAATGCCGTTCGCCTTCGCCTCCGGCCAGAGGTCGCTCTGCACCCATTTTTCGAACTGCGCCTCGACATCGGCTTTGGAGGCGGCGAGGGCGGGCAGAGGCATCAGAGCGGTTACGAGTATAACGATAAACGATATGACCTGCCGCGGCCCACCCCCCTCTGCCCTGCCGGGCATCTCCCCCACAGGGGGGGAGATCGGAAACAGGCGATGCTTTGCCCTTAGCAACCGTCGCACGTACTGAAGCGTCGAAACGCGAGGAACGGATGAGCGTGCCTCTAGCCGATCTCCCCCCTTGTGGGGGAGATGCCCGGCAGGGCAGAGGGGGGTATCTTTCGGCATATGCAATCCCCTCATATCACCGTCCGCGCCCGAAGTGCCGCCGCAAGCGTGCCCTCGTCGAGATAGTCGAGTTCGCCGCCAACAGGCACGCCATGCGCCAGCCGCGTGATCTTCACATCGAGCCCCTGCAACTGGTCGGTGATGTAATGCGCCGTCGTCTGTCCCTCGACCGTGGCATTGACCGCGATGATCAGTTCCCGGATGCCGCCTTCGCCGACCCTGTCGATCAGCCCGCGAATATTGAGATCGTCAGGACCGACCCCGTCGAGCGGCGACAGCGTGCCGCCGAGCACGTGATAGGCGGCGTTCATCGCGCCTGCCCGCTCCAGCGCCCAGAGATCAGAGACGTCCTCGACGACGATGATGACGGATTGATCGCGTTGCGTGTCGGTGCAGACAATGCAGGGGTCGACCGTATCGACATTGCCGCAGCGCGAGCAGATCTTCACCTTGTCATACGCCTCGCCCATTGCATTCGACAGCGGGCCTAGCAGTTGATCCTTCTTCTTGATCAGATGCAGTGCCGCCCGGCGCGCCGAGCGAGGCCCAAGGCCCGGCACCTTTGCCAGAAGCTGGATGAGTTTTTCGATTTCGGGTCCGGTGACTCGTTTTGCCATGCGCCGTTCTTAACTGATATGGAACGAAAACGGAATCGCGGAAGGATCGGCCATCCCATGAAAATCCTGGCCTTGTGCACCGGCAATCCCGAAAGACTGCCGGGCAAGAGCTACAAGACCGGCATCTTCAAACATGCCGTCAATGGCGCCGTGATGATCGATGCCGAAGGTCTTGTCGGCGATGCGATCTGCAACCGCAAACACCATGGCGGCGTCGACCAGGCTGTTTATATCGAGGGATCGCTGACGCTCGACTGGTGGGCGCAGGAGCTGGGCCGACCCTACGAGGCCGGTACTTTCGGCGAGAACATGGTGATATCAGATCTGGACAATCGCGACGCCGCCGTCGGCGACCGTTTCCTCGCCGGCGATCTCATCCTCGAAGTCACATCATGTCGTATGCCCTGTGCCACCTTCGCCGCCAGGATGGCCGATCCGAAATTCGTCAAGCGTTACACCGCCGCCGCCCGTCCCGGCATCTATTGCCGCGTCATCCGGGGCGGCGTAGCCGAGCCCGGGATGCCAATGGAATATATGTCTTTTTCGGGAGATAAGATTACGATGCCCGAGCTAATGGAGACCTTCGGCCGAAGGCTTCAGGGCGCAGATCGGGCGCGATATCTCTCGGCCCCAATTCACTACAAGCTTCGGGCCATGCTGGAATCCCCAGGCGACGAAGCGCACTAGATCACTTGACACCTTGATATGAGGGCCGCCTCAGAACGGCAGCTTGAAGCCGGGCGGGATCGGCAGGCCGGCGGTCAGCGCCTTGGTCTTTTCGGCGGCCAGCGCCTCGGCCTTGTCCTTGGCGTCCTTGTGGGCGGCGACGATCAGGTCCTCGAGGATCTCGACATCGTCTTCCTTGAACAGCGACGGATCGATCTTCAGGCTCTTCAGCTCGCCCTTGCCCGATATGACGACGGCGACGAGGCCGCCACCCGCCTTGCCTTCGGCCGTAAGCTCGGCGATCTCCGCCTGCATCTGCTCCATCTTGGCCTGCATTTCCTTGACTTTGCCCATCATGCCCATGATGTCGCGCATCGTCTCGCTCCTTGTTGAAACTTTAGAATTCTATGTCGTCGCCCGGCAGGATGTCACCTTCCTCGGATTCGGCGGCGGCCGGCGGCGTCACCTCCCCTTCCTCCTCCGGTTCGGGCGCCCGTACGCGCACGTCGATGATTTTGGCACCGGGGAAATGCGCAAGGATTGCCGCCACGTCAGGGTCCTGGCGCGCGTCGATCACATGCTGTTCCCGGGTCCTGGCCTCCGCTTCGACAAGCGTCGGCTGGCCATCGTCGCGGCTGAGGCTGACGATCCAGTGGATGCCGGTCCATTCCTTCAGCTTGACGGCAAGCTCGTTGAGCAGCGTCGTCGGCGCACCGGGAGCCAGGCTGACGTCGAGCCGGCCGGCTTCGATCCGCACGGGGCGCAGGAAGGTGCGCACCATCGCCTTCAGCTTCGGATCGCGTTTCTCGGTGGCGAGGTTGACGATATCATTGACCGAATTGACCGGGACGAGCGGCTTCGGTGCTTCCGCCGGTTTTGGCTCGATCCGCCCGACAGACATGGTCTCGGGCTGGCTGCTCGGCACGGCACGCAGCATCGCCACCGGCGCGGAAGACGGTGGCTGGCTCGGCGCAGTTTCTGCGGCACGCGCCGCGACACCGTTCTGATAGGAAACCCGTGTCCCGTTGCCGCCGCCATTGCCGGACGGCGGAGCCGAGGGCCGCGGACCGGCATTGTCGCCGGAAAATTCGGCAAGTCGCCGCGCCGCATCCTCGGGCGCCGGCAGATGGGCGGCATGCGCGAGCCGGATCAGCACCATCTCGGCGGCCCCTGCCGTCCGTGACGAGCCTTCCGTTTCCGGAATGCCCTTGAGCAGCATCTGCCAGATTCGCGACAGCGTCGTCACCGCAACGCCCTTGGCGAATTCCGCCGCCTTGGTGCGCTCGACCTCGCTGAGCGAAGGATCGTTGGCCGCATCCGGCACATATTTCAGCCGCGTCACCAGATGGGTGAAATCGGCAAGGTCGGTCAGCACCACGACAGGATTGGCGCCGGCCTCGTACTGGTTCTGGAACTCGCCGAGGGCTGCGGCCACATCGCCTTTGACGATATGCTGGAAGAGATCGACGATCCGGGCGCGATCGGCAAGGCCGAGCATGCCGCGCACGGCTTCCGCCTGCACGACGCCTGCGCCATGGGCAATCGCCTGGTCGAGCAGCGACAGGCCGTCGCGCGCTGAGCCTTCGGCAGCACGCGCGATCATCGCCAGCGCGTCGGCTTCCGCCTCTATGCCTTCCTTGGCCGCGATTGTTGTGAACAACCCGACGAGATCGGAGGCGCTGATGCGGCGCAGGTCGAAGCGCTGGCAGCGCGACAGCACGGTGATCGGCACCTTGCGGATTTCGGTGGTGGCGAAGATGAACTTCACATGCTCCGGCGGCTCTTCCAGCGTCTTCAACAGGCCATTGAAGGCCTGCGTCGACAGCATATGCACTTCGTCGATGATATAGACCTTGTAGCGCGCCGAAACCGGCCGGTAGCGCACTTGCTCGATGATCTCCCGGATATCGTCGATACCGGTATGGGAGGCGGCGTCCATCTCGATCACGTCGACATGCCGGCCCTCCATGATCGCCTGGCAGTGCTCGCCGGGCGTGCGAAGGTCGATCGTCGGCTTGTCGATTTCCGATGTCTGGTAGTTCAGCGCCCGCGCCAGGATGCGCGCCGTCGTCGTCTTGCCGACGCCGCGCACACCGGTCAGCATATAGGCCTGCGCGATGCGGCCGGTTTCGAAGGCGTTGGTGAGGGTGCGGACCATCGGCTCCTGGCCGACCATCAGGTCCGTGAAATCCTTGGGGCGGTATTTGCGAGCCAGCACCCGGTATCCGGTGCCCGTCGAGGCGGCATCTTTTGATTGTCGCTCGGTGTCGCTCATCGCCCTGCTTGTCGCCCGGCTATCGGGCACTTCGTGGAGAGAAGGTGGGAGGCTGGCACGATGACCCGTGCCGGGCTCGTTAGGGCTGCTTCCTTCCGGACCTGACCCGGTTGGCGAGTGGCTCGTCCACCACCAACCTCCCGGATGCACATATCGGCAATATCGTCATCAAAAGCAAGCCAACATGCAAAAAAACTGCTAGTCGTAGGAAAAGACAGGAGGAATGCCCTTTGAAAGGTTTCTCGCTCGATCCCCGGCTGGAAAACGACAGCGTCAGCATCATGGTCACCGGTCTCTGTGATCTGAGATTGTCGAGGGACGCCCGCTGGCCCTGGCTCATTCTCGTGCCGCGACGGGCGGACATCACCGAAATCTTCGAGCTGACGCCGCTCGACCAGGTGCTGCTTGCCTTCGAGACGGAGCTGGTCGCCAAGGCGCTGAAGGAGATCACCGGCGCGACAAAAATCAATGTCGGGGCTCTTGGCAATATCGTCCGCCAGCTTCATGTTCATGTCATTGCCCGCTTCGAAGGCGATGCCAATTGGCCGGGTCCCGTCTGGGGCTTCGGGCGCGCGGAACCCTACGAAGACGGAAAGAGAGACGATTTTATAGCGAAGCTGCGGGAAGCCCTTTCATCATGAGTCATTCGCTTTTCGATTCGGATGTGCCGCATCCGGAACCCAGCAATCTCACGGCCTTTGCCGCCAACGACCTCAACCGCGATTCCGAGCATCGCGATGAACAATCCGTCGAAAAGGCGCTGGCCAAGGAAGGCACCCATATCTTTGCCTTCGCGGGGGATAAGCTGGTGCTGAAGCATGACGGCCAGGTGCTCGACCCGCTCTTTGCCCGCTATGAGCTGCAGGGATTGCAGCCGAAGTGGGATGAAACGGTGCTTCTCGGCTACCGCAAGACCGGCGAGCCACGCCTTGCCGTTCCCGTCGGCATCGATGTCGACGACCTCACCAGCCAGTACAAGCCTGCCGACGGCCGCACGCTGTTTCGCGAAATGCTGATCGACGAGGTGTTGCTCGGCGAATTCGCCCAGGCCGCGAGCCTCATCCGCTGGAACGGTGACAACCGCTTCTGCGGCCGCTGCGGCTCGGCGATGGAGATCCACATCGGCGGCTACAAGCGCATCTGCGCCGCCTGCGAGCACATGATCTTCCCCCGCACCGACCCCGTCGTCATCATGCTGACGGTTGACGAGCAGCGCGACCTCTGCCTGCTCGGCCGCAGCCCGCATTTTGCGCCCGGCATGTATTCCTGTCTTGCCGGCTTCCTCGAACCCGGCGAGACCATCGAGAACGCCGTGCGCCGCGAAACGCTGGAGGAATCGGGCATCCGCACCGGCCGTATCCGCTACCACGCCTCGCAGCCCTGGCCGATGCCGCATTCCCTGATGATCGGCTGTTACGCCGAGGCGAAATCCACCGAAATCAGCCGCGACGAGACCGAGCTGGAGGATTGCCGCTGGTTTACCCGCGAGGAAACGATCGAGATGCTGGAACGCCCGAGCGCGACAGGCAAGGCCTCGCCGCCGAAAGGGGCGATCGCCCACCGCCTGATGCGCGACTGGGTGGAGTGGAAGCGATAGCACCATGCCGGTCGCCCGCTCGGAACGGCTGCTGACGCTGCTCCAGACGCTCCGGCGTTACCGGCGACCGGTGACTGGCACGGTGCTCGCTGAGGAGACCGGCGTCAGCCTGCGCACACTCTATCGCGATATTGCCAGCCTGCAGGCCCAGGGCGCGATGATTGAGGGCGAAGCCGGTATCGGCTACGTGCTGAAGCCGGGCTTCATGCTGCCGCCGATGATGTTTTCCGAAGAAGAGCTGGAGGCATTGGTGCTTGGCTCGCGCTGGGTGGCCCGCGCCGCCGAGCCGCGCCTTGCCGGCGCCGGCGCCGATGCACTGGCCAAGATTGCCGCCGTGCTGCCGGCCGATATGCGCGAGATGATCGATTCGGCAGCGCTTTTCGTCGGCCCTAAACGCAGGGACGAGGACAAGGCTGACGTCTCGGCCATCCGTAGGGCGATCCGCCTGGAGCGTATCCTCGAACTGCATTATGGCGACGAGCAGGGACGTATCTCGCGCCGCCGCGTCTGGCCTTTCGGGCTCGGCTATTACGAGCATGTGCGCGTCCTCATGGCCTGGTGCGAACTGCGCCAGGATTTTCGCCATTTCCGCACCGACCGCATCATCGACATGGCCTTGCATGAGGGGCGCTATCCGCGCCGCCGCACGGTGCTTCTCAAGGAATGGCGCGAGACGCAGGACGTGCCGATCGAGAACTGAACGCTACTGCCATAAACTGTCAGCAGGCGGGGTTATTATCAGTACCAGTCCAACAGGAAAGGAGTACTGAGCATGGTAACGCCTCCAGCCATTCATTTCGCGAACGACCGTTTTGCTGCCGAGTCCTTTGCCGATGTCATTTCGGCCGAGACTTTTGCAGATGTCCGCCAGTCGGCACGCTCCGGCCTGCTGCACCTGGTCATGAGCGTTTTCCGCTTTCCCAGGGGAGAGGGCACCAGCCTCGACCTTGACGCGACTCCGGACTGCCTGAAGCGCGACCTCGGTTTCATGGATGGACGCGACCCGCATTGCGAGGACCATTTCCCGCTCTAGGCCGCCCCTATCCTTGTCAACATCCGCCCGACGAGAACGGGGGCGTTGCGATCGCTACGCCCCTGCACTCTGCTGCCATTCATTGGCAGCAGACGATCTCTCGCGGCGCCATTCTACAACAACGGGAGAACCGAAATGACCAGCCCCAATCTCATCATTCTTTACGTCAAGGACCCGGGTGAAAGCGCCAGCTTCTACCGCAACCTGCTCAATCGCGAACCGGCCGTGGAGGCGCCGAATTTCGTCGCTTTTCCGCTTGAGGGCGGCTTCACCCTCGGTCTCTGGCGGCGCAGCAAGGTCGAACCGCAGCCCTCCGCCATCGGCAACCGCGGCGAAGTGGCCTTCATGGTCGAGGGAGAAAATGCCGTCGCCAGACATTATGAGGACTGGCGCCAGCGCGGTTTGCCGATCGCCCAGGAACTGACCGAACTGGATTTTGGTCCGACCTTCGTCGTGCTCGATCCGGACGGGCATCGGCTGCGTGTCTGTGAGCCGGATAAATAATTCATGCAACTTGCGGGCTTGTCTTACAGCAGGCCTCGCATTGCATGCCCATTGTAAACGCCGAGGATGCGGACTTTCTCGGAAAAGAACCGCAGTTCCTCCAGCGCTCGGCGCACGTTCGGATCGTTCGGATGGCCTTCGATATCGGCGTAGAACTGCGTCGCCACGAATTTTCCGCCGAGCTGGTAGCTTTCGAGCTTCGTCATGTTGATGTTGTTGGTGGCAAAACCGCCAAGCGCCTTGTAGAGCGCGGCCGGAATGTTGCGGACGTTGAAGACGAAGGTGGTGACGACCTTTTCTTCCGCAGAATTCCGCTGCGCCCATTCTTCGTCGCGGGACAGGACGACGAAGCGGGTGACGTTGTTTTCCGTATCCTCGACATTTTCGGCGATGATCTCGAGCCCGTAGAGATCGGCGGCAAGGCGCGGTGCTAAGGCCGCCATCGAGCGGTCTCCGGTTTCCTGCACGAGCTTTGCCGCCCCTGCCGTATCGCCGGCGATCACCGGCTTCCAGCCATTGGCGCGAACGATCTTGCGGCACTGGCCGAGCGCGTGGATATGGCTGTGCACCGTGCGGATCTCGTCCTTGGTGACACCGGGCAGCACCATCAGCTGGAAGCGGATAGGCATGAAATATTCGCCGATGATGTGCAGCCGCGACTCCGGCAGCAGATGGTGGATATCGGCGACGCGCCCGGCAATCGTGTTCTCGATCGGGATCATCCCGATATCGGCATCGCCGTTATCGACCGCCGTGAACGCATCCTCGAAAGTCTGGCAGGGCAGCGGCTCCATGGTCGGAAACATGTCGCGGCTCGCCATGTCGGAATTGGCGCCGAATTCGCCCTGGAAGGCGATCCTGTTGGTCTTGATGTTCATGATGGTTCCGTCAGTTCGACTTTGCGGAGAGGATGCGCCGCGCTTTTTCGAGGTCGGCGGGAGTATCGACACCGAGCGGAACCGTGTCAACGATCTCGGCGTCGATGCGCATGCCGGCTTCCAGCGCCCGCAGCTGCTCCAGCGATTCACGCTTTTCGAGTGTCGAGGGACCGAGCGAGACGAACCGTTCGAGCGCCGTACGCCGATAGGCATAAAGGCCGATATGATGGTAGAGCGGCCCCTGGCCGTAAGGCGCGGTTGCGCGCGTGAAGTAGAGCGCATGCAGCCGGTTGCGGGAAATCGGCGAGCCGACAATCTTGACGATGTGCGGCGCGGTCTTGTCCTCGTCATTGTCGATTTCGGTTGTCAGCGTGCCGATATCGACCGCCTCGTTCTCGAGCGGGCGCAAAGCCGCGCGCACTGTTTCCGGATCGATCGTCGGCAGATCGCCCTGGACGTTGACGATGATTTTCGCCTTGCCCTCCGGATCGACTTTCGTCAGCGCCTCAAAGATCCGATCAGAACCGGACTGGTGATCCGTGCTGGTCATGACGACTTCGAAGCCGGCGGCGGCCACCGCATCGAATACCTGGCTGTCGTCGACGGCGACGACGACGCGGCCGATGGCCGCCTCCCTGGCGCGCAGCGCCACCTGGACGATCATCGGCAGACCACAAATATCGGCCAGCGGCTTGCCCGGAAGCCTGGTGGAGGCCATGCGCGCCGGGATCAATACGAGCACGCCGTCTAAATTTGAATCACTCATTGTTCGGGCCTTCTATTCCGGGCTGAAAAGTGTCAAAAAGTCTCACGCACAAGACCATTTAGACAGTTGCAACGATCAACCAAAAGACATAGGTTCCGCGCGATTTCAAGATGGTCCGGTTTATGGTCTGCCGGCTGCAAGGGGAGCATTGCAGATGAATTCATACGTCAATACGGCCGTGGGGGCGCTGCTCGGAACGATTTTCGTTCTGATGTCGGTCTCCATCGCGTCCGAAGGGATCTTCCATTCCGAAGCACCGGAAAAGGAAGGTTTCTCGATCGTTGCCGAAGAGGCGCCCGCCGCTGGCGGTGAGGCTGCGCCTGCCGTTGCTGTTCCGATCGCACAATTGCTCGCTTCTGCAGATGCCAAGGCCGGTGAAACGGTCTTCAAGAAGTGTCAGGCCTGTCATGACGGCACCAAAGGGGGACCGAACAAGGTCGGTCCCAACCTCTTTGGTGTCGTAGATCGCCCGATCGCCTCGCATGAAGGCTTCGCCTATTCCGCTGCCATGAAGGATTTCTCCAAGGGCAGCAGCGAGAAGTGGACCTTCGAATTTCTCAACAAGTTCCTGCTGGCGCCGAAAAAGGACGTTCCAGGCACCGCGATGGGCTTCGCCGGTCTGGCGAAGGATCAGGACCGCGCCAACGTCATCCTCTACCTGCACACGCTCGCCGATTCGCCGGTGCCGCTGCCGGATCCGAAGGCTGCGACGCAGTGACGCGGCAGACAATCGCATGACATCGAAGCCCGGCCCGCAAGCCGGGCTTTTTGCTGTGCAGAGAACCGATTAAAGCATGTCGCGCAAAACTGTGCAGCGGTTTTAGACTACGACGCGCTTCAGGCGCCGAGGAAATAGGCCCAGAGCGAGACCGTGATGGCGCCGAGCGCCGTCGTCACCGTGATCGTCGAGGCGGCGAGGCTGTGACCGACGCCGAAGCGATTGGCGATCAGCCAGGCATTGACGCCTGTCGGAACGGAGGAGGTCAGCACGATCGCTGCCGTCCATTCGGGGCTCAGGCCGAGGAGGTGGCTCGCCGCCCACACGCAACCGGGCAGCAGCAGCAGCTTCAGGCTCGAAGTGACGCTGGCAATGCCGAGATTGCCGGAGACGCCATATCTCTCCAGCGCCATGCCGAGCGATATCAGCGCCGCCGGACCGGCAATGCCGGCGATCTGCCCGACAACGGTTGCCACCGTCGTCGGCATGGTGAGACCGGAAAGGTGCATGGCCATGCCGGCCGCAAGCCCGATCACCAGCGGGTTGCGCACGAGGTTGACCGCGATCTGGCGGAGCACGAGCACCATGCTGCGATCGCATTTGCCGGCGATCTTGCGCTCGGCATGCTCCATCAGGACCGTGCCGGCGACCATCATGACGGGCAGATGCACGGCAAGCAGGATCGACAGCGCCACCAGCCCTTCGTCGCCGACGGTCCGCTCGACGAGCGGCAGACCGATGAAAATATTGTTGGCGAAGGCCGAGGAAACGCCGGCCAGCACGCCGATTCGTTCGTCGCGGCCGAAGAGGCGTGTGGCGGCGATATGGCCGGCCGTCCAGGTGATGGCAACGCCGGAAAAATAGACGATCCAGAGGCGAAAGGGCGAGGCGCCATGAAAATCCGCTTCGGCGATGGTGCGGAAGAGCAGAAGCGGCACGGCGATCTTGAAGACGAATTCGCTGAGCGCTTCGCCGACATTCGAGGCCATCAACCCGCTGCGGACGATCACCCAGCCGATGAGAATCAGGATGAAGATGGGAAGGACGTCGAGAATGATGGCTGACATAGGGCAGGCTGCTCTGCGCGGGGGAGTATTCGACATCTATAGCGCAGCGCGTCTTTCAGACGCGCAAAGGACGCTGTAGCGCTTTGAATTGCTGCATAATTTATCCTTAAATCGATTCCGATTTAAGGAATTATCCAGTAGCAGCAAACTGCTGGGATTGAAAAGGCAATCGCCGTCGTCCAATCAGGCACATCGGCAAAACAAAAAAAGCGGGCATAGCCCGCTTTTCCGCTCCGGCCTTGCCGGATACCCGAATCACGAAGCTGCCAGTTCATCCGTGGTCAGCAACGCGCCGGTAAGATCGAAGGGATCATCCCTCGTGCGCCCGGCTGCAACTGAAAGCTGCTCATACCGGTCTTCTTGCGAGTATTTCTAGATTTCGAAAGTGACAGGGACATGACGAATAGGCGGCACTTTTACGAAGAAATAGATAGGCCATCCACCATTTATCCTTCCAAACCGCGGAAATTTCGCTAAGACCGAACCCCGGCTATCACAAACTCCGGGACCCTCCATTTCATGACAAGATTCGATGTTCTGACAGTCGGCAACGCAATCGTGGATATCATTGCCCGTTGCGACGACCAGTTCCTCATTGACAACCAGATCACCAAGGCGGCGATGAACCTCATCGATGCCGAACGCGCCGAACTCTTGTATTCGCGCATGGGACCGGCGCTCGAAGCCTCCGGCGGCAGCGCCGGCAACACGGCGGCGGGCGTGGCCAGCCTCGGCGGCAAGGCTGCCTATTTCGGCAATGTTGCCCAAGATCAGCTCGGTGACATCTTCGCGCACGACATCCGCGCCCAGGGCGTCCACTACCAGACCCGGCCCAAGGGCACCTTCCCGCCGACGGCACGTTCGATGATCTTCGTCACCGAAGACGGCGAGCGTTCGATGAACACCTATCTCGGCGCCTGCGTCGAGCTCGGCCCTGAGGATGTCGAGACCGATGTCGTGGCCGATGCCAAGGTCACCTATTTCGAAGGTTATCTCTGGGATCCGCCGCGCGCCAAGGAAGCGATCCTCGATTGTGCCCGCATCGCCCATGAAAACGGCCGCGAAATGTCGATGACGCTGTCCGACAGCTTCTGCGTCGACCGCTATCGCGGCGAATTTCTCGATCTGATGCGCTCCGGCAAGGTCGATATCGTCTTCGCCAATCGCCAGGAAGCGCTGTCGCTCTACGAGACCGACGATTTCGAGGAGGCGCTGAACAGGATCGCCGCCGATTGCAAGATCGCCGCGGTGACGATGAGCGAGGATGGCGCTGTCATCCTGAAGGGCCGCGAGCGTTTTTACGTCGATGCGATCCGGATCAGGGAAGTGGTCGATACGACCGGTGCCGGCGATTTGTTCGCCTCCGGCTTCCTCTATGGCTACACGCAGGGACGCTCTCTCGAGGATTGCGGCAAGCTCGGATGCCTGGCTGCCGGCATCGTCATCCAGCAGATCGGCCCGCGCCCGATGACCTCGCTTTCCGAGGCCGCCAAACGGGCAGGGCTTATTTGAAGGCTTCACCGGGATAGGCGCCCCAGATCTCTGACTGCGCCACCCAACCCGAGGCGCCGTCGGATTCGGCGCGGCACCAGTCGCCGTTGCATTCGCCGATCGTCAGCATCACGCCGGGTTCCAGCTTGGCGACGATCGAGGCGGAGGGCTGCGCCTCGCGGCGCAGATTGACATAGATGCCCTTGCCCTTGGTCTTCATCCATGGGGCGGCGATCGCCGCGCGCTGGCCTGACAGCAGCGACTGGTTGACCCAGCCTTCGGTGCCGTCGGCATCGCGGATACGGCGCCAATTGTCGTATTCCTGGATGATCTCCACGGGCAGGCCGGATTTCAGGTACATCCACGACACGGCGTAATCCGTTCCCGGACCGATGCGCAGGTTGACGCGCTTGGATTTCAGCGTGACGAAACGCGGCAATGGCAGTCCGCTTGGCCCCTTGGCCGCCTGCGCATGGGCGAACTCGACGCTTCCTATGGATGCAGCCAGAGCGATGGCAAGGGCGAGGCAGGACGTCAGGACTTTGCTGCGCATGGAAGTTTCCGTTTGCTCGAATTCGCGGGCAGGCCCGGCCTGTTCGCGGTCCGGGCTCTGACATTCCCCGGCTGCACCACGAGTTTTGTTTGTCTTCGCGTGCGGGTCTGGTAGAAAATGCCCGGATGGGAAAATTATCACCCCTCTTGGTTAAAGACCTCTGAACAAGGCACCACAGGCAGCCATGACAGCGAAGAAAAAACCGAAGGTCTACATCACCCGCAAGCTGCCGGATGCCGTCGAAACCCGGATGCGCGAACTCTTCGACGCCGAGCTGAACATCGACGACGCGCCGCGCTCCGTTGCCGAGCTGATCGCCGCGGTCAAGACCGCCGACGTGCTGGTGCCGACTGTCACCGATCGTATCGACGCGGCGCTGATCGAAGAGGCGGGACCGCAGATGAAGCTGATTGCGAGCTTCTCCAACGGCACCGATCACATCGACGTCGAGGCGGCGGCGCGCAAGGGCATCACCGTCACCAACACGCCGAACGTCCTGACAGAGGACACCGCCGATATGACCATGGCGCTGATTCTCGCTGTTCCGAGAAGGCTCGGCGAAGGTGCGCGCGTGCTGACCGATAAGCCGGGCGAATGGGCAGGCTGGTCTCCCACCTGGATGCTCGGCCGGCGCATTCACGGCAAGCGCATCGGCATTGTCGGCATGGGCCGCATCGGCACGGCGGTGGCCCGCCGCGCCAAGGCTTTCGGCCTGTCGATCCACTACCACAACCGCAAGCGCGTCAATCCGGCCGTCGAGGACGAGCTGGAGGCGACCTATTGGGAAAGCCTCGACCAGATGCTTGCCCGCGTCGACATCGTTTCGGTGAATTGCCCGTCGACGCCGGCCACCTTCCACCTGATCTCCGCCCGCCGTCTGGCGCTGTTGCAGCCGACAGCCTATCTCGTCAACACTGCGCGCGGCGACGTGGTCGATGAAGCTGCGCTGATCAAGTGCCTGAGGGAGGGCCGGATCGCCGGCGCGGGCCTCGACGTCTTCGAGAACGAGCCTGCCGTCAACCCGAGGCTCATCAAGCTCGCCAATGAGGGCAAGGTCGTGCTGCTGCCGCATATGAGTTCGGCGACGATCGAAGGCCGCATCGACATGGGCGACAAGGTCATCATCAATATCCGCACCTTCATCGACGGCCATAGGCCGCCGAATCGGGTACTGCCGGGTCGTTGAAGAATGCTGTAAGTCAGGCGACGCAGATTGGAGGCGCAAGAACCTTGCGCATTTCGACGAACGTCGTCCTGGCAAAACCGGGATGCGCCTTTTCGGCGGTTCTGGAAAATCCCCAGGCTGCAAAGACGGCGTGATTGTCGGTGAGTTCGATCCGCGTTTCCAGCCGCAAGGCGGGAAGGCCGAGCGCCGCTGCCGTCTCCTCGGCAATCGTCAGCAGCCGTTTGCCGAGGCCCTTGCCTTGTACCTCAGGCAGGACGGCGAGCTTGCCGACATAGAGACAATCGGCCTCCGGCCGCAGGAAGAGGCAGCCGATCAGTTTTTCGCCGTCGATGGCGACATGGCCGATCTCGGTCCTGGCCTTTTCGGCCAGTGATGCCGTCGTCAGCTTGAGCGCCGAAGATGGCGGGTCGATCCTGCCGTTCATGGAGGCGAAGGAGGCGAGGATGAGTGCCAGCAATTCGTCCCAGCGCGTGAAGGTCTGATCAAGAGAAATAATCGTCATCCGGCCTGTCTCTGTGTCGTACGGCGTCGTTTGTAGCGGATGGTGTCGAACCGGGCCGAGAGCGCGTCGTAGAGCAGCAACCGTCCGACCAACGGTTCGCCGGTGCCGGTGACGAGCTTGATCGCCTCCATCGCCATCATCGTGCCGATGACGCCGGTCAGCGCGCCGATGATGCCGGCCTCGGCGCAGGCAGGGATCAGTCCGGCCGGCGGCGCTTCCGGAAACAGGTCACGATATCCAGGGTTGGGCGTTCCGTCCTCAGCCGTTTCATACGGCTTGAGAACCGTCAGCGAGCCGTCGAACCGCCCGACGGCGCCGGTGACGAGCGGAATGCGCGCTTCATCAGCCGCATCGGCGGCGGCATAACGGGTGTCGAAATTGTCGGAGCCGTCGATCAGCAGATCGAAACCGGAGAGCTGACGGCGGGCCGCCTCCGGGGAAAAGCGTTCCTCGAAGCGGATCAGTCGGACATGCGGATTGAGCCTGGCGATGGCGAAGGCGGCACTCTCCGTCTTCAATTCGCCGATCGTGCCGGAATCATGGATCACCTGGCGCTGCAGGTTCGACAGCGACACCCGGTCGTCGTCAACGATCCCAAGCGTGCCGACGCCGGCTGCGGCCAGATATTGCAGGACCGGCGCACCGAGGCCACCGGCGCCGATCACCAGCACGCGGGCGGCTTTCAGTTTCTGCTGGCCGGCGCCGCCGATCTCGGGGAGCAGGATATGGCGGTGATAGCGCGCGATTTCTTCCGGGCTGAGCGGTTCCATGGCGCCGATGTTATCATGACGCCCGACGCCGGGAAAAGCCGCCTCCGTCATTCGAACACCCTTCCGTCGGCCACCGTGAAAAATTGCGCCCTGTCACCGAGTGCTGAAAACATCGCGCGATCCGTTCCGGTCATGAAGGCCTGGCCGCCGAGCCCGTCGATAAGGTCGAATAACGCGGCGCGGCGACCCTCGTCGAGATGCGCCGCGATCTCGTCGAGCAGCAGGATCGGCGCATGGCCGGTGAGATTGCCGACGAGCCGGGCATGCGCAAGCACGAGGCCGACCAGCAGCGCTTTCTGCTCGCCGGTGGAGCAACGCTCCGCCTCCATCGCCTTTTCGCGGTGATGCACGATGAGATCGGCCCGATGCGGCCCCTCGAGCGTGCGCCCTGCGCCAGCATCGCGGTAGCGGCTCTCCCCCAGCATCGCCGCATAGTCGTCCTCAAGGTCGACCGAGGGACGCGAGAACTGACCGTCCATGAAGCCCGAGAGCTGCAGCGATGCCGAAGGGAAGGGCGACGTTTCTCGGGTTTCCTCGATCAGCCGGGTCAGCAGGCCGAGCATCTCCTGTCGGGCGAGCGCCATGGCGATGCCGAGGCTTGCCATCTGCTCCTCGATGCCGGCAAGCCAGGAGGGGTCGAAGCGGCCTTCATCCAGCAATTTGTTGCGGCTGCGCATAGCGCGCTCGAAATCGCTGGCACGGCGGCCATGGGCGGGATCGAGCGACAGCACCAACCGGTCGAGAAAACGGCGCCGGTCGGAAGAGGCGCCGGTGAAGAGACCGTCCATCGCCGGTGTCAGCCAGAGAAGGCGCAGATGGTCGGTCAGTTCGTCGGCAGTCTTTGCCGTCGTGCCATTGATGCGCAGCCTGCGGGCGGTGATCTCCTCGCTCGTTTCGATGCCGGTGCCGATCTCGACGTCGCCTTCCATGCCGTCGAGTGCGGCGAAGATCGAAAAACCGCCGGCGGCGCCGACACGGGTAATGTCGCCATAGGCCGCGCGGCGCAGACCGCGGCCAGGCGAAAGCAGAGAAACCGCCTCCATGAGATTGGTCTTGCCGGCGCCGTTGTCTCCCGTCAGCACGGCATGCTGACCATCAAGGGTAAGGGCCGCCGCCGCATAGTTGCGGAAGTCTGTCAGCTTCAGGCGGGAAAGAGAAACCTTGTGCGGCATCGAATGTCCGGAATCGTAAAGCGTGACAGCTAAGCCGAAGCGGCGCTGATGGCAAGGCTGGCAGCTTTTTGGCCGTGGATCGCGCACCGTCGGTGCTGCCGGAAATCAAGCCTTTGATGGTATGTAGGGACGCGGCGGCTGGCGCCACACAGGACATATATTCCAGATGATCCGTGACCGAAGTCCTTGTGTCCGACATCCTCGCGATGGAATGGCATGACACTTTCGAAATTCTGCTAAAAATACAACCATCCGAGATGGCCTGACATCGCCAAACCGATCCCGCAGACAGTCATTGCCAATGTCTTCCAACGCCGGATATTCAAGGTTTACCGCCATCCTCTAAGGCTATTGACGTAACGTAAAGCCCAAAAAAAGTTGGTTGAATTTTGCAACTGCAGGGTTGAGTTATCCGGCGCAAACGATATGGTAAACGGACCATTTATGTATAAGAGAGTGATGAAGTGCCAGATCCGGTTGATATTATCGTCGGTCGCAACGTCAGACAGTTTCGCGCCCTTCGCCGTGTTTCCCAGCTTGAGCTTGGCGAAGCACTCGGACTGACTTTCCAGCAGATCCAGAAATACGAAAAGGGGGCGAACCGCGTTTCCGCCAGCAAGCTGCATCAGATCGCGGTTTTTCTCGACGTCGAGATCTCTGCTCTCTTCGAGGGTGCCGGCATGTCGCCATTTGGCAGCCGTGTCGAACTCAGCCCCGACGCCTACGCGCTTGCGCTGAGCTACGACAAGCTGAACTCACCGGCAGGCAAGGAAGCGGTCAAGACCATCGTCACCCTCATGACGGGCGAAGCGGCCGAAACCGCCGCCTGATTCCACTGCAGCAATCACGGTTCGCACGGAAAGGCACGACCTATTCAAGGTCTGGATGATTTCCGGACACCTGCGAGTGTGCAGCGGTATTGGGGGATGAAGTGCATCAGGACAAAGACCGATAGCAGACCGCCTGATTGAGGTTGGCTGCCGCGCGCTTCAGTGTATCTCGCATTCGTGCAGCGCCATCAGCAGATCGTCCTGCGTCTGGTGGCCGGCATGATAGAGGTCGATCGCGATGCTGGCGATGGAAAGGCCTTGCTGGCTGCGAAGCTTGATGTTGCGCTCGGCGCACCATGTGTAGATGGCGCCGGCGAGAACGTCGACGTCTTCGGACTGAGATGAAAAGGCTGGCGCCATGGTCGATACCCTTGGTTTGTTTGTTGCCGCTAGCGCTAAGGACGCTCTATCACTTTGATTTGGTGCATGACCCCAAAATCGATTCCGATTCCCGGGGTCATGCACTGACGGCAGAGACTGAATTCATTTGGAAAACTTGCAAGCGGCATCATCTGGCTGCGTTAATGCAAGTCGTCGTCCCGTCCGCCACCGTATCGATCCGGGACAGATTCGCCGGCGTGGATGGGAAGCGTCGCAAATCGGGATTCCTGGAAAAAAAACCGGAGACGTTTCCGTCCCCGGCTTTCGAAATAGGCGTGTCGATCGTGGCTCAGCCTTCGAAGAATTCCTTCATGCGGGCAAAGAAGCCCGTCGATTCGGGATTGTTCTCCTTGGAGGAAAGCTGCTCGAATTCCTGAAGCAGTTCGCGCTGGCGCTTGGTAAGCTTCTGCGGCGTCTCGATCTGGATCTGGATGTAGAGGTCGCCCGTCTGCACCGAACGCAGCACCGGCATGCCCTTGCCCTTGAGGCGGAACTGTTTGCCGACCTGCGTGCCCTCGGGCACCGTCACGCGCGACTTGGTGCCGTCGAGCGTCGCCACGTCGAAGGTTCCGCCGAGCGCGGCCGTCGTCATTGAGATCGGAACGGCGCAATAGAGATCGGCTCCGTCGCGCTGATAGAATTCATGCGGTTTGACGGACAGGAAGATATAGAGGTCGCCTGCCGGTCCGCCGCGGGCGCCGGCTTCGCCTTCGCCCTGCAGGCGGATGCGCGTGCCGTCCTCGATGCCGGCAGGAATATTGACTGAGAGCGAACGCTCCTCCGTCACCCGGCCCTGGCCGTGGCACTTCGGGCACGGATCGGGAATGATCTGACCGCGGCCGTGGCAGGTCGGGCAGGTCCGTTCGATCGAGAAGAAGCCCTGTGCCGCGCGCACGCGCCCCGTTCCCTGGCAGGTGCCGCAGTTCTTCGGCTGCGTGCCGGGCTTGGCGCCTGAACCCGAACAGACGTCACAGGTGATCGAAGTCGGAACGCGGATCTGCGCCGTCTTGCCGGAGAAAGACTCTTCCAGCGTTATTTCCATGTTGTAGCGAAGATCGGCGCCGCGCTCGCGGCCGCCCGACGAGCGCTGGCGCGCGCGCCCACCACCCATCATTTCGCCGAAGATATCTTCGAAGATGTCGGAGAAACCGCCGCCGGCAAATCCGCCGCCGCCGCCGCCGCCCATACCGCCATGTTCGAATGCCGCATGGCCATAACGATCATAGGCCGCCCGCTTCTGCGGGTCCTTGAGCATCTCGTAGGCTTCGTTGATTTCCTTGAACTTCCGCTCGGCGTCCTTGTCATCCGGGTTCTTGTCCGGATGGAATTTCATCGCCAATTTGCGAAAGGCGCTTTTCAGCTCTTTTTCGTCCGCCGTCTTGGCTACACCCAGAGTTTCGTAAAAGTCCGCTTTTGCCATTAAGGATTAAACCCCGGAAATGGATTTTCCGGCTGCCATGGTGAGCAGCCGGATCAGATGTTGAAGCATAACCACGCCGTCGCGGATTACGCGGACTTCTTGCGGTCGTCGTCCTTGATTTCCTCGTAGTCGGCATCGACGACATTGTCGCCGCCTTCCGCGGAGGCATCGCCAGCAGCGCCGCCTTCGGCCTGTTGTGCTTCATAGATCGCCTGGCCGAGCTTCATCGACACTTCCATCAGCGTCTGAGTCTTGGCCTTGATGTCGTCGGCATCGGGCTCGGACGCTTCCGACGCCGTCTTCAGCGCGGCGATCGCATCCGAGATCGCGGTGCGGTCGGCCTCGGAAACCTTGTCGCCATAATCCTTCAGCGACTTTTCCGAGGAATGGATCAGGCTTTCAGCCTGGTTCCGGGCTTCGACGGCCTCGCGGCGCTTCTTGTCTTCGGTGGCATGGGCTTCGGCGTCCTTTACCATCTTCTCGATGTCGGCGTCGGAAAGACCGCCGGAAGCCTGGATGCGGATCTGCTGTTCCTTGCCGGTGCCCTTGTCCTTGGCCGAAACCTGCACGATGCCATTGGCGTCGATGTCGAAGGTGACTTCGATCTGCGGCATGCCGCGCGGCGACGGCGGCAGGCCGACGAGGTCGAACTGGCCGAGCAGCTTGTTGTCGGCAGCCATTTCACGCTCGCCCTGCGAAACGCGGATGGTCACGGCCTGCTGGTTGTCTTCGGCGGTCGAAAACGTCTGGCTCTTCTTCGTCGGGATCGTCGTGTTGCGTTCGATCAGGCGGGTAAAGACACCGCCGAGCGTCTCGATGCCGAGCGACAGCGGCGTCACGTCGAGGAGCAGGACGTCCTTGACGTCGCCCTGCAGAACGCCGGCCTGGATGGCGGCGCCAAGCGCCACGACTTCATCCGGGTTGACGCCCTTGTGCGGCTCTTTGCCGAACAGCTGCTTGACGACTTCCTGTACCTTCGGCATGCGGCTCATGCCGCCGACGAGAACCACTTCGTCGATTTCAGCGGCTGTGACGCCGGCATCCTTGAGTGCTGCCTTGCACGGCGCGATCGTGCGCTGGACGAGATCGTCGACCAAGCTCTCGAGCTTGGCGCGGGTCAGCTTCAGCGTCAGATGCTTCGGGCCGGAGGCGTCGGCGGTGATGAACGGCAGGTTGATTTCGGTCTGCTGCGAGGACGAAAGCTCGATCTTTGCCTTTTCCGCAGCTTCCTTGAGGCGCTGCAGGGCAAGCTTGTCGTTCTTCAGGTCGATGCCGTTGTCCCTCTTGAACTCACCAACGAGATATTCGACGAGACGCATGTCGAAGTCTTCACCGCCGAGGAAGGTATCGCCGTTGGTGGACTTCACTTCGAAGACGCCGTCGCCGATCTCGAGGATCGAAATATCGAAGGTGCCGCCGCCAAGGTCGTAGACGGCAATTGTCTTGCCTTCTTTCTTGTCGAGGCCGTAGGCGAGCGCTGCTGCAGTCGGCTCGTTGATGATGCGCAGGACCTCAAGACCAGCGATGCGGCCGGCATCCTTGGTGGCCTGGCGCTGAGCGTCGTTGAAGTAGGCGGGAACGGTGATGACGGCCTTCTCGACCTTTTCGCCGAGATAGGATTCGGCGGTTTCCTTCATCTTCTGAAGGATCATCGCGGAAATCTGAGCGGGCGAGTAGCCCTTGCCATTGGCTTCGACCCAGGCGTCGCCATTGTCGCCCTTGACGATGGTGAAGGGAACGAGGTGCTTGTCCTTCTCGACGGTCGGATCTTCGTATCGGCGGCCGATCAGGCGCTTGACTGCAAAGAGCGTGTTCGTCGGGTTGGTGACTGCTTGGCGCTTGGCCGGCTGGCCGACGAGGCGTTCGCCATCTTCGGAAAATGCCACCATGGAAGGGGTCGTGCGTGCACCTTCCGCATTCTCGATAACCTTCGCGTCCTTGCCGTCCATGACTGCGACGCAGGAATTCGTCGTTCCAAGGTCGATACCAATTACTTTTGCCATGTCATTCTCTCCTTGAAGCAAGCTGTCGGAACCCCGAGAAGGCATTTCCCTGACAGCCCCTTACGGGATGGGTCTACTTGAGATTACGCAATCGTGATTGCGGTGATGCGGCGTATATAAGGAGCGGTTTTCTGGACTGCAAGGCGAGAAATGCCCCGGAATCCAGCAAAACGAATGTGTTGCCTTCAATTTTTACGGTAGCCGGGAAAGAGGTCGCCCCATGTCCGGAAAGCGGCCATATTTTACGGCATGTCGCGCAAAACTGTGCGGCGATTTTGCGACCACGACATGCGTAAAACAAAGACCTGAAGCGCGAGGCGCGAATCTGAAAGATCGCGACGCGCTTAAGGGCATCGGGCTTGTGCGGGGCATACAGCAAAGATCTCACTGGCCCATGATCAGATCGAGCAGCGTCGTGCGCCGCGGCTGGACGGAAGAGGTGGTCTGCGCCCCCCCGACATCGCCGGGTGGAACCATGCCCTCATAGTTCGAACCCCCGCCTTCGGCAATGTCTGCGGGCGGAACCGGGCCATTGCCGGAGCTTGCCCCCTGCTGTCGGGCAGGCGCTTGCGGATAGCGGTTTGCATTGTCGTCGCCGCCGAAGACGCCGGAAATAATGCCGCCGATCGTCGAAGGCGGCGCTTCGGCCGTCATCGGTTGCCCGCTGCCAAACTGCCCATTGCCCGGTGCCTCAGCCATCGGCTGACCATTGTTCGGATCGACGATCAACTGGCCGTTGCCGAAGAGCGGTGCCGGCGAAAGACCCTTGTGGGCGGCGATCATGAATTCCTTCCAGGCCTTGGCGGGCAAGCCGCCGCCGGTCACCTTCTTCATCGGCTTGCCGTCGTCATTGCCGAACCAGACGCCGGTGGTCAGGTTGCTGGTGAAGCCGACGAAGAGCGCGTCGCGCGAATTCTGTGTCGTGCCGGTCTTTCCCGCCGCCTGCCAGCCGGGGATCTTGGCGCTCTTGCCGGTGCCGTTGTCGATGACGCCCATCATCATCGCATCCATCTGGGCGACGATCTGCTCGGACAGCACGCGCGGCGGGCTGTCATAGGTATTTTCGTAGAGAACCTTGCCCTCGGCCGTCGTCACCCGGCGGATGACGTGCGGCGTCGCCTTGTAGCCGCCATTCATGAATGCGGCATAGGAGGCGGTGAGTTCCATCAGCGATACCTCGGACGTGCCGAGCGCGATCGAGGCGTTCGGTTGCAGCTCGCTTTCGATGCCGAGCCGGTGGGCAAGCTTGATCACCTGATCCGGCCCGTCATACATCACCAGCTGGGCGGCCACCGTATTCAGCGACTTAGCAAGCGCGGTCGCCAGCGTCACTTCGCCATTGTATTTTTTCTCGTAATTTTCGGGCGTCCAGTCGCCGATCCGGATCGGCGCGTCGTTGAACACCGAATAGGGCGTCAGCCCCTTCTCGAGTGCTGCGGCATAGACGAAGGGCTTGAACGAGGAACCCGGCTGGCGTTTGGCCTTGACGGCGCGGTTGAACTGGCTCGTCGCATAATCCCTGCCGCCGACGAGTGCCCGGATCGCGCCGGTGCCGTCGATCGAGACGAGGGCTGCCTGCGAGGCGTCGAGCTTGCCGCCCTCCTTGTCGAGTACGTCGACCAGCGATTGCTCGGCTTTCTTTTCCAGCGACTTGTCGATGGTCGTATCGACGATAACGTCTTCCTTGACGTCGCCGATCAGACCCGGCAGCTCGTCCATCACCATGTCGGCGACATAGTGCCCGGCGCCGGACCAGTAACTCTTGGCCGATGCCGGGGTCTGCGACATTGCCGTCTTGACCTCGGAATCGGTGATGAAACCTTGTTCGCGCATCGCCGCGAGCACGAGCTGGGCGCGTGCATTCGCCGCGTCCGCATCGCGGGCCGGCGAAAGCCGCGACGGCGCCTTGAGCAGGCCGGCCAGCACCGCGGCCTCGCCGAGGTTTACGTCACGTGCCGATTTGTTGAAGTAGCGGCGCGAGGCTGCTTCGACGCCATAGGCGTTCGATCCGAAGAACACCCGGTTGAGATACATGGCAAGGATCTGGTCCTTGGTGTATTTCTGCTCTAGCCAGAGCGACAGCAGCACTTCCTGCACCTTGCGTTCCAGCGTTCTCTCGGGCGAGAGAAAGAGGTTCTTGGCAAGCTGCTGCGTCAGCGTCGAGCCACCCTGGACCATGTGGCCAGCCGTGAGATTGGTCACGATCGCCCGGCCGAGCCCGAGCGGGTCGACGCCGAAATGCGAATAGAAACGCCGATCCTCGATAGCGATGACGGCCTCTGGAATATAGGGCGACATGTTTTCGAGCGACAGTGCCTCGCCGCCGGTGGCGCCGCGATTGGCGATGACGCTGCCGTCGACAGCGATGATCTTGACGTTCGGTGGCCGCTCCGGGATTGCCCATGTGCTGGCGCTCGGCATGCGCGAGCCATAATAGACCACAAGCCCAGCAACGCCGATGCCGGCCCAGATGAAAAGCACGACGCACCAGTAGATCACGCGGCGCAGGAAGCCGAAAAGCCCCCCGCCTTCACGCTCCCGCGGCTCGCGCCGCCGCCGGGGGGCGGCGCGTTGCGGCGGAGGTTTGGAGCCGCCGCGGCGCTGGGATCGGCCTCCGGCGATGCGATCATCGGCATCGAGCGAGAATTCGTCATCGTCGCGCGCCGGGCGGCCGCTGAAGGACGGTTCTATTCTGTCGCCTGATCTGCCTCTGCCTGCCATCGCGGACCGGTCACACCCCATGTTCGATCGCGAAGCCAACTTCGCATAACGGCGCTCTTCTCCAGCGCCGCGCATTTTTTTCAGATGCGCAAAGGACGCTGGAGCACTTTGAGTGCCGCCGTGATCATCCGACTGAACTGTAAATGCGGCGATTTAACGGGGTGTTAATAATGGAAAGCAAAGCAGATCGCGCCGGGCGATAGCATTGGCCTTCAGAACTGCCGGGCCTCGTATTCGTCGAGCGTTTCCGGGTCCTGCTTGTATTCCCACTCGCCCTGATGAAAGCGGCGCCAGATCTGGCCGGAAGGGTTGAGGTTCGCCCCATCGGAAAGGCGTACAGGAAGGAGTGGGTTGTGTTTATGCCAAACGGTAACATCTATGGCGGCTGCCCGAGGGGCGAAAAGCCCGAAGAAAGCCAGGTAGTCTTGCGTCATCAGGGTCCAGCCTCGAACGGATTAAAATCAATCCGCATCTTCACAAAACTGCATTAAAGAATCCCGCAAAACAAGAGCCTCGCAATGGCTTCACATGAAATTGTCGGTGACCGTATCCGAGGATCGATGCTTCCCCCGCGTTTCTGTCTTGCGCTCGCCGGCGAAGCGACGCGCGTCGTGAAAACAAAGGCCCGAAAGGCGTGGCGTGAGTTACCTGCGATACGACGTAGATTACCGCGCCGCGCGTCTTTTCGAGAGGCGCAAGAGACACCGTAGCATTTTGAATTGCTAAATAATGTTGCCCTTAATTTCGATTCCGATTTACGAATTAGGCTAGAGGCGGAACCAATAGGCTTCGTGATTGTTTATGAAGAAGCGGGACAACCCCTCACGTCCCGCGAATGATCGGCCGTCTCCCCTCAACGCGTGCCGATCGACATCAGGCCCGGTGTATCCCTCCCAAGGGAGCGCCGGGCTTTTTCTTGGGTGTTTGCCCTTGGCAAATCTCGGAAGAGGACGGCGTTGCCGTCCCCTTCCAGTTTCATTCGTCGCAGGAGGGATCGCCGGGGCGGCAATCAAAGTCCCTGCGGCCCGGCCTGCGATCATCGCCTCTTCGGTCGTCCCTCTGCCGTTCACCTCTTTGCCGATCGTCCCTTTGCCGATCGTCCCGTTGATTGTCGTCACGCCAGTCACGATCGCGGTTGCGCCCATCTCGGTCGCCATCCCGCTCGCGCCAGTTCCGGTCGCGATCTCGGTTATCCCGATCGCGATCCCGATTGTCGCGGTCGCGATAATAATAGTCCGGGCCGCGGCTCCAGCGGTCACGGTCGCGATAGAAATCGCGGTTGCGGTAGTAGCGGTCCCAATAATTGTCGACGCTGAAGCGAATCATCGGAATGCCGAGCGGACGGTAATATTGCGGGCCGACATAGACGCGGCGCTGCTGGTAGAGGGCCTGGACGTACTGGCCGGAAACCCAGCCGCGGCCGCCGTAGAACTCGACGTCGCACCAGTTGACGTCGGAAAGGCATCCGCGGATCTCGACGGAAGAACCGGCCGGGATGACCGCGACGGCAGGATAACGGGTGCTCGGACCGGCACGCATGTTGACGTTCGCAGTCGAGTAGCCCTCGGCAGCCTGCGCTATGGCGGGAGCCAGCATAAGCATGCCGGCGGCTGCGATTTTAACAAAGAGATTTTTCACGCTTCTCAGTCCTTGTTGGCACGTTTTTCAGGCAGCGCTTGGCCGCGTTTCCTTGGCATATGCCATTGAAACAAAAGACAGAGCGATCGCCCGCAGGTGTAAGGGGCTATCATTCACCTTATCTTTCAATGACTTATATGTCGCTCGCGATGAACGCAGCTTGAACGGCGAAATGTCTGTCAGCGCCTTGGAGCCGTGCGTGCCGCTTCCGGCTTTGTTAACGGTTCGTTAACCTTTCGGCGGCAATCTCATTGCAATACCCGCTTGCTCTTTGACCACGGATGAACTGGCACTGAGTTAAACGGATGACGAAAGGCCGGGTCGAACCGGCCTTTTTGTTTCTTGCGACCTTGATTGGCGCTTCTTGATGGAAGCTGCGCCTTTTCCTTCAGGTGGCGAGCGACTGAAGAATCCGCACCCAGGAGCGGATGCCCTTGTGGTAGGAGACGAGCTCGTATTTCTCGTTCGGCGAGTGAATGCGATCGTCGCTGAGGCCGAAGCCGACGAGCAGCGATTCCATACCGAGCATCTTCTGGAAATCTCCGACGATCGGGATCGATCCACCCATGCCGATGACGATGGCGGGTTTCGGCCACTCGTCGGAAAGCGCGTTCTTCGCCTTGGTCAGAACAGGCGAATCATAGGAGAGATGGATTGCCGGCGAACCGCCATGCGGATGGAACTCGACCGAGCAATCGGCGGGAATCTTCGCGCTGATATAGCTGCGGAAAGCCTCGCGGATGGCTGCCGGATCCTGCGTGCCGACAAGCCGGAACGAAACCTTGGCCGAAGCCTTGGCGGCGATCACCGTCTTGAAGCCTTCGCCGGTATAGCCGCCCCAGATGCCGTTGATTTCGGCAGTCGGCCGCGCCCAGGTGAGTTCCAGTACCGAACGGCCCTTCTCGCCGGATGGAATGGAAAGGCCGACTTCGCCGAGGAAGCTCTCCGCGGTCTTGCCGAGCGTCTCCCATGACGCCTTGATGTTCTCAGGCGTCTCCTCGACACCGTCATAGAAGCCGTCAAGCGTGATGCGGCCCGTCTCGTCATGCAGGCCGGCAAGAGCCTCGACGAGAATATGGATCGGATTGGCCGCCGCGCCGCCGAAGAGACCGGAATGCAGGTCGCGGTCGGCGGCCGTTACGATCACTTCCTCGCCGACGAGGCCGCGCAGCGCTGCGGCGATCGCCGGCGTGTCGCGATCCCACATGCCGGTATCGCAGACGAGCGCATAGTCGGCCTTGAGCTCGGCGGCATTGGCTTCGAGGAAGGGCTTCAGGGATGGCGAGCCGGACTCCTCCTCGCCCTCGAAGAGAATGGTGATGCGGCAGGGAAGCATGCCGTTGATCTCCTTATAGGCGCGGCAAGCCTCGACGAAGGTCATCAACTGGCCCTTGTCGTCGGAGGTGCCACGGCCGGTCAGGATCTTGCGGCCCTCGCCGACATCCTTGATCGATGGCTCGAACGGGTCGTTTTCCCAGAGTTCGATCGGGTCGACCGGCTGAACGTCGTAATGGCCGTAGAAAAGAACATGCGGCGCATTGGCGCACGCGCCGGCATGATGGGCGACTACCATCGGATGGCCTGGCGTATCGCGCACTGAGGCCGTAAAGCCGAGCGTCCCGAGATAGGCGACGAGCCATTCCGCAGCCTTTCGGCATTCGGCTTTGTAAGCGGGATCGGTGGATATCGACTGGATGCGCAGAAGCTCGAACAGCTTGTCGAGGCTCGATGGAAGGTTCTGGTCCGCGCGCGCAAGCACCTGGCTTACATCGGTCATTTTCGACTCCTTTTTGAAATTCGGCCGGACGATAGACCAAACCAGAAGGGCAGGCGAGGCGGAAAAACGAAAAATCGGCGCCGCGAAAGACCGGCAGGGCATAGACGAACATCAAGAAGATTTGCTGGATAATATAGAAGAGAATTCTAATTCAATTTACCGTTATTTAGCATAACCTAAATAACCTGACCGAATTCAGCTGTGGGAGGGGCAGATGTTTTCGGTCATTACATGTATTCGGGACAACCACGATTGGCGGCTGGTGCTTGCGGCGGCCGCGGTCTGCCTGGTCGGCGCTATGGCGGCCATGTTACTGCTGTCCCGCGCCCAGGAATGCGATGCCGGGCGGCGCAAGCTCTGGATCGGCGCCTCGGCATTTGCTTTCGGCACCGGCGTATGGGCAACGCACTTCATCGCGATGCTGGCCTATGACGGCGGCATGCCGATCGGCTACCAACTGGGCCTGACGGCGCTTTCTTTCCTCCTGTCGGTTGTCGGTTCGTGGGCGGCGATCCTCGTCGCTTCGGAAAGCCGCGGCAGGTTTTCTCGCATCCGCGGGGGCGTCCTGATGGCGCTCGGCATTGCCTCCATGCACCTGACCGGCATGCAGGCGATCGAAACGCAGGCGACAATCCTTTATGATCCCTTGATGACGCTGAGTGCGGTTCTCGCAGGAGCGCTGTTGTCGAGCGCCGCCTTCCACGCCTTTTTTCAATTGAAGGGACAGCGACGGCTCCTCGCCTCGTCAATTACTTTCGTCCTCGCGATCTGCGCTCTCCATTTCATCTCGATGGCCAGCATCACACTCCTGCCGGATCCCGGCAAGCAAGTTCCAGCAGCGGTGCTCGACGCCAGCCTGCTTGCTGCGATCGTCGTGGTGGCGGCGACCACGCTCATTCTGATTGCGCTCGCGGCGGTCTTTATCGAAAGCCATCTGACGGATCTGAGGGGGCTCGCGAATGCTTCGCAGGAAGGGCTCCTGATCCTGCGCCAAGGCCGGATCATCGATGCCAATGAACGCTTCCAGGGGCTTTCCGGCTGGAAGCTTGCCGGTCTCGCCGGCAAGTCGCCCTCGGCAGTTTTGACCACTATTCAGGGGGCTGGGCAGAACAAACCCAGCGAGACGCTGCTCAACACCAGGAACGGCAGGGAGATCGCCGTCGACGTGACCGCGAGCAGGATCGTCTATCGCGGGCACAATTGCGAGGTGCTGGCGGTGCGTGATCTCACCGAGCGCAGGCAGGCCGAAGAGATGATCGAGCATCTCGCTCACCACGACGTGCTCACCGATCTGCCGAACAGGTCGCTGTTCGATACCCGCATCCGCCAGGCGCTGCAGATGGCCGAACGAAAGAACAGCGAGGTTGCCCTCTTCTATCTCGACCTCGATCGCTTCAAGGCCGTCAACGATATCTTCGGCCATGCCGAAGGCGACCGCATTCTCCGCAAGGTCGCCTCGATCCTGCGCCGCGTGGCCGATGAAAGCGATACGGTCGCCCGCCTCGGCGGCGATGAATTCGCCATCATTCAGCTCGCCGGGCAGCAGCCGGCGGCGGCCCAAAAGCTTGCGGCTGACATCCTCGACGAATTCGCCGCCGAGATGGACACGGCGCGTGACCCGACCGCCGTCGGCGTCAGCGTCGGCATCGCACTCTATCCCGCGGATGGGGCTGCTGCTGAAGAACTCTGCAACAATGCCGATACTGCCCTCTACCGCGTCAAGCATAACGGTCGCGGCAAGGTCTGTTTCTTCGACGCGGAAATGGATAAGGCGGCACGGAACCGCCGCCAGATCGAAAGCGAACTGCGCCATGCGATCATCCGCAACCAGATCCATGTCAGCTATCAGCCGATCCTCGATGCGCAGAGCGGCGAGATCGGCGGCTATGAGGCCCTGATGCGCTGGAACCGACCAGGTCACGGCTTGACCGAGCCCGATATCTTCATCCCGATCGCCGAGGAAAGCGGCTCGATCGTCCAACTTGGCGAATGGGTGTTGCAGCAGGCCTGCAGCGAGGCTGTGCGCTGGCCGCTGCCGTTGATGATCGCCGTCAATCTCTCGCCTGTTCAATTCATGCTGCCGAACCTCTGCGAGCGGATCGAGGCGATCCTCGCTGAAACCGGGCTTGCGCCCAGCCGGCTGGAGCTCGAGATCACCGAGGCGGCCCTCATTCGCGATCGCGACCGGGTGATGACGACGCTGCTGCGGCTGCACAAGCTCGGCGTGCACATCGTCATGGATGATTTCGGCACCGGTTTTTCCTCGCTTTCCAACCTGCGTTCATTCCCTTTCGACAAGATCAAGGTTGACCGCAGTTTCACCGGCGTGCTGGAACATGATGCGGCGGCGCGCTCGATCGTGCGCGCCATCATCGGCCTTGGCCATAGCCTCGGCATGCCTGTTGTGACGGAGGGCGTGGAAACCGAGATTCAGCGCCGGATCGTCGTCGAGGAAGGCTGCGCGCAAGTGCAAGGCCTTTTACTCGGCAAGCCGGATATCGAGCCGAGCATCAAGCTTGCCGCTCGCGAAAACGTCCTGACCGCGCAGATCGAAACCGGCGTGTCCTCATTGCGACGCGCATATGGTGCGGGCGAGTGATCTTACAGCGCCGCGCGTCTTTTCAGACGCGCAAAGGACGCTGCAACACTTTTGGACTGCTGCGTAATTTTATCCTCAAATCGATTCCGATTTAAGGAATTACGCAGTGGTCAGAGCGCCTTGGCGTTTTCCAGAAGCCGGCGGATATATTCGAGTGTCAGCTCACGCTCGAAAACTCGAAAACCTTTAAACAGCGCCAGGTCGGCCTCACGCGCGGTCTCGATCGCTTCGGCCTCCATGGCGCGCGCTCTCGGCGTCAGGAAGAGCAGTTGCGCCCGCTTGTCGGACGGATGCGGCCGGCGTTCGATCAGCCCGTCGCGCACCATGCGCGAAAGCGTATTGGCCATGGTCGCCTGCTCGATATCGACCCGCACGAGAAGCTGTTTCTGGGTCAGTCCGTCCTCGGCCCAAAGTTCGAGCAGAATGGGGAACTGGCCCGGAGAAAAACCGAGCCCGACCGCGCGCTGGTGCAGCGAGCGGGCAAAACCCTTCGCCAGCTGGCTGGCAAGGTAAGCTCCCGAATCCATGCGGTTAAATCCCATGATTGCAAGTTAGGCTCAAAACCATGCCGGAGACAATGCAGCAAATCGCATACGATGCTCCTAAACATGCAAGCCGTGATGATAATTTCGAGTGCCTGGAAAAAACAAAAATCGCCATGGCCTGGAGGTTGGCCATGGCGACTTTAAAGTGGGGACAAAGGCCCGGAGAGGGGGATAAGGCCTTTGTCCAAGCCTGACGCGGCGGGGGACAAGCCGGTAATCAGACCCGCGACGCGATCAAGCGCCGGTGACATGGATTTGTGGCTCAGAATGTGGTTTTTCAAGGGAGGGCCATCGTTACAAATCGGTAACAGTTTGGTGAGCCGGAATCCCTGCCGCACAATTCCGGGGATCGGAATCGATGGAAGGATAAAATTATGCAGCAACGCCAAGTGCTCAGCGTCCTTTACACGTCCGAAAAGACGCGCGGCGCCGTGTGACGCTCCGAGCGGCATAATCCTTTTCGCGCGCCGAACTTTATGCCGAACTCCATATGGACCTCGTCCCATGCCCGCGCTATCCATGCACGCATGAAAAAAGGCGATCACCTCTTCCTAGTCGATGGTTCCGGATTCATCTTCCGGGCGTTTCATGCATTGCCGCCGCTGACCCGCAAGACCGACGGCCTGCCGATCGGTGCCGTGTCCGGTTTCTGCAACATGCTGTGGAAACTGCTGAGGGATGCGCGCAATACTGATGTCGGCGTCACGCCGACACATCTTGCCGTCATTTTCGACTATTCCGCCAAGACGTTTCGCAAGGATCTCTACGACGCCTACAAGGCGAACCGCTCCGCCCCGCCGGAAGAGCTCATCCCGCAATTCGGCCTTATAAGAGAGGCGACCCGCGCCTTTAATCTGCCCTGCATCGAGACCGAAGGCTTCGAGGCCGACGACATCATCGCCACTTATGCCCGCCAAGCCGAAGCGACCGGCGCCGATGTCACCGTCGTCTCCTCCGACAAGGATCTGATGCAGCTCGTCAGCCCCAATGTCCACATGTATGACAGCATGAAAGACAAGCAGATCGGCATTCCCGATGTCATCGAGAAATGGGGCGTGCCGCCGGAAAAGATGATCGACCTGCAGGCGATGACCGGTGATTCCGTCGACAATGTTCCCGGCATTCCTGGCATCGGCCCGAAAACCGCCGCCCAGCTGCTCGAGGAATACGGCGATCTCGACACCCTGCTCGAACGCGCCACCGAGATCAAGCAGGTCAAGCGCCGCGAGACGATCCTCGCCAATATCGACATGGCCAGGCTCTCGCGCGACCTCGTGCGGCTGCGCACCGATGTGCCGCTCGATCTTGATCTAGACGCGCTGGTGCTGGAACCGCAGAACGGCCCGAAGCTGATCGGCTTCCTGAAGACGATGGAATTCACCACGCTGACGCGCCGCGTCGCCGAGGCCTGCGATTGCGATGCGAGTGCCATCGAACCGGCGATCGTCCGCATCGAATGGGGTGAGGCTGCCCGCGGCCCGGATCTCGATGCGGCCGAGACCGAGCCTGTTGCCGGCGGCATCCCCGACGTCTCGGGCGAATCCGTGCCGGTGCCGCCGCGCACGAAGGCGAAGACCGCTGTCGAGGGCGCCTTTTCGCCCGCCGATCTTGCCAAGGCGCGGGCCGAGGCCTTTGCGGCGCTGCCCTTCGATCATTCGGCCTATGTGACGATCCGCGATCTGGCGACGCTCGACCGCTGGATTGCCGATGCGCGCGCCACCGGCCTCGTTGCTTTCGATACCGAGACCACCTCGCTGGATGCGATGCAGGCCGAGCTCGTCGGCTTCTCGCTGGCGATCGCCGACAATACCGCCGATCCCACCGGTACGAAGATCCGTGCCGCCTATGTGCCGCTCGTCCATAAGAACGGCGTAGGCGATCTGCTCGGCGGCGGCCTTGCCGAAAACCAGATCCCGATGGGCGATGCCCTGCCACGGCTGAAGGCATTGCTGGAGGACGAAGCGGTTCTCAAGGTCGCCCAGAACCTGAAATACGATTACCTGCTGATGAAGCGCTACGGCATCGAGACCAGGAGTTTCGACGACACGATGCTGATCTCCTACGTGCTCGACGCCGGCACCGGCGCGCATGGCATGGACCCGCTCTCGGAAAAATTCCTCGGCCATACGCCGATCCCCTACAAGGACGTGGCGGGCAGCGGCAAGGCGAACGTCACCTTCGATCTGGTCGATATCGACCGCGCCACCCACTATGCCGCTGAAGACGCCGACGTCACGCTGCGCCTCTGGCTGGTGCTGAAGCCACGGCTGGCGGCGGCAGGGCTGACCAGCGTCTATGAACGGCTGGAGCGGCCGCTATTGCCCGTACTGGCACGCATGGAAGCGCGCGGCATCACCGTTGACCGGCAGATCCTGTCGCGGCTTTCCGGTGAGCTGGCCCAGAGTGCAGCAAGGCTGGAGGATGAGATCTACGTGCTGGCCGGCGAACGTTTCAACATCGGCTCGCCGAAGCAGCTGGGCGATATCCTGTTCGGCAAGATGGGCCTTTCCGGCGGCAGCAAGACGAAGACGGGCCAATGGTCTACCTCCGCGCAGGTGCTCGAGGATCTGGCCGCCGCCGGTTTCGAATTGCCGCGCAAGATCGTCGACTGGCGCCAGGTCACCAAGCTGAAATCCACCTATACCGACGCGCTTCCGGGTTACGTTCACCCCGAGACGAAGCGGGTCCACACCTCCTACTCGCTGGCATCGACGACCACGGGGCGCCTGTCCTCGTCCGAGCCGAACCTGCAGAACATTCCGGTGCGCACCGCAGAAGGCCGCAAGATCCGCACCGCCTTCATCTCGACGCCCGGCCACAAGCTGATCTCCGCCGACTACAGCCAGATCGAACTGCGCGTGCTTGCCCATGTGGCCGAGATCCCGCAGCTGACCAAGGCCTTCGAAGATGGCGTCGACATCCACGCCATGACGGCGTCGGAAATGTTCGGCGTGCCGGTGGAAGGCATGCCGGGCGAGGTGCGCCGCCGCGCCAAGGCGATCAATTTCGGCATCATCTACGGCATCTCGGCCTTCGGCCTTGCCAATCAGCTTTCGATCGAGCGTTCGGAAGCCGGCGACTACATCAAGAAGTATTTCGAGCGTTTCCCCGGCATCCGCGATTATATGGAAAGCCGAAAGGCGATGGCGCGCGACAAGGGTTATGTCGAAACGATCTTCGGTCGCCGCATCAACTATCCCGAAATCCGCTCGTCCAACCCATCCGTGCGTGCCTTTAACGAGCGTGCGGCGATCAACGCGCCGATCCAGGGCTCGGCTGCTGACGTCATTCGCCGGGCAATGATCAAGATAGAGCCGGCGCTTGTTGAAGTCGGCCTTGCCGATCGCGTCCGCATGCTGCTGCAGGTGCACGACGAACTCATCTTCGAAGTCGAGGACGAGGATGTCGAAAAGGCGATGCCAACAATCGTCTCTGTCATGGAAAACGCCACCATGCCGGCGCTGGAAATGCGTGTGCCGCTGAGGGTCGATGCACGCGCCGCCACCAATTGGGACGAGGCGCACTAAAGCCTGTCGCGCAAAACTGTGCAGCGGTTTTGCGACAACGACATGCGTGGAAATAAAGCCTAAAGCGCCAGGAGCGATCTAAAAGATTGCGACGCGCTTTAGAGCGCTTCCCCAAAAATCGCAAAGATTTTTCTCGCCGTCAGAACTCATTGAAAGTGCAGCGATTTACCCAAAGGGGCCGCATCGGAACGATACGGCAGGAAGGAACTTATTAACCTTCCTTTTCTATCCCGGTAGGGTCGTAATTTGCAAAGCATGAGTGAGTAGCGGACGCATGCGTTTTCCCAGAACCAATTTGACGGATGCCGGAGATTTTTCCAGCGAGATTGAAACGGACCTTCCGGAGGAAAACCCAGGGGAGAAGCCGGCGGCACCCATCTGGCAGAGCAACTTTTCCCTCGCGCCGAATGTCCGCTTCACCCGCACGCCGGAAACGCTGATCAGCAGGCGGCGCGCGCCGAATGAGCCGGTTCGCGATGATTCGCAGATTGGACAGCAGGCGATACGGATAGAGCCGGTTGCCGTCGACGTGCCGTTCGATATTTATCTGCCGGAGCCGGACGAAATTTCCGCAGCACCGCAGAGGATTGAACTGCAGCAGTCACCTTTGCTTGATGAGGCAGGCGCGCCGGCTTTCCGCGCCAGCGCCGAGCTTTCCTCCATTTCGGATTTCGCCTTCTGGGAAGTCATGGCCTTCGAAGAGGCAGAGCCTGTTCGCGCGCCGCCGTTGATATCGTTCCCGAAGACTGAGACCTCACCCGAATCGATCACGTCGCTGTTCCGGATCATGGAATGGCGCCCCGGCCGGCCGGCCCCCGCTCCCGTCGTCTCCCGCCCGTCGCAGCCCGCCGCGGTCTCCACGAAGGTTGCCGCGCGCCCTGCGGCCGCCCCGTCCCTGGAAAAGCCCAGGCGCCTTATTGTCGAGGCACCGGTCATGCTGGCACCTCAGGCTGCGCCAGCCGCTCAGGTCACGCCAACCCCTCAAATTGCGTCAGCCCCTCAGACAGCACCAGCGCCGCAGCGCACGCCGCCCGTCGCCGCGGTTCTGCCTTCGCCGCGCCTGGCCGCGAGGCCTGAAAGGATCCACGCATCCGGCTATGAATTCCCGCCGCGCGCGCTGCTGCAGGAACCGCCGGAACGCCTCGGCGAGATCATGTCGCAGGAGACGCTGGAGCAGAATGCCGGGCTTCTGGAGAGCGTGCTTGAGGATTTCGGCATCAAGGGCGAGATCATCCATGTCCGTCCCGGTCCTGTCGTCACGCTCTACGAATTCGAGCCGGCGCCGGGCGTGAAATCGTCGCGCGTCATCGGCCTTGCCGATGATATCGCCCGCTCGATGTCGGCGCTTTCGGCCCGTGTTGCCGTGGTCCCCGGTCGCAACGTCATCGGCATCGAACTGCCGAATGTCACGCGTGAAACCGTTTATTTCCGTGAGATGATCGAGAGCCAGGATTTCGAGAAGAGCGGCTACAAGCTGGCGCTCGGCCTCGGCAAGACCATCGGCGGCGAGCCTGTCATCGCCGAGCTCGCCAAGATGCCGCATCTGCTCGTCGCCGGCACCACCGGTTCCGGCAAGTCGGTCGCCATCAATACGATGATCCTGTCGCTGCTCTATCGCATGACGCCGGAACAGTGCCGGCTGATCATGGTCGACCCGAAGATGCTCGAACTGTCCGTCTATGACGGCATTCCGCATCTGCTGACGCCCGTCGTCACCGATCCGAAGAAGGCGGTCATGGCGCTGAAATGGGCCGTGCGCGAAATGGAGGAGCGCTATCGCAAGATGTCGCGCCTTGGTGTCCGCAACATCGACGGCTACAACGACCGCGTCGCCCAGGCCCGCGAAAAGGGCGAGACCATCCATGTCATGGTCCAGGTCGGCTTCGACAAGGGCACCGGCACTCCGATCGAGGAAAGCCAGGCGCTGGACCTGACACCGATGCCTTATATCGTCGTCATCGTCGACGAGATGGCCGATCTGATGATGGTCGCCGGCAAGGACATCGAGGGGGCAATCCAACGCCTCGCCCAGATGGCGCGCGCCGCCGGCATCCATCTGATCATGGCGACACAGCGACCGTCGGTCGACGTCATCACCGGCACGATCAAGGCGAACTTCCCGACCCGCATCTCCTTCCAGGTGACCTCGAAGATCGACAGCCGCACCATTCTCGGTGAACAGGGCGCCGAACAGCTGCTCGGTCAGGGGGATATGCTGCATATGCAAGGTGGCGGGCGGATTTCCCGTGTCCACGGCCCCTTCGTCTCGGATGTCGAGGTCGAAAAGGTCGTTGCCCATCTGAAGACCCAGGGCCGCCCGGAATATCTCGATACCGTCACCGCCGACGAGGAGGAAGAGACGGAAGAGGAAGAGGCCGGCGCCGTCTTCGACAAGAGCGCTATGGCCTCCGAGGATGGCAATGAGCTTTACGAACAGGCGGTGAAGGTCGTCATGCGCGACAAGAAATGCTCGACCTCCTATATCCAGCGCCGCCTCGGCATCGGCTACAATCGCGCCGCCTCATTGGTGGAACGCATGGAAAAGGAAGGCCTCGTCGGCCCGGCCAATCATGTCGGCAAGCGCGAGATCGTCTCGGGACGGGGCGACGGCGAGTAATCGCCGCCGGCCAGGGCGTCTGACGGATTCCTGTTTTACGTCTTCAAGGCAGCCAGCCGAACCGTCTCGCTGACAAAATCGGTCTTTCCGCCGGTATAAAAATCCCAATCGCCGTCTGCCTCCGCAGCCAGCCGGCCCTTCAGATCGGCATAGGCCTTGGCCCTCTCGGGGTGATCCCTGATATAATCGCGAAACAGAATGCGGTCCCGATGCGCGCGATTATTAGGCCCGCAAAGATAGAGCCTGAACCCATAACCTTCATGATCTCGGGTGAAGGCCCATCGTTGCTCTCCGGTATCGCCGTGGAAGACGAAATCGGCAGCGCGCACGATCTCGATCGCCGCCGGCAGGAAGGCGTCGGATATCATCACGGCAGCAAGGTCGATCTTCGGCTTGGCCGGCAGGCCAGGCACCGATGTACTGCCGATATGATCGATGGAAAGCAGGCGGTCACCGAGCAGGATCGAGACCTCGGTGCTGATCTCGGCAAACAGCCGCGGCCAGCAAGGATCGTAGTCGACCACCTTGATGGCGCGCATGCCCTTCCTCTCGATCTGTTCAGTGCGTCTTGGGCAGTAATCCGTTGAGGATCCCGATCATCTTCTGCTCGGCCTCTTCGAGCGAGCCGCTATTGTCGAGCTCCACCACGTCATATTCGCCGCGCACCGTCAGCGGTCCGCGGGCGAGCCGGGCCATGATATCCTCATGCGTTTCGCGTCCGCGTGCCTCCAGCCGGCCGGCGAGCACCTCGGGGCGGGCGGTGACATTGATGACCTTCAGGTGCGGGAAGGCGGCCTGGAACCGGTGAAGCGCCGAGCGTGAACCGTTGGCGACGACAATGTGACCTCGCGACAGCGCCACCGAAACCTCGGCCGGAATGCCGTATTTCAGGCCGTGCGCTTCCCACCAGACGGCGAAGGAGCCTGATTGCTCCATGGCGGCAAAACCTTCGAGGGAGACGGAAAGATGGTCTTCGCCGCCGGCGTCACGGTGACGGGTGATGACGCGGCGGACGAAATGCACATCGTCGCGGCCCTTGAAACGCCGGGCCGCGAGGTTCATCAGCGTGTCCTTGCCAGCACCGCTCGGTCCGACGACGACGACCATGATGCCGCGCTCGGCTCCGGCTCCGGGGTGGGGTTCGTGCGGCATCATGCGACACGGCGTCCTTGGCGCCAAACCGAGCGTGTCACCGGCACGCCATGCGAACGGTGGACGCGCACGAGATCGGCGCGCAGCCCCGTCGCGATCCGGCCGCGATCATCGAGGCTGACGGTACGGGCGGGCGTCGACGTCACCATGGCGATCGCCTTCGGCAGGCTGATGCTCTCTACCTCATCGGCGAGGATGAAGGGCGCATGCAGCAGGCTGAGCGGCACGTAGTCGGAGGAAAGCACGTCGAGCACGCCCATTTCGGCAAGGTCGCGGGCGGCTATGTTGCCGGAGTGGGATTTGCCGCGCACGATGTTCGGCGCGCCCATCAGCACGCTCATGCCATGTCCGTGCGACGCCCGGGCGGCGTCGAAGCTGGTCGGGAATTCGGCCAGGCGCACACCGTTGTCGATCGCCTCGTCGACATGGGAGAGCGTCGCGTCGTCATGGCTTGCCACGGTGATGCCGCGCTCGGCGCAGACCTTGGCGATGGCGTTGCGGTGCGGCGTCGAATTGCGCGCCGATTCTGCCTGGCGCTTGGCGACGAAACGGGCGAAGGCCTCGTCGCTCAGGCCCCGCTTCTTCTGGTAGTAGAAAATGTATTGATCCATCGTCTGGAACTGACGCTGGCCAGGCGCATGATCCATCAGCGAGACGAGCCGCACATGCCGGTCGTTTTCGAAATCGGCGAAATGTTCGAGCACGTTGTCGGCCGACACCTCGCAGCGCAAATGAAGCAGGTGCTCGGCACGCAGCCTGCCTTCCGTCTCTGCCGACTGGATGGCATCGGCCATCTCGCGCATCTCGCCATGTTCGAAGCCGCCGTCCTCGTCTGCCCCCATGCGCAGGCAGTCGAACACCGTGGTGATGCCTGAGGTGACGATCTGGGCGTCATGCGCCTGGATGGCGGCGGTCTTGTTCCAGCGAATGCCGGGGCGCGGCTGATAATGGCCTTCGAGATGATCGGTGTGCAGCTCAACGAGGCCGGGAATGACGTAGTCGCCTTCGAAATCTTCGCCGGCTACCGAGTTGCCCCCGGAGATGTCGGCGATCTTCCCGTCGCGGATGAGGATCGAGCCCGAGAGGATGTCGTCCTCGAGAACGATGCGGGCGTTGGAAAACACGGTCTCTTTGCTCATGTCGTCAGGTCTTTCAGCTTTTGGCGCCGGCAAGCGGTAGCCAGGAATGAACTTTGAATGGCGCGCCGCGCGTCTCCTCGATGAAGACGGCAAGGCCGGAAATCAAAAGCGGCCGGCCGGTGAAATCGGCAAAATGCTCGGTCAGGATCGCTTTCATCACCGCGGCGCGTGTCTCGGGCACCTGGCCGCTCAGCGTCATGTGAAAGCCGAAATCCTCCATGACGTAAGGATAACCCCAGCGCAGCAGATGAGCGCGCTGGCTGTCGCTGAGCTTCTCCGGATTGCGCCGCTCCATATCGGCCTCGGAAAGCGCTGCGCGGAACGGTTCGAACGACCTTACCACCTTCGCGGCGAAATCCTGAAGAGGTTGATGCAGTGAACCGGGAACGAGGGCAAAAAAACGGCCGAGCTGGCCGAGCACAAGCTCAGGAATCTCGAAGGCTTGGGTGCGCTGGGCAAAATCCTCGGCAACGGTCATGAGATCCTTCTCGGTGACCGAGGAGGCGAGCGAAAAGGGCGCCTTGATCGTGGCGTGAAAGCCGTAGCGGCGCGGGTCGGCGGTCAGCTCGAACTGCTCTGCCGCACCCAGTTGCGCATATTCCGGTGCCGGATAGGTCTCGCCGGTGAAAGCATTGCGGCCGAGCCAGAGCGAGGCCGCGCCGGTCAGGGGATCATCCTTCGGCGGCGAGAAATAGAGAGCGTAGCGCAAGGCTTTTATCCTGGAGATCGTCCAAACGGGGAGAGCACTGTGCAGTGATTTGGCGGCGAACCGCAAGCAGGCTCCCGGCTAAAAGATTTCCGTGACAGAATGATGATGGCGGCCGGGCCGCCGCGGCTTTGAGGGATCGATCAGTGGGCTTTCGTGCCCATCAGCCGGTGGCGCAACGCGTTCGAGGCGGTGTCGAAAATGAAGACGACGATCAGAATCAGGATGACCATGTAGGCGACGTTTTCCCAGTTGGCGTTGGTGCGCATGGCCTCCCACAGTTTCAGGCCAATGCCGCCGGCGCCGACGGCGCCGATAATGGTCGCGCCGCGTACGTTTGATTCCCATTGGTAGAGCGTCTGGCTGACGAAGATGGGAACGATCTGCGGCATAATGCCGTAACGATGCACGAGCACGGTCTGAGCGCCGGTTGATTTGATGCCTTCGCGCGGCTTGTTGTCGATATTCTCGAGGCCTTCGGAATAGAGTTTGCCGAGCGTGCCGGTCTCGGTGAGGAAGATCGCGCCGCTGCCGGCAAGCGGGCCGGGACCGAAAGCGCGCGTCAGGAATAGTGCCCAGATCAGCATATCGACCGAGCGCAGGAAATCGAAGAAGCGCTTCAGGATCTGGTTCAGCAGGCGATTCGGCGTGATGTTGCGCGCTGCCAGGAAGGCGAGCGGGAAGGCGGTAAGCGAACCGAGCAGTGTTCCGAGGAACGCCATGACGATCGTCTGGAAAAGCTTGGTCCAGACGTCGCCGTGCTGCCATTCGCTGTTGTTCCAGATGTCGTCGAAGGCGAGCGACAGGTTGGACTGGTCGGGCTTGATGCGCGGTCCGGAGACGATGAGGCTGACAACCTCGCCGACCGGCTTGTCGAAGAAGGACGATTGCGTGTCGAAGATGAAATTCGCCCAGCCGATGAAACGCTTGCGGATCTTCACCCGGTCGACGGATATGCTGACATTGCCGGCAAAGCCAAGATCGGCCAGCACGTTGTCGTCATAAACAGTCATCCAGCCGGGCACCGGTCCGACGACTTTGGGCGCACCGCTCGAAACGTCTACCGGGACGCTGATGCCATGCGCGGTGACGATCGTCTCGCTCTTCGAGACGGTGACGTTGCGGCTGGTGCCGCTGATCGAAACGGTGATGCTGCCATCCGGGTTGTTGACCAGCCAGTCCGGATGCGGATTGTCGCCGAGCGGCGAGAAGCGCGGATAACGGATGTCGATCGAGCCGTCACCCTCGATGCGGAATTCCGGCTGAACGTCGTAGCTCACCCATTGGCTGAGATAGATGCCGACGCGCTCCCAATGGGCCTCAGTGAAAAGTTTGGGCAGGTCGAAGAACCAGACGGCATAGAGGCTGTAGAGCAGCGTTGCGATGAGGATCATCAGTCCGCCGAAACGCTGGCGGAACGACCGGTGGAAATATTCCGGATAGCGCGTTTCTATCTCGTGCATGCGGTTTGCGTCGATCACCGTCATGGCGGCCTCAATGTTGCAGGAGGAAGGCGTGCTCGCCGACAAGGCGGCGGCGCAGCCATGCGGAGAACTGGTCGACGGCGACGATGGTCACGAACAGCAGCAGAACGAGCGCCACCGTCTTGGCGCCGAAGCCGCGCGAAATCGAAAGCTTCAGCTCCTCGCCGATGCCGCCGCCGCCGACGGCGCCGATGATGGTCGAGGCGCGCACGTTGATCTCAAGGCGCAGCAGCGCATAGGAGGTGAAATTCGGCAGCACCTGCGGCAGGGCGGCAAAACGGATGCGCTCCCACCAGTTGGCGCCGACGGCTTTCATGCCCTCATGCGGCTTCATGTCGATATTTTCGGCCACTTCGTAGAAGAGTTTGCCGAGCGCGCCGATCGTGTGCAGGGTGATGGCGATGATGGCGGCGACCGGCCCGATCGACAGGATCGCCGAAAACAGACCGGCAATGACGATTTCAGGGAAGGCGCGCAGGAATTCCATCAGCCGCTTGGTGACGATGCGCAGCGACCATGAATTCGTCAGGTTGCGCGCGGCAAAGAAGCTCAAAGGGACGGCAAAAACGAAGGCGATGATCGTCGAAATCAGCGCCACGTTTATGGTGACGATCATCAGCTCGAAATATTCGGGAATGTAGAAGGCGCCCCAGACGTAGACGCGGCCCTTGTCGAAATTGAATTCCTCGCCGCCCTTGTCGTTGACGCTCGCTATGTCGAACAGTGCGCGCCAGACGTCGTTCCACTCCTTGGGGATGAGCCAGCTCAGGAAGTCGAAGAGATGCGGCAGGCGGTCGAAGAAATGGCCGGCATTGCTCTCGTCGGCGAAGCGGACGGAGCTGACGAAAGCCGCAATCAGGATAACCAGGCCGAGGACGGTATAGAGGCGGCGCTTGGCGACCATCCGGTCCCAGGCGGTGCCGATCTCCTTGGTGCTCTGCATATGCGGCTGTGTATCGGCAATAGTCATCAACGCCTCGCCTACTGCATCATTCAAAGTGCTTCAGCGTCCTTTGCGGCTCTCGAAAAGACGTGCACCATTGTCGTCGCAAGATAAAGGGCGGCCGTTGCCGGCCGCCCTGTATTCAAAAAACCGATCAGCCGCCGATGGCTGCCTTACGGACGTCGACAACGGCGTTGTAGAAGTCGTGCTTGACCGGGGCGTAACCCTTGTAGTCGCCGCCTTCGATAGCTGCGAAGCACTTGTGATCCTTTTCCGGCAGAGCCGTGAAGAAGGCTGCAAGCTTCGTCTGCCACTCTTCGCCGAGAGCGTTGCGAACGACGAGCGGGCCGTTCGGGATCAGCGGCGAACGCCATACTTCGACCAGCTTGTTCGGATCGACGGCGCCCTTGTCGACTTCCTTGCGGAAGGTGCCGGAGGTGTAACCGTCCTTGAAGTCGCCGATGCCCGAGCTATCGTCGACGGCGATATCCACCTTGCCGTCATAGGCAGCGAGAAGGTTGTTCTCGTGGCCGCCGTTGAACTGGGTCGAGGCGAAGAACTTGTCGTTCGGTGCGCCGGTGTCCTTCGGGATCTGCGTCAGCGGAACGAGGTAGCCCGAGGTGGAATCCGGATCGGCGTAGCCGAGCTTCTTGCCCTTGGCGTCCTTGATGTTCTTGATGCCGGAGGACTTCAGGGCGAGGCCGATCGAATAATAACCCGTCGAGCCGTCCTTCTGCTGCGTCGTCAGGATCGGCGTGACAGCCTTCGGCTCCTTGATGTAGACGGCGGCGTAGCCGGAGGCGCCGAGTTCGGCGAAGTCGAGCGTGCCACCGAGCAGACCCTGGATCACGCCGTCATAGTCGGCGGCTGGGAAGAGCGAAACCTTCTCGAAGCCGAATTCCTGCTTCAGGTGGTCGGCAAGGCAGGCATAGTTGCGCAGGCGGTCGGTTTCGTTTTCACCACCAAGGATGCCGATGCGGAATTCCTTGAGGTCTGCAGCATGGGCAGCGCCGGCGAGCGCGAAGAGCGCCGTTGCCGCAAAGAGTGCTTTCTTCAACATGTTCTCTCCTATTGACCGGTGTCCCCGGCCTTCCCGTTACGAAGAAGTGTGCCCTTGACGCGGGCGCTCGATCGCAGCCGTCTCTCTCAGAGACCGGCCAGCGCCAGCGGTTGGGTGCCGGCGGATTGATTGTCTGCCCGCTCGGGGGCGATATTGATCGCGGTCGACGTCACCGTTTCGTCGATGCCGGCGCCATCCTTGTCCGTCCCGTAGATTTCCTTCACTGCTTCGGCGGTCAGCTCCGAGGGCTTGCCGTCGAAGACGACGCGGCCGCCGGCCATGCCGACGATGCGCTCACAATAGTTGCGGGCGGTGTCGAGCGTGTGAAGGTTGGTGATGACGGTGATGCCCTCGCGCTCGTTGATATCGCGCAGCGCATCCATGACGATCTTGGCGTTCAGCGGATCGAGCGAGGCGATCGGCTCGTCGGCGAGAACCATCTTCGGGTTCTGCATCAGCGCGCGGGCGATCGCCACGCGCTGCTGCTGGCCGCCGGAAAGCGTGCCGGCTGCCTGCAGCGCCGTCTGCTCGATGCCGAGGCGTTCGAGTGCCGCGATGGCATGCACGCGTTCCTCGCGGGTGAAGATGTTGAGCAGGCTCATAAGCGTCGAGCGATGATTGAGGCGGCCGAGCATGACATTGGTGAGAACGTCGAGGCGCGGCACCAGGTTGAACTGCTGGAAGATCATCGCGCAGTCGCGCTGCCAGTTGCGCAACGCCTGGCCGCGAAGCCCGGAGACCTCGACGCCGGCGAAATGAACGGAGCCGGAGCTCGGCTCCTGAAGGCGGTTGATCATGCGCAGCAGCGTCGACTTGCCGGCGCCGGAGCGGCCGATGACGCCGACCATCTGGCCCTGGGGAATGGCGAGCGTGACGGAATCGACGGCGAGCTTTTTTCCGAAACGACGTGTGACATTCTTCAGCTCGAACATCATGCTCTTCCCTTGCGATCCAGGCCTTGGTCAGCATCGCATTAGTCCCGCTTGATGAACCTCGCATGTCATATTTGTGTAAGTCCTGTCACAATTCTCCGCCCCTATATCGGGGGTTTAACCCCCGTAACGGGACAGGAAATCTTCCGCGCTCAGGTTGCGGAAATCCTGGAGCGCCTGGCGCAGCCGGTCGTGCTCCCAGTCCCACCAGGAAAGCCTGTCCATCCGTTCGCCGACCTCTCTTGGAAAGCGCTCGCGGATGAGCTTGGCCGGTACGCCGCCGACGATCGCGTAAGGCGCGACGTCTTTCGAGACGACGGCTCCGGCTCCGATCACCGCGCCGTTGCCGACACTGACGCCTGGCAGGATCGTCGCCCCGTGGCCGATCCAGACATCGTTGCCGATCGTCACGCGGTTTGCCCGCCGCCAGGCGAAGAAGTCCGTCTCCATGTCGCCGTCCGGCCAGTAGTCGGCGGCGCGATAGGTGAAATGATGCAGTGTCGCGCGCCAGGTCGGATGGTTGGTGGCGTTGATACGCACGGCGGCGGCGATATTGACGAACTTGCCGATCGTCGCACACCAGACGGAACCGTCCTGCATGATGTAGGAATAGTCGCCGAACGTGGCCTCGCTGATGCGGCAGCGTTCCGAGACCTCGGTATAGCGCCCGAAGGTGGAATCGCTGACGGATGCCGTTTCATGAAAGTAGGGCTCGATACCCAGCTTGCGGCTCATGCAGCGATCTTTCTGGGTGAGAACTGCTGGACGTCGAGGATGCGGTCGGCGACGGCTTCGCGCACTTCCTCGTCGTGGAAGATGCCGAGAAGGGCCACACCCGCCTTCTTCTTTTCCGCGATCATGCCGACGACGACGGCACGGTTCCTGGCATCGAGCGAGGCTGTGGGTTCGTCGAGAAGCAGGATCGTATGCTCGGTGATGAAACCGCGCGCGATGTTGACGCGTTGCTGCTCGCCGCCGGAGAAGGTGGCGGGCGGAAGCTGCCAGAGCGTTTCCGGCAGATTGAGCCTGGCAAGCAGGGCGCCCGCCTTTTCCCGGGCCTTGGCGGTATCCTCGCCGCGTGCCACCAGCGGTTCGGCAACCACGTCGATCGCCGCGACCCGTGGCACGGTACGCAGGAACTGGCTGACATAACCGAGCGTACTGCGGCGGACGTTGAGCACGGTGCGCGGATCGGTGGAGGCGAGATCGACGATGCGTCCGTCGTGGCGAATGAGGATCTGGCCGGTGTCGACGGCATAATTGCCGTAGATCATCTTGAGTAGCGAGCTCTTGCCGATGCCCGATGGGCCACCGAGCACGACGCATTCGCCCGATGCGACGGAGAAGGCGACATCGGAGACGACGGGTAGCTTGATGCCGTCGCGCAGATGCATGGTGAAGCTCTTCGAGACTTCGGAAACGACGAGGGGCGTTGCCATGATTACTTCTTTCTAGAGCGATTCCAGGAAAAGTGTGAAGCGTTTTCCGTCCGGAATTTCGTAAAAACAAAAGGTTGGCGCGGTTCTGCGCTTCCCTCAGACCTGCAGGATCGAGGAGACGAGCAGCTGCGTATAGGGTTCGCGCGGGTCGTCGAGCACGCGGTCGGTGAGCCCGTGTTCGATGACGTAGCCGTCCTTCATCACCATCATCCGGTGCGAGAGCAGGCGGGCGACTGCGAGATCGTGGGTGACGATGATGGCCGAGAGGCCGAGATCGTTGACGAGGCCGCACACGAGATCGAGCAGGCGCGCCTGAACCGAGACGTCGAGGCCGCCGGTCGGCTCGTCCATGAAGACGAGGCGCGGGCCGGTGACGAGGTTGCGGGCGATCTGCAATCGCTGGCGCATGCCGCCGGAAAAGGCGCGCGGCTGGTCGTCGATGCGGTCGGCGTCGATCTCGACGCGTTCGAGCCAGTCGATCGCCGACGCGCGGATCTTGCCGTAGTGCCGGTCGCCGATCGCCATCAGCCGTTCGCCGACATTGGCGCCGGCCGACACCGTCATGCGCAGACCATCGGCCGGGTTCTGGTGCACGAAGCCCCAGTCGGTGCGCATCAGGAAGCGCCGCTCAGCCTCGTTCATGCGGTAGAGATCGCGGTAGCTGCCATCGCGCATATGATATTCAACGCTGCCGGTACTCGGCAGCAGCCGGGTGGAGAGGCAGTTGAGCAGCGTCGTCTTGCCGGAGCCGGACTCGCCGACGATGGCGAGCACCTCGCCGGGCCAGAGCTCGAAGGAGACGTCGCGGCAGCCGATGCGGTTGCCGTAGAATTTTGAAACGTCGTGAACCTTGAGAAGCGGGGTATCACTCATTCTGCAGCCTCCCGGGCCAGCATCTCGCCGGCATGTCCGTGCGCGCGGCGGTCTTCGCAATGATCGGTGTCGGAGCAGACGAACATCCGCCCGCCCTTGTCGTCGAGAACCACCTCGTCGAGATAGACTTCTTCCGCGCCGCAAAGGGCGCAGGGCTTGTCGAAGCGCTGGATATCGAAGGGGTAATCCTCGAAATCCAGGCTGACGACGTCGGTATAGGGCGGAACCGCATAAATGCGTTTCTCGCGCCCGGCTCCGAAGAGCTGCAGCGCGTCCGACATATGCATCTTCGGATTGTCGAATTTCGGCGTCGGCGACGGGTCCATGACATAGCGGCCGTGGACCTTCACCGGATAGGCGTAAGTCCGTGAGATGCGGCCGTTATGGGCGATATCCTCGTAGAGCTTCACATGCATGAGGCCGTATTCTTCGAGAGCGTGCATCTTGCGCGTCTCGGTTTCGCGCGGCTCGAGGAAGCGCAGCGGCTCGGGGATCGGCACCTGGTAGACGAGCACCTGCCCGACCCCGAGCTTTTCTTCGGGAATGCGGTGGCGTGTCTGGATGATCGTCGCATCCTTGGTGTGCGTCGTCACCGCGACATTGGCGACCTTCTGGAAGAAGGCGCGGATGGAAACGGCGTTGGTCGTGTCGTCGGCGCCCTGGTCGATGACCTTCAGCACGTCGTCCGGTCCGATGATCGAGGCCGTCACCTGCACGCCGCCGGTGCCCCAGCCATAGGGCATCGGCATTTCGCGCGAGGCGAAGGGCACCTGGTAACCCGGAATGGCGATCGCCTTCAGGATGGCGCGGCGGATCATCCGCTTGGTCTGTTCGTCGAGATAGGCGAAGTTGTAGCTGGCCAGATCGGTCATTCGGCGGCTTCCTTCATGTCTTCGCCACCGTTGCGGGCGGCTTCGAATTCGCGGCGCATGCGGCGGACGAGATCGAGTTCGGCCTGGAAATCCACATAATGCGGAAGCTTCAGGTGCTCGACGAAGCCCGTCGCCTGGACGTTGTCGGAATGCGAGATGACGAATTCCTCATCCTGTGCCGGTGCGGTAATATCCTCGCCGAGCTCTTCGGCGCGAAGCGCCCGGTCGACCAGCGACATCGCCATCGCCTTGCGCTCGCTCTGGCCGAAGACCAGGCCGTAGCCGCGTGTGAATTGCGGCGGCGCCTTGGCCGAACCCTTGAATTGGTTGACCATCTGGCATTCGGTGATCTGGATCGTGCCGAGCGAGACGGCGAAACCGAGTTCCGGCACGTCGAATTCTACCTCGACGTCGCCGATGCGGATTTCACCTGTGAAGGGGTGGTTGCGGCCGTAGCCGCGCTGGGTGGAATAACCGAGCGCCAGCAGGAAGCCCTCGTCGCCGCGGGCAAGCGCCTGCAGGCGCAGATCCCGGGTCATCGGGAATTCCATGGGCTCGCGGGTCAGGTCGCCGATCTCGTGATCTTCCGGCATGTCGCCGTCGGCCTCGATCAGGCCTTCCTCGCCGAGGATTTCCGAGACGCGCATGACGCGGCCGGTCTCGGCGGCGCGCTGAGCGGGCGTCTCGACCGCCTCGTCCGAAAGCAGCGAGGGATCGAGCAGGCGGTGGGTATAGTCGAAGGTGGGCCCAAGAAGCTGGCCGCCCGGCAGATCCTTGTAGGTCGCCGAGATGCGGCGTTCGATCGTCATATCAGCCGTGTCGAGCGGCTTCGAATAGCCGAAACGCGGCAGCGTCGTGCGGTAGGCGCGCAGCAGGAAGATCGCCTCGATCATGTCGCCGCGCGATTGGCGGATGGCGAGGGCTGCGAGCGTGCGGTCGAAAAGCGAGGCCTCGGCCATGACGCGGTCGACGGCGAGCGCCAGCTGCGCCACGATCTGTTCGATGCCGATCGCCGGCAGCGAACGGTCGCCGCGGCGGCGGTCGGCGAGCAGGCGGTGGGCATTGGCGATGGCAGTCTCGCCACCCTTGACGGCAACATACATGAGCTCAGATCTCCGTTGCTGTGATCTTGGTGGTGCGCGGCAGGCAGAGGAAACGTTTGCCCGCCGTCAGCGCGATGTCGACGCCGCGCGGAAAGAGCGCACGGTTCTCGGTCCAGAGCCGCATGAAGGTTTCCGGCAGGCCGATAGGCGCCATCTCCGTCACGCTCTGGATGCCTGGGCCCATCAGCGCCAGCCTGCGGCCGCCCTCGAGTTCGGCAAGTTCGATGATGAGCGTCGTCGAGCGGTCGGGATATTCCTGCGTGCCTGATGCAAAGAGGCCGAAGGAGGAAAGTGCGGTGCCGGCCTCGGTGAAGGCAAAACGCGCCTCGGCCTTTTCGCTGGTCAACGGCGCGCCGGTGTGGAAGCCGAGCCACTCCGGCACAGCGGATTTCGCCAGTCCCTGGGAAAGCCATACGGGTGTGTCGTGGTCGCAAAGCGTCAGCGCGATCGTGCCGGCGGCGATGCCAAGCGGTGCTGGCGGAGCGACATCGGGCTGAACGGTCTGGATCGTGCCGGGGCGGGCCATGCCGTCCATCAGCATCTTGAAGACGCTTTGGGCATGAAAGACGGGCTCGGCAAAACCGCCGGTCAGAGCTTCTGTCTTCAGGCCCATCAGTTGTCTCCCCGTACCATGGTGAAGAAATCGACGCGGGTTGCCGCCGTCTCGTCCGCTTTGCGGCGTTCGGCATCGGCGATCCGCTCAGCGATCGGTGAAAGCAGGGCCTGTTCGACGAAGTCCTTCGTCGCCTCCTCCTGCCAGAGCGCGTCGAAGATCGCCGCAAGCCTGGCCTTCTCGCGGTCGGTGCCGAGCGCCTGTGCATGGCCGACCGAGCCGGTGTCGAGCCGGACCGTCGCCCGCGTCACGGTCACTTCACCGAGATTGAAGGGAGCGCCGCCGCCGCCGATGCGTCCGCGCACCATCACCAGCCCGGTCTCCGGTCCGCGCACCTGATGGGCCACAGGCTTTTGCGGCAGCGCATCGAAGACTGCCGAGAGTTCGCTGCGCTCCGCACGCGCCAGCAGATCGGCGGCGCGTTTGCGCCCGGATGCCGTCTGTGACGCGGCGTCTTTGCTGTCCGCTGATATCATCGCCGCTTCCCTTTAAATGTCTATTGATATAGACAACCATACAAGATACACTTAGCTCTAAATCGATGTCGTGACAAGCGTGTGACATCCTACAGCGCCGCGCGTCTTTTCAGACGCGCAAAGGACGCTGTAGCACTTTGAATTGCTGCATAATTCGATCCATAAATCGGAATCGATTTATGGATCGAATTATGCAGAAGGCGTGAAATAGCGGGCAGGGGTGGAATGGCGGGATTGAAGCAGGTGCAAAGGCAAACCGGCGTGGCGCTCTGGCGCCAGATCGCTGATCGGATTCGCGAGGCGATCAGCAGCGGAACCTATGACGAAACGGGAATGGTACCACCGGAAACCGTGCTGGCGCTGCAATTCGGCGTCAACCGGCATACGGTGCGCAGTGCGCTGGCGGCGCTGGCGCAGGAGGGTATCGTCCGTGCGGTACAAGGTCGCGGCACGCTGATCGAGCGCAAGGAGCGGCTGAATTTCCCGATCACGCGGCGCACGCGATTCACCGCCGGCATTGGCGATCAGGCGCGTGAAATGCGCGGCCTTCTGCTCGATGAGGCGAGGGAGGAAGCGAGTGCCGAGATCGCCCGCTGGCTGGGTCTGAAGCCGGGAGAACACGTGATCCGCCTGGAAACATTGCGCCAGGCAGACAAGCGCCCGGTTTCAAGGGCGACGAGCTGGTTTCCCGCCAAGCGCTTTGCCGGTATCGGTGAGGCCTACCGGACGGCGGAATCGATCACCAAGGCTTTTGCCGAACTCGGCCTGTCGGATTATGTCCGCGCCACGACCGAGGTGACAGCCGCCCATGCGAGTGCTGCCGATATGGCCGACCTCGAACTCACCCCTGGCGCCATCCTTCTGATCGCCAAGGCGATGAATACCGATCTTGAGGGTGTGCCGGTGCAATATTCGATCAGCCGCTTCGCGGCCGACCGGGTGCAGTTCACCATCGAGAACTGAATGCCTTCCCCGCCGAAGCGGGGAAAGATCAGCTGAGATCAATGTGCGCTGGACATGTCGCCGAGCACTTCCTTGGAAGCGACGGTGGAATCCGCCTTCAGCGTGTAGACCATGGGCACGCCGGTGGCGAGATTGAGGGCGAGCACGCCTTCTTTGCTCAGCTTGTCGAGCACCATCACCAGCGAGCGCAGCGAATTGCCGTGTGCGGCAACCAGCACCTTTTCGCCTCTGAGCACGCGCGGCAGGATTTCGGTGAGGTAGTAGGGCCAGACGCGGGCGCCGGTGTCGCGCAGGCTTTCACCGCCGGGAGGCGGCACGTCATAGGAACGGCGCCAGATATGCACCTGTTCCTCGCCCCACTTGGCGCGTGCATCATCCTTGTTGAGGCCGGAGAGGTCGCCGTAGTCGCGCTCGTTCAGCGCCTGGTCTCGGATCGTCTGGAGATCGGGCTGGCCGACCTTGTCGAGGATGAGCTTCAGCGTGTGCTGCGCGCGCACCAGCACCGAGGTATAGGCGACGTCGAATTTAATCCCGTATTCGGCGAGCGCAGCCCCGCCTGCATTAGCTTCCTGGACGCCGAGCTCGGTCAGATCGGGATCCTTCCAGCCGGTGAAGAGATTCTTCAGGTTCCAGTCACTCTGGCCGTGGCGAACGAGGACGAGGGTACCGCTCATGAATATGCCTCCGTAGTATCGTTATGAGGAAGAAAGCCCGAGCACGTCGAGCATGGAATAGAGACCCGGCTTCTTGTCGCGTGCCCAAAGGGCCGCTTTGATGGCGCCGCGCGCGAAGATCGAGCGGTCGGCCGCACTGTGCGATAGGGTGACAATTTCACCTTCGCCGGCAAAAAGCACGGAATGCTCGCCGATGACGGAGCCGCCGCGCAGCGTCGCAAAGCCGATCGTGCCCGCTTCGCGGGCGCCGGTATGGCCGTCGCGCACCCGGACCGACTTCGAGGCCAGATCGATGCTGCGCCCCTTTGCCGCGGCCTCACCGAAGAGAAGGGCGGTGCCGGAAGGCGCATCTACCTTGTGCTTGTGGTGCATTTCCAGGATCTCGATATCCCAGTCATCAGGATCGAGCGCACGCGCTGCCTGCTCTGCGAGCACGCTGAGCAGATTGACCCCGAGGCTCATATTGCCCGACTTGACGATGCGGGCATGGCGGGCCGCCGCGGCGATCTTGGCATTGTCGTCGGGTAAACAGCCCGTCGTGCCGATGACATGGACGATGCGGGCCTGCGCGGCGAGGCCTGAGAATTCTACTGTTGCAGCGGGCGAGGTGAAGTCGAGCACGCCTTCGGCATCGAGAAAAGCGTTGAGCGGATCGTCGACGATAACGACACCGATCGGGCCGAGACCGGCGATCTCGCCGGCATCCTTGCCGACGAAGGGCGAGCCGGCACGCTCGACCGCGGCATGCAGCGTCACGCCATCGATCGAATGGATGAGCCGGATCAGCGTCTGCCCCATGCGTCCTGCTGCGCCAACCACCACCAGTTTCATCGCAGCATCGCTCATGTCAGTCTCGCCAGGTCAGTTTGAATCGGAGGCCGAAGGCCTCTGCAGGTTGTTGAGGCGAGCGTAAAGACCGTCGCTGACCTTCGCAAGCGTCTCGTGGTTGCCTTCCTCGACGACGCGACCCTGCTGCATGACGACGATCTTGTCGGCGCGCACCACGGTCGACAGCCGATGGGCGATGACGACGACGGTGCGTCCGCTCATCGCTTCGTCGAGCGCCTTCTGCACGGCTGCTTCGGATTCGGTGTCGAGGGCCGAGGTCGCCTCGTCGAGAAGCAGGATCGGCGCATTGCGCACCAGGGCGCGTGCGATCGACAGCCGCTGGCGCTGGCCGCCGGAAAGCGTCACGCCGTTTTCGCCGACCGCCGTCTCGTAACCCTGCGGCTGTGCTGAGATGAAGTCATGCGCGTAGGCAAGCCGCGCCGCTTCTTCCACCTCGGCATCGGTCGCTTCCGGCCGGCCATAGCGGATATTGTCGCGGATCGTGCCCTCGAACAGATAGGGCTGCTGCGATACATAGGCGAGCTGCTGGCGCAGCGACTTCTTGGTGATGTGGGCGATGTCCTGCCCGTCGATCAGGATTTCGCCTTCGCGCGGGTCGTAGAAGCGCGGAATGAGGCTGATGACGGTGGATTTGCCGGCGCCCGACGGGCCGACCAGCGCCGTCGTCGCGCCGCCCTCGGCGGTGAAACTGACGCCGCTGAGCACGCTCTCATTGCCGTAGGCGAAGGAAACATTGCGGAATTCGATCCTTGCCTGCGTCACCGTCAGCGGCCGGGCATCCGGCAGGTCCCGCTGGCGCGGTTCCATGTCGAGCAACTCGTAGATCATCCGCGCATTGACGACGGCACGCTCCATCTGCACCTGCAGGCGGGCAAGCCGTCGGGCCGGGTCATAGGCAAGCAGCAGCGCGGTGACGAAGGAGAAGAAGGCGCCGGGCGGCACATTGTAGTAGATCGAGCGGTAGGCGGCATAGGCAAGCACGCTGGCGACGGCAAAGCCCGCGAAACTCTCCGTCAGAGGAGAGGTGCGTTCGGAAAGCCGGGCAATCCGGTTCGCCCGGCTTTCGGCGCCCTTGATGAGCTTGTTGACCTTGCCTTCCAGTTCTTCTTCCATCGTGAAGGCTTTCACGATGGCGATACCCTGGATCGTTTCCTGCATGGCGCCGAGAACGTGGCTGTTCAGATGCACGGCCTCGCGCGTCGCCGAGCGCAGCCGCTTGGAAACATAACGCAGCGCATAAAGCAGCGGCGGGGCCATGATGAACACGGCAAGGCTGAGCAGCGGATCCTGGAGGATCATCACGGCGAGCAGAGAAACGAAGGTCAGCAGGTCGCGCACTGTCGAGGTGATCGTCAGGTTGAGCACGTCGCGGATGCCGCTGACATTCTGGCTCACCTGCGCGGCGATATGTGCAGAGCGCGCCTCGCTGAAGAAGCCGACCGAAAGCGTCATCAGATGCGCATAGAGCCGGCGCTGGTAGCGGGCGACGATATCGTTGCCGACCTTGGACAGCGCCACCGCCTGACCGTAGCTCGCAAAACCGCGCAGCACGAAGGCGATGAAGATCGAAAGACAGATGATCCAGACGACGTCGGCACGCCGATTGGCGAAGGCCTCGTCGATGATCGCTCGCATGATCCAGGCGGTGAACGCCGTCGAAAGCGCCACCACGATGAGGCAGGCGATCGCAAAGACATAGCCCCACAGATGGTCGCGGCCGTTTTCAGCGATGATGCGCTTCAGGATGCCGGTTACGGTATCGCTGCTGACGCTCTGCGTTCTGCTTTCCGCCGCTTCCAAAAATGAGGTTTCCTGTCTCGGACCAAGCGCCCCGCGAAGGCGACGCGCACATTTGCCGGGGTCTATAAAGAGTTGGGACCGGTTTGGCTAGAGCGCCGCGCGCCCGGATAGGACGCGCCAAGGACGCTCTATTTGCTTTGCGTGCCGGGCCTAACGGCGCCAGCGGCGGCCCTCGGTCGAGACGCCGAAATTCGCCGGCATGCGCGCATAGGAGGAAAGCCCAGCGAGCGCTGCCAGCGGATGCGTCACCACATAGGTCGGGATGGTGCGAAGCAGCGCCGTATGCGGTGCCTTGTCCTCGAAGGCGATGCGGAATTCCGGTCTCTTTAGCGCCGGGATGATCTTCTGCGAGATGCCGCCGGACAGATAGACGCCGCCGCGCGCCATGAACACCATCGCCATGTCGCCCGCCACGCGGCCGAGATAGGTGGCAAACAGCGAGACGGTCTCTACGGCCGCCTTGTCGCTGCCGGCAAGCGCGTGCGAGGTGATGTCGGCCGGATCCTTCATCGTCGGCGTGATGCCGTCGACAATGCAGATGGCATGGTAGAGGTTGACGAGGCCGCGCCCGCAGAGGATCTGCTCGGCCGAAACGCGGCCTTCGATCATCTCGATATGCGGGAAGATGTCATAATCGCGCTTGCTGCGCGGCCCGAGATCGATATGGCCGCCTTCGCCGGGAACCGGGATCCAGCTGTGCTGGGCATGCACGAGCCCGCCGACGCCGAGGCCGGTGCCCGGTCCGAGCACGACGCGGGAGGCGATCATGTCGCCGGTGGCGTCGCCGATGCGCTCGCGGTTTTCATCCGAAAGCGCGGCGATCGCCAGCGCCTGCGCCTCGAAATCGTTAACGACGAGCACATCCTCTATGCCGAGGCCCTCGATCATGGTCTTCGGCCGCACCACCCAGTCGCAATTGGTCAGCGGGATCTCGTCGTCGCTGATCGGGCCGGCGACGGCGAGGATCGCCGAGCGCGGCTGCACGGCGGTCTTGTCGAGAACGCCTTGCTGGATCGCTTCGTCGATCGTGGCGAAATCCGCCGTGCGCACGTTCGGAAACTGCTTCGGCTCGGCATAGGCATCGCTCAGGATGGAGAAGCGGGCATTTGTGCCGCCGATATCGCCGATCAGGATCGGGAAAGGCATCGGAGCGGTGCTGTTGTTCAGTTTTGGCATGGCCGGTTCCGTGCTGATCAGGCTTCGAGTGTGGGAAGAAGTTTTATAGCGGTCGCGTGGTTGAGCGCCATCGGAATATCATAGACGATCGCCAGCCGCATTAGCGCCTTCACGTCGACATCGTGCGGCATCGGCGTCAAAGGGTCGACGAAGAAGATCAGGGCGTCGACCTCGCCGGTCGAAATCAAGGCGCCGATCTGCTGGTCGCCGCCGAGCGGCCCGCTTTTCAGCCTGGTGACGTTGAGGTCGGGGGCAGCGTCGAGCACGCGCCCGCCGGTGGTGCCGGTGGCGACGATCTTCCAACGGGAGAGAACGTCCCTGTGGGCGCGGGCGAAATCCGCCATATCGTCTTTCTTCTGGTCATGCGCAATCAATGCAAGGCATTTGCCGCCGGCCATCAACCTCTCCGCCCGAACAATTCAATCGATTTGACCGCTTTATACCAAGAATTTGCGATTTGAAAGACAGCACACCCCGGGCCTCGGCCCCCGGGGTTCTGTCCCAAGGTTGGGTCTCAGGGTTCGGTCCCAGGACCTCGATCATTGTATCGCCGGCTTGTCGTTGGGAACCGGGCCGACATCGGGCAAAGCGCCGTCGGCGTCAGCGGCAGGCGCCGCGGCCGGAGCGGCGGTGAGCGCGCTTGCGGCGGAAGGGCCGCCATAGGTGGCGGCCTGCATCGAGGCGACGGAAGCAGCATCGAGCACGGCGGCGCAGGCCTTGGGCAGGTCGGAGACCATCATCTCGCGCGGCGGCTTCGGCGGCTTGGCGCCGGGCTTCGGCGGTTTCGGCGGCGCCCAGGGCGCCGGAGTGAACCACCAGGCGAGCGACTTGTCGCAGCCGTCGCCGGCAACGACGGGGGCCTGCGGCGTGCATCCCGCAGCACCTGGCGGGCACTTGATCCGGATGTGAAAATGCGAGTCATGGCCGTATTCCGGCCGGAGCTTGCCGAGATTGGTGCGGTCGCCCGTCCAGGTATCACACATCTTTTTCTTGATCGCCGGATTGACGAAGATGCGCTCCACCTCGGGATAGCTTGCCGCCAGCATCAGCAGCCGCGCGCGCGATTGCGTCCAGACCTTGGGGTCGACGGTCAGGAACTTGTCCTTTTGCAGCATGGTGGTGAAGGGCAGATCCTCGCGCTCCTGAGCCGTCATGCGGCGCGCGGGCATCGGCGTAAACCAGATGTCGGCATCGAGGCCGATCTGGTGCGAGGCATGGCCGTTCAGCATCGGCCCGCCGCGCGGCTGCGCAATGTCGCCGACGAGAATTCCAGGCCAGCCGGCATATTTGACCCCGTCCTCAGAAAGACGTTCGAGCAGCGCGATCATCGCCGGATTGCCCCAGCGGCGATTGCGCGAAAGCCGCATCGCCTCCCAGGTCGGCCCGTCGGTCGGCAGCGCCACCGCACCCGTCATGCAGCCCTTCGCGTAAAAGCCGATCGGTTGCGCCGGTCCCTGCGTCGGCAGGCCGACGGCGCCGAACTGCCCCTTGGCGCTACCCGGGCTCGGCGTCTTTTGTTGGGCGCCGACGTCGCCGGCGGCAAGGCTTGCACCGATTGCGCCGGCAAGCGTCAGTTTGCCGAATGTTCTGAAAGCCTGAGCGAAGCCGAAAGCCATACTGTTCCCTTGAACCGCTGCCGAAGTGATTTGCGATCGAATCTATCGTGAAAAGCGATTTTGGTGAATCAATGTTTTTGGCTGGCGATGCGGGCAAGCGGCGGTGACGGATCGCCGCAGCGGCTCAGGCGGCTCGAAGACGCCACGCCTTGACACAGGCCCGATGCCTCAAAATTTCGCGCGCCCGGCAAAAACCAAACTCTCTCCTGTTTTTCGCCGGTATTTTTCGTATTGTCGGACCCATCAATAATCAGGGGAAAGCGTGAATGGCGGCTCTGTGGTCGAAGATCGGTTTGTTTCTATCGCTTGCGGGTGCTCTGGCGCCAATGCCGGCAGCGGGTCAGGACCAGCCCTTTCAGATCGGAAGCTCGGTCATCAGCGAGATGAAGTACAAGCCGGGCTTTGCGCATTTCGACTACGTCAATCCCGATGCACCGAAAGGCGGAGACCTGCGCCTCTCCGCAAGCGGCGCTTTCGACACCTTCAACCCGCTGCTCGCCAAAGGCCAGGCGGCAGTGGGCCTGACGCTCGTTTACGACACGTTGATGAAGCCCGCCGACGACGAGCTGCTCGTCTCCTACGGTCTGCTTGCCGAGGGATTGTCTTTTCCCGCCGACGTCTCGAGCGCGACCTTCCGCCTGCGCAAGGAAGCGAAATGGGCGGATGGTCAGCCGGTCACGCCGGAAGACGTCATTTTCAGTCTGGACAAGACCAAGGAATTAAATCCCCTCGCCTCGAACTATTACCACCACGTTGTCAAAGCGGAAAAGACCGGCGAGCGTGACGTCACCTTCACCTTCGATGAGAAGAACAACCGCGAACTGCCGAACATTCTCGGTCAGTTGATGGTCGTGCCGAAGCATTGGTGGGAAGCGCCCGGACCGGATGGCAAGCCGCGCGACATTTCTAAAACGACGCTGGAGCCCGTGATGGGTTCGGGGCCGTACAAGATCGCTTCCTTCTCGCCCGGCGCAACGATCCGTTATGAATTGCGTGACGACTATTGGGGCAAGGACCTCAATGTAAATGTCGGCCAGAACAATTTCCGCAACGTCAACTACACCTATTTCGGCGATCGGGATGTCGAGTTCGAGGCCTTTCGCGCTGGCAACAGCGACTACTGGCAGGAAACCACGGCTGCCCGTTGGGCGACGGGATATGATTTTCCCGCGGTGAAGGAAGGACGTGTCAAAAAAGAGGAGGTTGCAAACCCGCTGCGCGCCACCGGCATCATGCAGGCTCTCGTGCCCAACATGCGACGTGACCTCTTCAAGGACATCAGGGTCCGCGAGGCGCTGAACTATGGTCTGGATTTTGAGGAGCTGAACCGCACTGTGGCCTTTAACAGTTACAAACGCATCGACAGCTATTTCTGGAACACCGAACTCGCCTCCTCCGGCCTGCCACAGGGCAGAGAGCTGGAAATTCTGCAGGGCATGAAGGATAAGGTGCCGGCAGAAATCTTCACCACCCCCTATATCAATCCCGTCGGCGGCGATCCGCAGAAAAGCCGCGATAACCTCCGCAAGGCGATTGCGCTTTTCAAAGAAGCCGGCTGGGAGCTGAAGGGCAATCGCATGGTCAATACCAAGACGGGCCAGCCGATGAGTTTCGAGATCCTGTTGTCGAGCCCCATGTTGGAGCGCTGGGCGGTGCCTTATGCCAACAATCTCAGGAAAATCGGCATCGATGCGCGGATCCGAACAGTCGATGCCTCGCAATCTGTCAACCGTGAACGCAGCTTCGACTACGATATGATCTGGAATGTCTGGGCGGAGACCATGAATCCGGGCAACGAACAAGCCGACTATTGGGGATCCGGTTCGGTCAACCAACAGGGTTCCCGCAATTATGCGGGCATTGCCAACCCCGCCGTTGATGAGCTCATTCGCATGATTATCTTCGCGCCGAACCGCGACGAGCAGATCGCAGCGATCAAGGCCATGGATCGGGTCTTGCTTGCAAATCACTACGTCATCCCGCTGTTCTACCGCGATACTTATAACATCGCCTATTGGAACACGCTCACGCATCCGGCCGAGTTTCCGGCCTACAGCCTTGGCTTCCCCGATGCTTGGTGGTCGACCTCGGTAAAATGAGCGGGCTTGCAATGCAGGGGCCCTCGGCTCCAAATGGCACGAGCGAATCACGACAAGCCGGCAGGGCCGGCAAGGGAAGGCTGGCGGATTGAGCGGCATGAGACTGGACGGCAGGCAGACAGGAAAAACATTCCCGGAGGCTGAAGGCTGATGGGCGCCTATATTCTTCGCCGCCTGCTTCTGATGATCCCGACCATCGTCGGCATCATGGCGATTTCCTTCATCGTCATCCAGTTCGCGCCCGGCGGCCCCGTCGAGCAGGTGATCGCCCAATTGACCGGTCAGGCCGATAGTGCCGACCAGCGCCTGTCCGGCGGTGGCGATCTTCTCAGCGGCGGCGGCAGCGATGAAGGCTCGAAATATCGCGGTGCCCAGGGGCTCGACCCGGAACTGATCGCCAAGCTCGAAAAGCAGTTCGGCTTCGACAAGCCGCCGCTGACCCGTTTTGGCGAGATGATGTGGAACTACATCCGCTTCGATTTCGGCGAGAGTTTCTTCCGCAACACCTCCGTGCTCGAACTCATCAAGGAGAAGCTGCCGGTGTCGATCTCGCTCGGCATCTGGATCCTGATCTTCTCCTATGCCATCTCCATCCCGCTCGGTATCCGCAAGGCGATCAAGGATGGATCGACCTTCGATGTCTGGACGTCGGGCGTCATCGTCGTCGGTTACGCGGTGCCGAGCTTCCTCTTCGGCATTCTCCTGATCGTGCTTTTTGCCGGTGGGTCCTTCTATGACTGGTTTCCGCTGCGCGGCCTGGTCTCCGATAATTTCGACCAACTGGCCTGGTGGCAGAAGCCGCTTGACTATTTCTGGCACCTCACCTTGCCGCTGATCTCGCTCTCCCTGTCGGCCTTCGCAACGACGACGCTTTTGACCAAGAATTCCTTCATCGAGGAGATCAAGAAGCAATATGTCGTCACCGCCCGCGCCAAGGGCCTGAACCAGCGGCAGGTGCTCTACGGTCATGTCTTTCGCAACGCCATGCTGATCATCATTGCCGGTTTTCCCGGCGCCTTCATTTCCGCTTTCTTCACCGGCTCGCTGTTGATCGAAAATATCTTCTCGCTGGATGGTCTCGGCCGTCTCGGCTATCTCTCGGTCGTCAACCGGGATTACCCGATCGTCTTCGCCACCCTCTACATCTTCTCGCTGCTCGGCCTCGTCGTCAGCCTGGTTTCCGACCTGATCTACACCTGGATCGATCCGCGTATCGATTTCGAGCGGAGGGATGTCTGATGGACGCCGCCGCAAATCCTGCAGTCACAACACCCGTCAAGCCGCCGCGCAAGGGCCTGCTGTCGCCGACCAACATCCGCCGCTGGCAGAATTTCAAGGCGAACGGTCGCGGTTACTGGTCGCTGTGGCTGTTCCTGGTGTTGTTCGTGCTCAGCCTGTTCGCCGAGTTCCTCGCCAACGACCGGCCGATCATCGCCTCCTACAAGGGCGAGATCCTCTTTCCTGTTCTCATCGACTATCCCGAGGAGAAGTTCGGCGGCTTTCTGGCCGAAACCGACTACCGTTCCTCGGTTATAACCGACGAGATCAATGCCAATGGCTGGATGATCTGGCCACCGATCCGCTATTCCTACCGCTCGGTCAATTCCAATATTCCGCATTCGGCCCCCACCGCCCCCTTCTGGCTGATGACGAAGGAGCAGCGTTGCGCCGGTTATCCGCAAGGGGCGAACGATCCGGACTGCACCCCCGGCAATCTCAACTGGCTCGGCACTGACGACCAGGCGCGCGACGTGTTGGCGCGCGTCATCTACGGCTTCCGCATATCGGTGCTCTTCGGCCTGGTGCTGACCATCTGCTCGGCGATCCTCGGCGTGACGGCGGGTGCGGTGCAGGGCTATTTCGGCGGCTGGACCGATCTGCTGTTGCAGCGCTTCATCGAGATCTGGTCGTCGATGCCGGTGCTCTACATCCTGCTGATCATCGCCGCACTCCTGCCGCCCGGCTTCTTCGTGCTGCTCGGCATCATGCTGCTCTTCTCCTGGGTCGGCTTCGTCGGCATCGTGCGCGCCGAATTCCTGCGCGCCCGCAATTTCGAATATGTCCGCGCCGCCCGCGCGCTCGGCGTCAACAATCGCACCATCATGTGGCGCCATCTGCTGCCGAACGCCATGGTCGCGACGCTGACCTTCCTGCCCTTCATCCTCTCCGGCTCGATCACGACGCTGACCTCGCTCGATTTCCTTGGCTTCGGCATGCCGCCGGGCTCCCCCTCGCTCGGCGAGATGATCGCGCAGGGCAAGACCAATCTGCAGGCGCCATGGCTCGGGCTGACGGCCTTCTTTGCCATGTCGATCATGCTTTCCCTGCTGATCTTCATCGGCGAAGCCGTGCGCGATGCCTTCGATCCGAGGAAGACGTTTCAATGAGTGACATGACAGAACCGCTGCTTTCCGTTCGCGATCTCTCGGTTGCCTTTCATCAGGGCGGAGAGACCTCGCTTGCCGTCGATCACATCTCCTTCGATATCGCCAAAGGCGAGGTCGTGGCGCTCGTCGGCGAATCCGGCTCCGGCAAATCGGTTTCGGCCAACTCGATCCTGCGGCTTTTGCCTTATCCTTCCGCAAGCCATCCCTCCGGCGAAATCCTCTTCAAGGGCAAGGACCTCTTGAAGGCGTCGGAGCGGGACCTGCGTGAAGTGCGCGGCAACGACATCACCATGATCTTCCAGGAGCCGATGACCTCGCTCAATCCGCTTCATTCGATCGAGAAGCAGATCGCCGAGATCCTCGCCCTCCACCAAGGCCTCACCGGTCAGTCGGCGCGTGGGCGCGTACTGGAATTGCTGAACCAGGTCGGCATCCGCGAACCCGAAAAACGGTTGAAAGCCTATCCACACGAACTGTCAGGTGGCCAGCGCCAGCGCGTCATGATCGCCATGGCGCTCGCCAACCGTCCGGAGCTGCTGATCGCCGACGAGCCGACCACCGCGCTCGACGTCACCGTACAGGCGCAGATCCTCGAATTGCTCCGGCAGTTAAAAGCCGTCCACGGCATGTCGATGCTGTTCATCACTCATGATCTCGGCATTGTGCGCAAATTCGCCGATCGCGTCTGCGTCATGACCAAGGGCAGGATCGTCGAAACCGGCACCGTCGAGGACGTCTTCGCCAATCCGAAGCATGAATATACCCGGCACCTTCTCGCCTCCGAACCGCGCGGCGAGCCGCCGCTGGCCGATCCGTCGAAACCGATGGTGATGGAAGGTTCGGATATCCGCGTCTGGTTCCCGATCAAGGCTGGGCTGATGCGTCGCGTCGTCGATCACGTCAAGGCGGTCGACGGCATCGATCTTTCGCTGCGCGCCGGCCAGACGCTCGGCGTCGTCGGCGAGTCCGGTTCCGGCAAGACCACGCTCGGCCTGGCGCTCACCCGGCTGATCTCCTCGCAAGGTCGGATTGCCTTTGTCGGCAGGGATATAGCCGGCTATTCGTTCAACGAGATGCGGCCGCTTCGCAACCAGCTGCAGGTCGTCTTCCAGGATCCTTACGGCTCGCTCAGCCCGCGCATGTCGGTCGGCGATATCGTCGCCGAGGGGCTGAAGGTGCATGAGCTCTCCCTGACCGCTGAAGAACGCGACCAGCGCGTCTGCTGGGCGCTGGAGGAGGTGGGCCTCGATCCGCTCACCCGCTGGCGTTATCCGCATGAATTCTCCGGCGGCCAGCGCCAGCGCATTGCCATTGCCCGGGCCATGGTGCTGAAGCCGCGCTTCGTCATGCTCGACGAGCCGACCTCCGCGCTCGACATGAGCGTGCAGGCGCAGGTCGTCGATCTGCTGCGCGATCTGCAGAAGAAGCATGATCTCGCCTATCTCTTCATCAGCCACGACCTGAAGGTGGTGAAGGCGCTCGCCAATGACGTCATCGTCATGCGGTTCGGCAAGGTGGTGGAGCAGGGCCCGTCAGCGGAAATCTTCCGCGCGCCGAAGGACGATTACACCCGGGCACTGATGGCCGCTGCTTTCAACATCGAGGCGGTGCCGACACCCGCCGTACAGCAATAAAGAAGATCATGTCCGCAACTCCTCCCGTTCTCGTCGACATCAAGTTCAATCCCGAAGGCGTCGCCCGCGTGCTGAAGACGGCGTTTGCCGACCGCGGCAGCATCAATCTCGCCAATCCGGCCGATCGGGCACGCGATCTCCGTGAGGTCGAATACGCGCTTCTCTGGAAACCGGATGCCGACCTTTTCGCGCGGGCGCCGAACCTGAAAGTGATCTTCTCCGGCGGCGCCGGCGTCGACCACATCATCGGCATGGCCGGCCTGCCCGAGATCCCGATCGTTCGCTTCGTCGACCGCAGCCTGACGACGCGCATGAGCGAATGGGTGGTCATGCAATGCCTGATGCATCTGCGCGGGCAATACGCCCATGACAACCACCAGCGGCAACGGGAATGGGCCAAACTGATCGCGCCGGAGGCGGCTGAGGTGACGGTCGGCGTCATGGGCCTCGGCATTCTCGGACAGGACGCGGTCGCCAAGCTGAGGGTGATGGGTTTTAACGTCATCGGCTGGTCGCGCACCCGCAAGCAGATCGACGGCGTCGAAACCTTTGACGCCAGCGAATTGGACAGCTTCCTCGCAAGCACCGACATCCTCGTCGGCCTGCTGCCGCTGACGCCTGAAACAGCAGGATTCTATGACGCCGGGCTGTTTGCGAAGCTGCGCCGCAACGGTGCGCTCGGGCAACCGGTCTTCATCAATGCCGGCCGCGGCAAGAGCCAGGTCGAGGGCGATATCCTTTCCGCCATCCGTGACGGCACCCTCGGCGGCGCTTCCCTCGATGTCTTCGAGGTGGAGCCGCTTGCATCAGACAACCCATTGTGGGACTTGCAGAACGTCTTCCTCACGCCGCACGACGCGGCCGTTTCCGAAGAAAACGCGCTGTTCCGTCATGTCGAGACACAGATCGCCCGTTTCGAGCGTGGCGAGCCGCTGCAATTCGTGGTCGACCGCGCCGCCGGCTATTGAGCTTTCGGAACCTTCCAGACGGCCACCCGTTTCTTCTGCGGAAATTCTTGCCGGCGAGGCCGGTTAAGACAGCGGAAGGAAACGATGATGGCGCATCAGACGGAAACACGCTGGGAAAAGTCCGATGGCAAGCTTCACAAGGAAGAGCTGATCCCGCCGGTGAAGGCAAGGCAGGGACGCACGGGTTATCGCATCCTGACGGTGCTGATCGTCGCGCTGGTGCTTGCCTTCGTGGTCTGGATACCGGTCGAGATTTGGGGCAACCGCGAGGCAAACGAGGTGGCGCCGCAGCAGCCAGGCCAGCAGCTTCAGTCACAGCAGCCTGCTCCGGCCGCCGCGCCGGCGCTACAGAACGGTACTGCCGTTCCAACCGAAACGCCGAACACCACGCCGGCCGCCCCGAATGTGGCGCCCGCAACGCCGCCCCAATAATCGTGAGTAAAACCATGTTCACGTCCCGTAGCCGTGCTGCTGCGGGACGTTTATTGTTTTGTCTGGACTTTAGCCGCCGATTTTTCGATAAGAAGGCGCACGAGCCGGTTCGTGCGCCGGCCCGGAACTTGGTAATACCCGGGAATTTGGCAGCACCTGACCGGAGTGGACAGGGGCGGGAGTTTCATGGCCAGGACCGATATCGCAAGACGCGTCTACAATCACGCCTGGAAACTCGATCCGATCATCCGCAGCCTGATCGATACCGACTTCTACAAGCTTTTGATGCTGCAGATGATCTGGAAGCTCTATCCTGATGTGAACGCGTCCTTTACCCTCATTAACCGCACCAAACGGGTGCGTCTGGCCGAGGAACTTGACGAAGGCGAATTGCGCGAGCAGCTCGATCATGCCCGCACGCTGAGGCTCTCCAAGAAGGAGATGATCTGGCTTGCGGGTAACAGCTTCTACGGCCGGGCCCAGATCTTCGAGCCGGAATTCCTCGCCTGGCTTTCCAATTTCCAGCTGCCCGAATACGAGCTGTCGAAGAAGGACGGGCAATATGTGCTGGATTTCCACGGATCGTGGAAGGAAACCACCATGTGGGAAATCCCGGCGCTTGCCATCGTCAATGAGCTGCGGTCGCGCTCGGCGATGAAGGCGCTCGGTCCCTTCACACTCGATGTGCTCTATGCCCGCGCCAAGGCGAAGATGTGGTCGAAGGTCGAACGGCTGAAGGAACTGCCGGGCTTGCGTATCTCCGATTTCGGCACCCGCCGCCGCCATAGTTTCCTCTGGCAGCGCTGGTGCGTCGAGGCACTGAAGGAAGGCATCGGCCCGGCCTTTGCCGGTACCAGCAATGTATTGCTGGCGATGGATTCCGATCTCGAGGCCGTCGGCACCAATGCCCACGAGCTGCCGATGGTGGCCGCCGCCCTTGCCGAAACCGATGAGCAGTTGCGCAACGCGCCCTACAAGATCCTGCGCGACTGGAACAAGCTCTATGGCGGCAACCTTCTGATCGTCCTGCCGGACGCCTTCGGCACCGCCGCTTTTCTGCGCGACGCGCCGGAATGGGTCGCCGACTGGACCGGCTTCCGCCCGGACAGTGCCCCGCCGATCGAAGGCGGCGAAAAGATTATCGACTGGTGGAAGAAGATGGGCCGCGATCCGCGCCAGAAGCTGCTGATCTTCTCCGACGGCCTCGATGTCGACGCCATCATCGATACCTACCGGCATTTCGAAGGCCGCGTGCGCATGAGCTTCGGCTGGGGCACCAACCTGACGAACGATTTTTCCGGCTGCGCGCCGATCGAGATCTCCGGCCTCAACCCGATCTCCGTTGTCTGCAAGGTCAGCGACGCCAACGGCCGTCCGGCGGTGAAGCTCTCCGACAACCCGCAGAAAGCGACCGGCGACCCGGCCGAGGTCGAACGCTACCTGAAATTCTTCGGCGCCGAGGACAGGGTCGATCAGACCGTTCTGGTGTAGGTCTGGGACAAGGCGCCGCCATCCCGGGGCATATTGATGTGCCCCGCCATTGCATCCTCGATCGACCAACCGAAGCGCCAGGCATCGAACATCGAGTACCATTCCTGGAAGTCGGTGATCGGCAGGATATCCGGCTTCGACATCGGATTGTCGGCTAGGCTGCGGCCACGGGCACGGTCCCGTGCGCCACGCTCCTGCATCTCAAGCAGATTCTCGAACATCATTACCCCCGTCTTTATCCCGATTTATGCAATCATCCTAATAAAGCGTTGTCGAGTCCGGATGCGGCAATTCGGGTTTTTCACAGGATTAGCCCCAATTCGCTAGTTGAGGGGATGATGAGGTCGCAGCCGCTCCGGGTCATTTCATCAGACAAGCAGAGCATGCCGGCGTCCGAGAGCCGCCCATGCCTTTCACCATCACGGTCCACTAGCACCCGTGACGGGGAGGCTCGGCTTCCTGGCTGGGGTCCGCCGCCGAGCCTCCCGGCTGGCCGACCTTGAACAGGCCGGCAGCGCCGACAAGTTGCCGCTTTCCGGCAGGGGCGATCCAACCCAGATGATATCGAGGGCTAACAACCGGTTAATATCCACCGGCCTCGTCCCGATCTCGTACAACGCTATGCGCTCGGGTTTTTCAGGCTGCCAGTCTGCGAAACCGGGTTCTGATCCGGTCGAGATAATAATGGCCGGGAGACGGCGCCGCCGTCATTGCATGGGCTTCCGAGGATGGAACGCCTTCGAACAGACGTTCCTCGCCATTCTTGAAACAAATCCTGAGCCGTCCGTCGTCCTGGCTGAAATAGACGGATTTGATGATCTTCGACTTCACCGAAAGTTCTTCCACCTGTTTTACCTCTGTTCTTGATTTTGGCAGACGGTAAACCCAAACGTGCAAAGACGCGGTGAAGCTGCATGGTAAAAAATCAGGAATCTTTCGACGCTTCAAACCTCGCCGCGCCGCCGGCGCGACGGGATTCGATCAGCCTCGACGCACGCTTGCGAACTGGGCATTTCGTTGCACCGTCTCGACGCGTCCAGCACAGGCAAAGACCTGTTTCGACCAATTGATCGTGAACTCGAAAACAGGATCAAGCCCGATCAGATTTTGCCAATCCGGCGGAGAACGCCGTCAGCAAATCTGTTCCCTGGGGCCAGTCCTCAAGGCCGCTTTGCCCATTGATATGGCCGAAAGGACCGATCGCAACAAGACCGCTGCCCCACAGATCCGCCCGCGCATGGGCATGGTCGAGCGTGCCGAAAGGATCATCGGCGCTTGCGATAATCAGAGTGGGGAAGCGCATCTTTTGCGATGGCGGATTTGCGAATCCGGCCGCCTCCTTTGGGAATGAAGCGGACTGTGGATCCGGGACCGCCACAAGAAACGCTCCGGCAACGGCAAGCGAAGAAACCTGCTGCCAATGAGCGACCAGCAGACAAGCAAGGCTGTGGGCGACCAGCAGGGGAGGGGTCGCCAATGCGCCGACGGCGCGCTCCAGGGCTGAAATCCAGTCCGCCAGGTCGGGGTTTTCCCAATCGGCTGGTTGAAAACGTCGCATTTCCGGGTTCGACCTTTCCCAGCGTGTTTGCCAATGAGCCTCGCCCGAACCGCCGATCCCCGGCAATATGATGATGTCCTTCATGTGTTTTCCTCTGATCATCCGCGCTGGTGAAAATGATGCATTTTCATTTGCTTCGGAATGAATGATCATCGGAAAACCGCGTCCCTCTCCGATGATTTCAAGGTGATCCCATGGCTTTTCAGGAAAACAATCGGGTGCTGCTCGATCCAACCGATATCTCAATCATCGAGGCAATGCAGGAAAATGGACGCATTGCGATTTCCGAACTCGGTCGACGGGTCGGGCTCTCCCAGCCGGCAGCATCAGAACGGGTCAAGCGGCTGGAAGACCGCGGCATCATTGTCGGTTACTCCGCCCGGATAGACCCCACCGCTTTGGGAATTGGAATGACGGCTGTGCTTCGCCTGCGCACGACGCATGAGCATATCAAGGCCTGTTTGAAACAGTTCGCGGAGATGCCGCAGGTCATGGAAGTACTGCGCCTCACCGGAGAGGACTGTTTTCTTTTGAAGGTGCTAGTTCCGTCGCCGGGAGAACTGGAAACGATCGTTGACACGATCGCGCGTTTTGGGGCCGTGACGACATCTCTGGTGTTGCGCAGCGAGAATCCGAAGCCGATTGGACGCGCCCTGCTTCAGCGCCCCTGAGAATATGCCTATCGAAGCGTGCCGCCAAAAATGCTTCCGCGTCCCGCTCTCGATAAGGTTTGAATCAATATTGAAAATCAGGGTATGGCGGACAGGGTGGGATTCGAACCCACGGTACGCTTTCACGTACACACGCGTTCCAGGCGTGCGCCTTAAACCACTCGGCCACCTGTCCTTTTTTGGCGTTCGCGCCCGGATAGGAGCAAATCGTCGGAACGGCGCGATATATACCGATGAATTTTTGCCGATCAACCGAAATCTAACAGTTTTTTGACTTCTTCAGATAAAACTCGCCTCGGCTACTCCATTGTGCTTCACCTCATCGACGACTATGTAATTCTTCAAGGTGGAGAATGGCGCGGCCGGCCGGAATTGTCCGGCATATCGAGCGTCGGAGGAATTGATGCGTTTCCTGTTGCGTCTGGCGAGTCTTGTCGCGCTTGCGGCGGCCGTTATTGCCGGGACCATCGATTCGATCCAATCGGTTGCGGCGTCCTCGGTGGTGATGACGCCGATCTCCGATGCCTGGCAGGATGTGAGCCCGACAACCCTGACGTCGCTGCAATCCTCCCTTTCCTATTATATCCACCCGCGTTTCTACACCGTCATCTTCCAGTGGCTGATGCTCCAGCCGGCCTTTGCCGTTTTCCTGGTGATCGCGCTGCTTCTGTGGATGATCGGCTATAAGAAGCCGCCGGTGGCCGGTCGCTTCACCGCATAAAAAACGCAGTTAATCCGGTTGGCTCTCACCCCTCTGCAGGGTCGGCATTTGCCGCCGGATTGGCTAGAAAATCCGCATTCTGATGGAGAGAATGTCCAAAAATCAGCTCCGAAGAGCTGATTTTCGGCAATCGCTGCAAATCTTTACCAGCTGAAAAATTTCTGGTGAATTTTTCCGTGAGCCATGCAAGGATGCGCGCAGCCAGGCCTCCGGGGGGAGGTCGGTGGTTCCGCAGACACGCCCGAAAAGGGCTTGCGGGAGGACCCCTAACGAATAGCAACAACAGGGCTGCACAATGAAAAAATCCCTTCTCACTCTCTTTGCCGTGGCTGCCATGTCGACGACGGCGCTTGCTGCCGATGTCAAGCCGGCGCTGGTTTACGGCACCGGCGGGAAGTTCGATAAGTCCTTCAACGAGGCGGCCTATAACGGCGCCGAGAAGTTCAAGGCCGAGACCGGCATTGCCTATCGCGACTTCGAGCCGACGGGCGACACCCAGGGCGAACAGGCCATCCGCAACTTCGCCAGCCGCGGTTTCAATCCGGTGGTTGCCGTTTCCTTCGCCTGGACTTCGGCCATCGAGAAGGTCGCAGCAGAATTCCCCGATACCAAGTTCATCATCGTTGACTCCGTCGTCGACAAGCCGAACGTCCGCTCGGTTGTCTACAAGGAAGAAGAAGGCTCCTACCTCGTCGGCGTTCTCGCCGGCATGGCGTCGAAGTCAGGCAAGGTCGGCTTCGTCGGCGGCATGGATATTCCGCTGATCCGCAAGTTCGAATGCGGCTACGAACAGGGCGCACGTTCCGTCAAGGCCGATATCGAAGTCTTTCAGAACATGACCGGCACGACGGGCGCTGCCTGGAATGACCCGGTCCGCGGCGGCGAGCTCACCAAGAACCAGATCGACCAGGGCGCTGACGTCGTTTATGCGGCAGCCGGTGCCACCGGTCTCGGCGTTCTGCAGACCGCTGCCGACAACAAGAAGCTGTCGATCGGCGTCGATTCCAACCAGAACTATCTGCATCCGGGCTCGGTCCTGACCTCGATGGTCAAGCGCGTCGACCTCGCCGTCTACAATGCCTACAACGACACCAAGAACGACAAGTTCACCGGTGGCGTCCAGGCGCTCGGCGTCAAGGAAGACGGTGTCGGCGCTGCGATCGATGAGCACAACAAGTCACTGATCACGCCGGAAATGCAGGCTGCCGTCGACAAGGCCAAGGCCGACATCATCGCGGGAACCATCAAGGTTCACGATTACACCTCGGACAACGCTTGCCCGAAGTGATCCGCGCCCGAATGTGATCGACGATTGAGATCGGGCGTATGGCGGAGGGGATTTTCGCCATACGCCCTTTTCTTATTTGGAGTCTGCAGTGACAGATAAGCCCGCTATCGAGCTTGTCGGCATCGACAAGAAATTCGGTGCCGTCCACGCCAACAAGGACATCAACCTTACCGTTGCCAAGGGGACGATCCACGGCATCATCGGCGAAAACGGCGCCGGCAAATCGACCCTGATGTCGATCATCTATGGTTTCTACCATGCCGACAGCGGCGAGATCCGCGTCAACGGCAATCCCGTCACCATCCGTGACAGCCAGGCGGCGATCGCCACCGGCATCGGCATGGTGCACCAGCATTTCATGCTGGTCGACAATTTCACGGTGCTTGAAAACATCATGCTTGGCGCCGAAGGCGGCATGCTGCTGGCCAGGGGCGTTGCATCGGCCCGCGCCGAGCTCAAGCGGCTGGAAACGGAATATGGTCTGGAGGTCGATCCCGACGCGCTAATTGAAGAGCTGCCGGTCGGCCTGCAGCAGCGTGTCGAGATCCTGAAAGCCATGTATCGCGGCGCCGAGATCCTGATCCTCGACGAGCCCACCGGCGTGCTGACGCCGGCAGAGGCCGATCACCTCTTCCGCATCCTCAAGGTGCTGCGCGACCAGGGCAAGACGATCATCCTCATCACCCACAAGCTGCGCGAGATCATGGCGATCACCGATACGGTCTCGGTCATGCGCCGCGGCGAGATGGTCGCGACCCGCAAGACGTCGGAAACGACGGTGGAGGAACTCGCCGAACTGATGGTCGGCCGCCGCGTGCTGCTGCGCGTGCAGAAGGGCGAGGCGAACCCTGGGGCCGCGATGCTGTCCGTCCGCAACCTCACGGTCAAGGACAATCGCGGCGTCACCATGGTCGACAATGTCTCCTTCGACGTGCGCGCCGGTGAGATCGTCGGCATCGCCGGTGTCGCCGGCAATGGCCAGTCCGAATTGCTGGAGGCGATTGCCGGCATCCGCAAGCCGACCTCCGGCGAAATCCTGCTCGACGGTCAGACGATCGACAAGGCTGATCCCGCCCGCCTGCGTGATCTCGGCCTCGCGCATATTCCCGAGGATCGCCACCATATGGGCTTGGTGCTGAAATTCGAGGAATATGAAAATTCGGTGCTCGGCTATCATCGCCGCCCGGCCTACAGCAAAGGCCCGCTGCTCGATCTCGAAGCGATCCGCAAGGATGCGATGGAGAAGATCGAGAAATACGATATCCGCCCGCCGAACCCGCGGCTGAAGACGGCGAATTTTTCCGGCGGCAACCAGCAGAAGATCGTCGTCGCCCGCGAGATCGAACGCGATCCGAAGATGCTGATCATCGGCCAGCCGACACGTGGCGTCGATATCGGCGCCATCGAATTCATCCACCGCCGGATCATCGAAATGCGTGACGCGGGCAAGGCAATCCTGCTCGTCTCCGTCGAACTCGATGAAATCCGCTCCCTTTCAGACCGTATCCTTGTCATGTTTGCCGGCCATATCGTCGGCGAGAAGACGCCCGATGCCGGTGAACAGACCCTCGGCCTGATGATGGCCGGCATTGCCGCGTGAGGCCTTTATGAGCACTGCTTCCGTTCCGCTACCAAATTGGATCAACTACGGCCTCATCCCGATTTTGAACCTCATCGTCGCCTTCCTGATCTCCGGCTTCGTCGTCTGGCTGATCGGCGAGAGCCCGCTCGATGCGCTGTCGCTGCTGATTCAGGGCGCGCTCGGCAATGGCGAAGGCATCGGCTTCACGCTGTATTATGCGACGAGTTTCATCTTCACCGGGCTCTCCGTCGCGGTGGCGATCCATGCCGGCCTGTTCAACATCGGCTCCGAAGGTCAGGCCTATGTCGGCGGCCTCGGCTGCGCGCTGGTGGCGCTGGCGCTCGATCGTTATGTGCCGTGGTATGTGACGATGCCGATCGCCGTCGCCGGCGCCGGCCTGTTCGGTGCAGCCTGGGCATTCATCCCGGCCTTCCTGCAGGCAAAACGCGGCAGCCACATCGTCATCACGACGATCATGTTCAATTATATCGGCGCAGCACTGATGGTGTACCTCCTGGTGCATGTGCTGATCGTGCCGGGCAAAATGGCGCCGGAAACCCGAACGTTCCTCGAAGGCGGCCAATTGCCGAAGCTCGGTTGGGTCATGCAGCTGTTCGGCGCCAAGCTGGGGGCTGCCCCGTTCAACGTCTCCTTCATCATTGCGCTCGTCGTCAGCTACCTCGTCTGGCTGCTCGTCTGGCGCACCAAGCTCGGTTTCGAGATGCGCACGCTGGGCGTCAGCCCGACGGCGGCGGCCTATGCCGGTATTCCCTATGCCCGCACCGTGATCATCGCCATGCTGCTCTCCGGCGCGCTCGCCGGCATGATGGCGCTGAACCCGGTCATGGGTTCGTCGGCCCGTCTGCAGGTGGAATTCGTCGGTGGTGCCGGCTTCGTCGGCATCGCCGTCTCGCTGATGGGCCGCAACCACCCGCTTGGCATCATCATGGCCGCGATCCTCTTCGGTATCCTCTACCAGGGCGGCGACTGGATTTCCTTCGAAATGCCGAACATCACCCGCGAGATGATCCTCGTCATCCAGGGTCTGGTAATCCTCTTTGCCGGTGCGCTGGAATACATGTTCCGACCGGCGATGGTGCGTCTCTACCAACAGTTCAAGCGCGGTTAAGGAGCGGGCGATGGATTATTATGACATCTTCATCAGCGTTCTGAGTTCGACCATCCGCTTGTCGATCCCGCTGATCTTCACCGCCCTTGCCGGTCTGTTTTCGGAACGCGCCGGTATCTTCGATATCGGCCTCGAGGGTAAGATGTTGGGCTCGGCCTTCGCCGCCGCCTGCGTTGCCTATCTCACCGATTCGGCCTGGCTCGGACTCGGTGCCGGCATCCTCTGCTCGGTGGCGCTGAGCCTGGTGCACGGTTTCGCCTCGATCACCAACCGCGGCAACCAGATTGTGTCCGGCGTCGCGATCAACTTCTTCATCGCCGGCATCACCATCGTGCTCGGTCAGGCCTGGTTCGGCCAGGGCGGACGCACGCCGCAGCTGGCGCCGGAGTCGCGCTTTGCGCCGATCATCCTGCCGGGCGCCGATGGCGCCCGCGACATACCGATCATCGGCCCGATCTATGCCAATGTCATATCGGGCAACAATGTCCTCACCTATCTCGCCTTTCTCGCCGTGCCATTTTCCTGGTGGGTGCTTTACCGCACACGTTTCGGCCTGCGGCTCCGCGCCGTCGGCGAAAACCCGGGCGCGGTCGATACGGCCGGCATCTCGGTCGCCTGGCTGCGTTACCGCGCCGTCATGTGTGCCGGCATTCTCTGCGGCTTTGCCGGCACCTATCTGGCAATTGCTCAGTCCGCCGCCTTCATCAAGGACATGTCGGCCGGCAAGGGCTACATCGCGCTTGCAGCTCTCGTCTTCGCCAAGTGGAAGCCGGTACCTGTCATGTTTGCCTGCCTGCTCTTCGGCTTCCTCGATGCGCTGGCAAATTTCATGCAGGGAAAGCAGGTGCCGCTGATCGGCGAAGTGCCGGTTCAGGTTTTCCAGGCGCTGCCCTATGTCCTGACCTGCGTCCTGCTTGCCGGCTTCATCGGCGTCGCGACCCCGCCGAAAGCCGGTGGCGTGCCCTATACGAAGGAGCGTTGATATGACTCACGATCTGTTCGAAGCCGCCCGCGGCGCCATGGCCTTTGCCCATGCGCCCTATTCGAAATTTCCGGTCGGCGCGGCGATCCGCGCCGAGGACGGCAAGGTCTATACCGGCGCCAACATCGAAAACCTCTCCTTTCCGCAAGGATGGTGCGCCGAGCCCACGGCGATCAGCGCCATGATCATGGGTGGCGCGAAGAAGATCGTCGAGATGGCCGTCATTGCCGAGAAGCTGCCGCTCTGCCCGCCCTGCGGCGGCTGCCGTCAGAAGATCTCCGAATTCGCCTCCAAGGAGACGAAGATCTACCTCTGCGATGAGGCGGGCGTGAAGAAGACCATGACGATGGAAGAGCTTCTTCCCTTCGGCTTCGAGACCGAACTCGGATGAAGGCGACGGTCAGCCTGCTCGCCGCATTGCTCGGGGGCATCAAGCCGCGCCACGGCATCGTGCTCGGCTCCGGCCTCGGCTCCCTCGTCGGTGAGCTGGACGGCGCCGTCCGTGTCCCCTATCGCGACCTGCCGGGCTTTCCCGTCAGCGCCGTATCTGGCCATGCAGGCGAAGTCGTCGCCGGCCGCCTCGGCGGCGTGCCTGTCGTCATGCTCTCCGGCCGTGTGCATTATTACGAAAAGGGCGATGCCAACGCCATGCGCCTGCCGATCGAGGTGCTGAAGGCGCTCGGCGTCGAAGCGCTGATCCTGACCAATTCGGCCGGATCGCTGCGCGATGACATGCCGCCCGGTTCGGTGATGCAGATCACCGATCACATCAACTATTCCGGCATGAACCCGCTGATCGGCGAGGAAAGCGATCACCGTTTCGTCGGCATGACCAATGCCTATGATGCGGGCCTTGCGGCGGCGATGCAAAGGGCAGCGACAAAGCTTGAAATCGAGCTGGCGCAAGGTGTCTATATGTGGTTCTCCGGTCCAAGCTTCGAAACGCCGGCGGAAATCCGCATGGCGCGCATCCTTGGCGCCGATGCCGTCGGCATGTCGACGGTGCCCGAGGTCATCATCGCAAGAATGCTGGGCCTGAGGGTTGCAGCCGCCTCCGTTATCACCAACTATGGGGCAGGTATGACCGGCAATGAGCTCAGCCATGAAGAAACCAAGGACATGGCGCCCATCGGCGGCGCCCGTCTCGCCGCCATATTGAAAGACATGATTTCGGCTGGAACAGGATGATTTTAGGCCGGGTCGGCCTAAAATCTGAATCCTGTTCTACATTAAGGAGTTAGAGCATGATGCCGAAAACCGCTCACACTTTTCGGCATCGTGCTCTAGAGGAAGCGAAGATGAATAGCCATTCCAACCGGGAAACGGCGGCTGTCGCCCTTTCTCTTCTCGATCTCACCAATTTGAAGGATGATTGCACCGAGGCGCAGATCGACGCGCTCTGCGCCCGCGCGCAGACGCCCTACGGCAACAGTGCTGCGATCTGCATCTGGCCGCGGTTCGTCGCTCAGGCCCGCAATAACCTTGGCACCGGGCATGCCGTGCGTATCGCGACCGTCGTCAATCTCCCCTCTGGCGAGTTGGAAGTGGCCGATGTCGCTGCCGAAGCACGCGAGGCGATTGCCGATGGCGCCGATGAGATCGATCTGGTCATCCCCTACCGCAAGCTGCTCGCCGGCAACGAGAAGGCGGTGATCGACATGGTCAAGGCCGTGCGCGCCGAATGCGCCGGCCCCGTTCTTCTCAAGGTCATCATCGAGACTGGCGAGCTGAAGGATGCGGCATTGATCCGCCATGCCTCCGAACTCGCCATCGAAGCCGGCGCCGATTTCATCAAGACCTCTACCGGCAAGGTCGCCGTCAACGCGACGCTCGAAGCCGCTGACATCATGATCCGCGCTATCCGCGAAAGCGGCCGCAAGGTCGGCTTCAAGCCGGCAGGCGGTATCGGCTCGGTGGCCGATGCCGCACTCTATCTGAGCCTTGCCGAAACCATCATGACACCGGACTGGGCGATGCCGTCGACGTTCCGCTTCGGCGCTTCCGACCTGCTCGACGATATCCTGGCGGTTCTAAGTGGAACACAGTCGGCACCGGCCGCAGCGTCGAGCTACTGAAATGATTCCGCAGGAGATCATTCGGCGTAAGCGCGATGGCGACGAACTTGCCGCCGCCGATATCCGATCCTTCATCGCGGCACTCGCTGCCGGTCGATTGTCGGAAGGCCAGATCGGCGCATTCGCCATGGCCGTCTGGTTCAAGGGCATGTCGCGAGCCGAAATCGTGGCCTTGACGCTGGCGATGGCCGATTCCGGTGACAGGCTGCAATGGGCCGATATCGATCGCCCGATCGCCGACAAACATTCGACCGGCGGCGTCGGCGACAATGTTTCGCTGATGCTGGCGCCGATCGCCGCCGCCTGCGGCCTCGCCGTTCCGATGATCTCCGGGCGTGGTCTCGGCCATACCGGCGGCACGCTGGATAAGCTCGAATCCATTCCCGGCTATCTGATCACCCCAGACGCGGACCTGTTCCACAAGGTCGTGAAGGAGGCGGGATGCGCCATCATCGGCCAGACCGGCACCTTGGCGCCCGCCGACGGCAGGCTGTATGCCGTGCGCGATGTGACCGCCACCGTCGATTCCATTCCCCTCATCACCGCCTCTATCCTCTCGAAGAAACTTGCGGCCGGGCTCGAGACGCTGGTGCTCGACGTCAAGGTCGGCAACGGCGCTTTCATGGCTGACCGCGGCCAGGCGGAGATCCTGGCGCAGTCGCTGGTCGAGGTGGCCAATGGCGCCGGCGTGAAGACCTCGGCCCTGATCACCGACATGAACCAGCCGCTCGCCGATAGTGCCGGCAATGCCGTCGAGATGCGCAACTGCCTGGATTTTCTCGCGGGCAGGAAAAGGGACACGCGGCTTGATATCGTCGTTTTCGCCTTCGCCGCCGAGATGCTGGTGAAATCGGGCGTCGCCGCTTCGCCTGATGAAGCTGAGGGAATGGCGCGCCAGGCCCTGTCGTCGGGAAAGGCGGCTGAAGTCTTCGCGCGTATGGTATCGATGCTCGGCGGCCCGGCCGATCTCATCGAAAATCCCGACCGATACCTGGCCAGGGCGCCTGTGGAAAAACCTGTCCCGGCCGCCCGGTCCGGCTGGCTCTCCGCTTGTGATGCGCGCGGTATCGGCGTCAGCGTCATCGATCTCGGCGGCGGAAGACGCCATCCGGCGGACAGGATCGACCATCGCGTCGGCTTTTCCGAACTCCTGCCGCTTGGCACCCGCGTAAACGCGGGCGAACCAATCGCGCTCGTTCATGCCGCTGACGAAGCCGCGGCGGAGCGGGCGGCTGCGGCACTTGCCCTGCATTATCGCATCACCGAGGACAGGCCGGGGCTGACACCGGTGATTGCGGGCCTGATCTGACGCAGTTTATTGCTTGAGGCTGAGCGAACCGTCGGCGACGGAATAGGAGGCGAGCTTCTGCAGGAAACTCATGCCGACCAGCGTCGTCGTCAGCGCATTGTCCCTCAGGACGAAGGCTTCGACATCGCGCACGCGAATGCCGCCGATTTCGACCCGGCCGAGTGTCACATGCGCGGCCTTCGTCTGGCCGTTCGCGGTGTTCACCCCGTAACGGAAATCCAGTTGGTTGGCGGTGAAGCCCAGCCGGTGGGCGAGCGTCTCGTTGAGCGCCACATAGGTGGCGCCGGTATCGATCAGGCCCTGCACCGGCTTGCCGTTGATCTTGAAGCTGCCGGTATAGTGGCCCTGCGCATCGGCCTGCAGACGGATCGCATTGCTACCGGAGACGGGCGCGGGTACAGTGGGCTCATCGCTTTCGGTCGATACGTAATTGGCGGAGAGGGTGTCAGCAGGCTGCTGGCTGGTGCTTCCGAAGAAGGAAGGCACCTGTGTGGCGAGCACCGCGGCGATGCTGGCGAATAGGACGGTACGCACGAGCATGAAACAGAAATCCTTCCTGTATAAACCCCGCTTCATGCAGGGCCTCATGCTTCAGGCTTCCTAAACCTCAAGTGCTGATAAGTTGCTAAGATCGACAACAAAAGGCCCGGATTGAACCACCGGGCCGTAAAGTCTTTCGATTTGGTAAAGGAAGGCTGAAATTACTTGGTGCCGTACATGCGGTCGCCGGCATCGCCGAGGCCGGGCATGATGTAGCCCTTCTCGTTGAGATGGCTGTCGATCGATGCGGTGAAAACCGGAACATCGGGATGCGCGGCGCGGAAATTGCGGATGCCTTCCGGGGCGGCGAGCAGGCAGAGGAAGCGGATATTGTGAGCGCCGCGTTCCTTGAGCTTGTCGATCGCCGCGATCGAGGAATTGCCGGTCGCAAGCATCGGGTCGACGACGATGATCAGCCGTTCGGCCACGTCCTCCGGCGCCTTGAAGTAATATTCGACCGGCTGCAGCGTCTCGTGGTCGCGGTAGACGCCGATATGCGAGACGCGGGCGGACGGCACAAGATCGAGCATGCCTTCGAGCAGCCCGTTGCCGGCGCGCAGGATCGAGGCGAAGACCAGCTTCTTGCCCTCTAGGATCGGCGATTCCATCGTTTGCAGCGGCGTCTCGATCGTTTCCATCGTCAGTTCGAGATCGCGGGTCACCTCGTAGCAGAGCAGCGTCGAGATTTCGCGCAGCAAGCGCCGGAAACTTCCCGTCGATGTCTCCTTGCGCCGCATGATGGTGAGCTTGTGCTGCACAAGCGGATGATCGATGACTGTGACGCCGTCCATGGGGAAGCCTTTCATTCTTTCTATCGAATGTTTCTTTCACGGAAATCGGCCCGACCGCAAGAGTGGCGGTCAATTTGTGCCGATCATCCCCAATCTCCGGAGTCTTTTAAAGCCGGGCGAGCAAAGTCTTTCGTGTCTCATCGTCGACGAAGGCGGCCTCGATCGCAGTGCGTGTCATGGCATTAATCTCGGCGTCGCCGAAGCCGAAGGTCCCGGCCGCAAGTTCGTATTCCCGCTTGAGCGAAGTCTGAAAGAAAGGCGGATCGTCCGAGCTGATCGTCACCCTGACACCTGCCTCCTTCAGCCGGCGCAGCGGATGGGACGCGAAATCGGGAAAGACCCCGAGCGCGATATTGGAGCCCGGGCAAATCTCGAGCACGGTGCCGAGATCGGCAAGCCGCTTCACCAGATCGGGATCCTCGACGGCGCGCACGCCATGGCCGATGCGCGAGGGACGCACCGCATCGAGCGCGTCGGCGACGCTGAAGGCGCCGCAGACCTCGCCGGCATGGATGGTGAGCCCGAGGCCGGCATCGCGGGCGATATCGAAGGCGCGGGCATAGTCGGCCACACGGCCCATGCGCTCTTCGCCGGCAAGGTTGAACCCGGTAATCAGAGGATTGCCGGCCTTTGCTGCATATTCGGCAGCACCAATCACGCTCTCCGGACCGAAATGCCGCTCGCCGGTGACGATCAGCCGGGCCTCGATGCCGCTCTTTTCCTTGGCCCGCCGGATGCCTTCGCAGATACCCGATATATAGGCATCGGCGCCTAGCCCGATGCGCTTGCCGTGGTCGGGCGAAACGATGAGCTCGCTGTAGATAGTATCGATGCCGGCGAGTTCGTCGAGGTAGGTTTCGGTCAGAAGTGCATAGTCCTCCTCGGTTTTGTAGACTTCGGAAACCTTGTCGTAACATTCGAGGAAGCTTGCGAAATCATGCCAGACATAGGCGCCGTCGCGAAGCTGTGCGCTGATGTCGACGCCGTATTTCCGTGCCTGCGCCTCGGTCAGCGCCGGCGGTGCCGCACCCTCCAGATGGCAGTGAAGTTCGATCTTCTTCAAATGCGATGTCACAGAAAACTCCTTCCGTGCGGTCCAACAGGGATGCCGAGATGCCGGGCGATGCTCTCGCCGATATCGGCATAGCTGCGGCGCACGCCGATCGAACGCGACCGGATGCCGGGGCCATAGGCGATGACAGGCACGCGCTCGCGCGTATGGTCCGTGCCGCGCCAGGTCGGATCGCAGCCATGATCGGCGGTGAGCACGACGAGATCGCCGGGCTTCAGTTTCTTGTGGACTTCGGGCAAGCGCGCATCGAAGGCTTCGAGTGCCGCGGCATAACCCGGCACGTCGCGGCGGTGGCCATAGATCATGTCGAAATCGACGAAATTGGTGAAGACGAGATCGCCGTCCTCAGCCTCATCGATCGCCGCGAGCGACGCATCCATCAGCGCCTCGTTGCCGTTCGCCTTGACGACCCTGGAAATGCCCTGATGCGCGAATATATCGCCGATCTTTCCCACAGCATGCACATGTCGGCCGTGCTCGATCAGCCGGTCGAGCAGCGTCGGCTCCGGCGGCAGCACGGAGAAGTCACGCCGGTTTCCGGTGCGCTGGAAAGTAGAGGCGGACTGGCCAATAAAGGGCCGGGCGATGACACGGCCGATATTGTAGGGATCGAGCAGCCCCCGGGCCAAACGGCAGAAGGCGAGTAGACGATCGAGGCCGAAATGTACCTCGTGCGCCGCGACCTGGAAGACGGAATCCGAGGAGGTGTAGCAGATCGGCTTGCCGGTGCGGATATGGTCTTCGCCGAGCCGGGCGATGATCTCCGTTCCCGAAGCATGGCAGTTGCCGAGGATGCCGGGCACGTCAGCCTCCCTGCATAGCGCCTCGATGAATTCGGCAGGAAAGGCGTCGCCCTCTATCGGGAAATAACCCCAATCGAAACTGACCGGTGTTCCCGCGATTTCCCAATGGCCTGATGGCGTATCCTTGCCGCGGGAGATTTCGGTGGCGGCGCCATAAATGCCGTAGACCTTCTCTGGGACGAGCATGCCGGCCGGAAACCGACCGGAGGCGGACCGCGCGATCTGCATCAGCCCGAGTTCCGACATGTTGGGCAGGGAAAGCGGCCCTTCGCGCAACTCGGCGCGGTCTCCGGCTCCGGCTGCGCAGAACTCGGCGATATGGCCAAGCGTATCGGCGCCCTCGTCGCCATAGGCCGCCGCATCCGGCGCTCCGCCAACGCCGAAGGAATCCAGAACGAAAAGAAAGGCACGCGCCATTTTACACCCGAGAGAACCGATCGCGGCCTCTGCAATATCGGAGGCGGCTGAGATCCAGCCATATAATGCTGCGGCCGGCTTGGCAAATTGCAGCGCCGCGCGTCTTTTTCAGACGCGCAAAGGACACTGTAACACTTTGAATTGCTGCATAGCTCCCAATCGATTTCGATTAGGGAGCTATGCAGCAGAGAGGAGCAGGAGGCGGTCGTCAGCAGTCGCCGCAGGGGATCGAGTCGCCTTGCCGCTGGCGGTAGAAATAACTGCGGCTGATAGTGATCGTACGCATGCCATCCGGCATGAAGTTTGGGGCGAACAGGAACATCCTATAGGGGATGCTGAGCTCAGTCCGGACCAGGAAACTGTTCGCCGTCTTCATATCGGACGGCACGTTGCTCACCGTGGCGTACTTGGCATAGGGCACCGTCCCGTCTTGCGCCCAGGACCAGAGCACCTTCGCATTGGCGCCGGCATCGATGCTAATGCCGGTGATCTTCAGCGTCAGCGATGTGGAGTTGTAGGGCACGAAGATCGCGGTTGCGACCGACGGCATCTGCGCGAGCGCGCTCTTCGTGACGGATTGCTGCTGGGTGACGAGGTCGGCCACCGTTGCTGCGGCGCGTGTCACGCGCTTGCTGACGCTGAGGCCGACCGTGATCTCGAAAGCGCCGATATAGAGCATGATCAGCACGGGAAAGAGGATCGCGAATTCGATCGCGCCGGCGCCCTTGCGGTCGCGGGCCAGCCGCCGCATCGTCAGGACCAGTCTGGTGAACGGGTTGCGCAACGCCATTACGGATACTGCTCGTTCTGGAAAGCCGCGGTTGCGACGATCAGATATTGACTCGGCATCGAACCGTCGGAGGGACGTATCGTGGTGATATAGGGCCGAACCAGATCCGTGATGATTTCCCAGCGGTAATAGGCGCGGACCATGTTGATCGTGCCGGCGCCGCCCGGCGCATATTTGAAGGCCGCCGTGTTGATATCGGCATATTTGTCGGTAGAAAGCTTGGGGATCGTCGTCGGAATGGCCGAAAACGTGCTGAACGTCTGCACATCCACGTAGAGCTTGCTCGGCGTGGCGACTTCGCTCGCCGAGCAGCGGACCAGGATCGAGATCTCATCGCAGAAAGCCTGGCGGAATTGCGCCTGGTTCATATCGGTCGTGCGGCCGAGATTATAGGTGATCTGCCCGGTTCGCATCCGGCGGCTCATCGTATCGACGGCATTGGAGACGAGTTCTTCGGCGGCGAAGGCGACGAAAGTTTCGAGGATTGCGAAAATCACCAGGAAATAGGGAATGGCGAGCAAGGCGAATTCGATCGCCGCTGCGCCGTCGCGCGAGCGGGCGAGAGCGCGAAACCGTAAGAAACGGAACGGCGCAAAAGCGCACCCCTTATCCGTCTGCTGATCGATTGTCATCATTGCCTGGACCCGAGCGACATTCTCAGTCGTCAGACTAAGGTCCGTTCGTTGATTTTCCGTTTCAACCTGACACGACGATTTTAACGAATCGACGAACAAGCTGAAGGAAAGTCACTCAGGGGGAGGCGGTCGCGGTGGCCGCTTGCTGCGCATGCTGCTCGCAGTTCGGCGTGCAGGACAGCACGGAGCGCTGGGTCTGACGGTAGACACGCACCGTATTGCCCTCGTCGATCGACACCAGGATGCGTTCGTCGAGGATCGCGTTGCCGTCGGCATCGAGAAGGACCAGATTGGTGGTGCCGAAGCTACGTCCCGTCAGAACGATGGTCTTGGCGTCGGCGACCGTCGCATCGGCGACTGCGGCATTGCCGACAATCACCTTGCTGACGGGGCGGTCGAGCTTCAATACGCGCGCGTGATCCATGTAGACGCGCAGCATGTCATCGTCTGCGGCCGCGGACACTCCCGAAACACCGAAAACGGCGATCATGCCGGCAAAGAAAATGGTTTTGCCGCTCGATGACATTGGGTCCTCTTTCATGATCACAGCACAAGATGCACATAGAATGGAAAAAAATGGTAAACGAAGCCTTAAGTCTACCGCTCTGTTCCAGGATGAAGCGTAATGCTCCGATTTGGGACGGCCTCATGGCGGCGCACGCCTCGGTTGGAAGCGGAATTTGTGCTATTTCCGGATGAATGCAGCAGTTATTTCAGGAATATTGTTAAATATTGAGGTAAGTGCGTAAGAAAATACTGACTATACAAAGGCCTGTTGTCTCGTTCACATGTCGTTAACTCTTTTCCTTAAGCCGATGGAAACGGCCATTCGCTAGGTTGCAGTCATCCGATCAACGGCAAACAGTTGGCGGACGTGCTGAACATCAACTGGAGTTAGGAGTTACCATGACCAAGCTTTTTAGCCGTTTTCTGAAGGACGAATCCGGCGCGACCGCAATCGAATACGGCCTGATCGCCGCCCTCATTTCCGTAGCGCTCATCACTGGCGCAACGAGCCTCGGCGGCAAGATCGGCAACACGTTCAACGGCTTGAGCACCAAGATGGACACCTCTGTCACCGCAAGCGGCGGCTGAGCTGGCTGCCGCCTTGCGGCGTCCGCGCAATACCGGCCGGATTTGCTCCGGCCGAACTATCCGAGCGGGCTCACAGGCTGAACGGCCGTGAGCCTTTTCGCATCTCGTTACGATCGGGTATACGCATGATCGCAGCTTCAGTCTTCGTGATACTGCCACTCTGCCTCGCCATGGCTGCTTTCTCGGATCTGTTCACCATGACGATCCCGAACCGCATTTCCGTGATCCTGATCGCCTCTTTCCTCGTTCTTGCGCCGTTCTCCGGCTTGGGACTGGAAGTGATCGGCATGCATCTTGCCGGCGCCGCCATCGTATTCAGCGCCTGCTTTGCTCTCTTTGCATTCAATGTGATGGGCGGCGGAGATGCCAAGCTGTTGAGCGCTACCGCGCTCTGGTTCGGTCTGAATGAATCGCTGCTTTTCCTGATGACCGATGTGGCCGCGATCGGCGGTCTCATCACCTTGCTCATCCTGCTGGTGAGAACGCAGTCCAATACCATCCTCGCCATGGGCCTGCCGGTGCCAAGCTCGGTTCTGCTGGCCAAGAAGATCCCCTATGGCATCGCGATCGCGATCGGCGGCTTCATGGCCTTTCCTTCTTCGCCGCTGTTCCTCACCGCGCTGGAAAGCCTGAAATAACGGCATTTTAAATGCCCGTTAACTTAAAATGTAAGCGTTCCATTAACCATAATTATACCAATTGCAGAGCATTCTACAGGGCGAACATGTCGTGCCCTGAGGAATGATCGATGAAACCGGCTCGCCTTATAATCCTAGCTGTCGCCGTGGTGGCAGCCGGCCTCGCCGGCCTCCTGGCAATGCAAATGGCCGGCAGTGGCGGTGTCGTTACCCAGGTCCGCTCGGTCGTCGAGAAGGAACCGACCGTCAACATCCTCGTCTCGAGCGGCAATCTGGCGGTCGGCGCAAGGCTGGACGATCAGTCGGTGCATTGGATGGCCTGGCCGCAGGGCGGCGTCGTTCCCGGCCTCATCACCGAAGCCGACAAGCCGGATGCGATCAAGGATCTGCAAGGCGCCGTCGTGCGTCTGCCGATCTTCGAAGGCGAACCGATCCGGCCGGAAAAGATCGCCGATTCCAGCAGCCGTATCCTCTCCTCGCTGTTGCCGGCCGGCAAGCGCGCCGTCGCGACCGAGATATCGGTGGCAACGGGCGCCGGCGGTTTCATCCTGCCGAATGATCGCGTCGACGTCATCATGGTCCGCAAGGGCGCGGAGGCCGACAAGCTCATCACCGAAACCGTGCTGAGCAATGTCCGCGTCCTCGCCATCGACCAGCAGATCCAGGAAAAGGACGACGGCTCGAAATCGGTGGTCGGCACGACCGCGACGCTCGAGCTCACGCCCGATCAAACGAAGGTTCTTGCCGTCGCCCAGCAGATGGCGGACCGGCTGTCGCTCGCGCTGCGCTCGGTCGCCGATGCGCAGGAGCAGGATACCAGCGCCGCCGACTATCTGCTGAGCGGCGACAACGGCAGTGCGATCATCCAGGTCATCAAATCGGGCGCCATCGTCACGGATGCCAGCGCAGCACCGAAGGCGGAGTAAGGGACGTGCAAATGGGCAATTCAACGCGGCGCGCCGGACCTCTCCTGACAGGTTGCCTTTCGCTGGCAATCGGCGTCTCCGGTATGGTGCCGGCTTCTTTCTCCCCGCTTTTCGGTGCAAGCGAGGCGCATGCCGATTCCGATAGCCTGGTCCGGATCTCGCAGACCGGCTCCAACGCTCATCGCCGGCTGAAGCTCGGGCTCAACAAGGCCGTCGTCGTCGATCTGCCGGAGGATGCGCATGATATCCTCGTCTCCGATCCGACCATGGCCGATGCCGTGACCCGCACCTCGCGGCGCATCTACCTGTTCGGCAAGAAGGTCGGCCAGACGAATATCTTCGTCTTCGGCGCCGGTGGACAGGAGATCGTCAATCTCGACATCGAGATCGAGCGCGACGTCTCCGGCCTCGAAGTCAATCTCCGCCGCTTCATTCCTGACTCCAACATCAACGTCGAAATCGTCTCCGACAACATCGTGCTGACCGGCACCGTGCGCACGCCGCAGGATGCCACACAGGCGGCCGATCTGGCGCAGGTCTTCCTGAAGGGCGGCGAGGCGACGACCAGAACCGAAACGGCATCCGGCACCGGTGGCGACAGCTCGGTGGCGCTCTTTGCCGAAGGTCGCCAGAGCTCGCAGGTCGTCAACCTTCTGCAGATCGAGGGCGAGGATCAGGTCACCCTCAAGGTGACGATCGCCGAGGTCCGCCGCGAGGTGCTGAAGCAGCTCGGCTTCGATAATCTGGTTTCCAATTCTTCCGGCATGACGGTCGCCCAGCTCGGCAGCCCAAGCGCCGACAGCGCCACATCGACAGTCGGTGGCGGCCTGGCGGCTCTTTTCAAGAGCTCGATCGGCAAATACGACATTTCGACCTACCTCAACGCACTGGAACAGGCCAAGGTCGTCAAGACGCTCGCAGAACCGACGCTGACGGCGATATCGGGCCAGGCCGCGACCTTCAATTCCGGTGGCCAGCAGCTTTATTCGACGACCGACAGCGACGGCAACGTCACCGTCACGCCGTTTAACTACGGTATCAGCCTCGCCTTCAAACCGGTCGTGCTGTCATCGGGCCGCATCAGCCTGCAGATCAAGACCAACGTCTCCGAACCGGTGGCCGGAAGCGGCAACGCCACCTATCAGCGCCGCTCGGCGGAAACCTCGGTGGAGCTGCCTTCGGGCGGCTCGATCGCGCTCGCCGGCCTTATCCGCGACAATGTTTCCCAGACGATGGGCGGCACGCCCGGTGTCTCGAAGATCCCGCTACTCGGGACGCTCTTCCGCCAGAAGGGTTTCGAGCGTCAGGAAACCGAGCTCGTCATCATCGCCACGCCCTATCTGGTGCGCCCGGTGGCGCGCAACCAGCTCAACCGGCCGGACGACAATTTCAGCCCTGAGAATGACGGTGCGACCTTCTTCCTCAACCGTGTCAACAAGGTCTATGGCCGCCGCGAGGCGCCCGTTGCAGACGCGCAGTTCCACGGCTCGATCGGGTTCATCTACAAATGAGCGGGGCACGATCGGCAGCAATGGCAGAAAACAGAGATCAGGCGATGGCCCATATGATTGCGACGACACCCCGCTTCGGAATCTCGAAGGCGTTTTTTGCGATGGCCGCCATGTCGATGGCGATCCTTTCCGGATGCGCTGGCCCGCATGACCAACTGACGACCGGTGGCATTCCGGACGATTACCGCGCCCGCCACCCGATCATCGTCACGGAGGCGGAGCAGACGGTGGATATACCCGTCGCCTCCACCGATCGCCGCCTGACCATCGCCCAGCGCGACCTCATCCGCGGCTTTGCCGCAAACTACATCTCGCGCGCCTCGGGGCCGGTTTACGTGCTGTCGCCGCAAGGCTCGCCGAATTCGGCGGCAGCCTATCAGCTGCGCAATCAGGTCCGTGCCGAGCTGACATCGAGGGGGATCGCAAGCTCGAAAATCGTCAACACCTCCTATGCCGCCGCCGGTCCCGGCGATGCGGCGCCGATCCGGCTGAGCTTTACCGGCACCACCGCGGTCACCACGCAATGCGGTCAGTGGCCGAAGGACATCTCAAACGATTTGACCAACCAGAATTATTATAATTTCGGCTGCGCCTCACAGAACAACCTTGCCGCCCAGATTGCCAATCCGGAGGATCTGGTGGCACCCCGCGGCATGACCCCGATCGACGCACAGCGGCGTAACAATGCCATCCAGGAATACCGTACGACGACATCGACGATCGAAGATGTCGGCAGCGACAGCAGCTTCTGAGGCGGAACGGGACGATGAGCGCGATCGAATACGAAATTAAAAACCCCAGCGAGCTTCGTAACGCCGAGGAGGCGGTGCGCATGGCGGATCTGGAAAACATGCGGCCGTTGCCGCGCATCTCCGTCCACGCCTTCTGCGAGAGCGAGGCCCTGCAGCATGTCATGGAACGCTGCGCCAATGATCGGCGCGTCGCGAAAGTCAGCATGCGCATCACCAGCGGCGGCATCGCCGCTGCCGCCAATATGTTTTCCGGCGCCCCGACGCCGAACCTCATCATCCTCGAGACCAAGGCGAATGCCGCGAACCTGCTCGGCGAGCTCGCGCCTCTCGCCGCCGTCTGCGATCCGACGACCAAGGTCGTCATTATCGGCTATTACAACGATATCGGGCTCTATCGCGAACTCATCCGCAACGGCATTTCCGAATATATGGTCCAGCCCGTCGCCATGCCCGATATCCTTGCGGCGATGGCCTCGATCTTCGTCGATCCGGAAGCTGAGCCGCTCGGCCGCAGCATCGCCTTCATCGGCTCGAAGGGCGGCACCGGCGCTTCGACCATCGCGCATAATTGCGCCTTCGGCATTTCCAATCTCTTCTCCACCGAGACGATCCTCGCCGATCTCGACCTGCCCTATGGCACGGCGAACATCGACTTCGATCAGGATCCGGCCCAGGGCATCGCCGAAGCGGTCTTCGCACCCGATCGTCTCGACGAGGTCTTCCTCGACCGCCTGCTGACGAAATGCTCGGAGCATCTGTCGCTGCTTGCCGCACCCTCGCTGCTCGACCGTGCCTATGATTTCGACGGCCAGGCCTTCCAGCCGGTGCTCGACGTCCTGCAGCGCAGCGCGCCCGTCACCGTGCTCGATGTTCCCCATGCTTGGTCGGAATGGACACGCTCGGTGCTGTCGAGCGTCGACGAGGTGGTCATCGCAGCGGTTCCCGATCTCGCCAATCTGCGCAACGCCAAGAATATGCTGGACGCGCTGCGCAAGATGCGGCCGAACGACCGGCCGCCGCACCTCATCCTCAATCAGGTCGGCATGCCGAAACGGCCGGAAATTTCGCCGTCGGATTTTTGTGAGCCGCTGGAGATCGATCCGATCGCGATCATCCCCTTCGACATTAATCTCTTCGGTAATGCCGCCAACAGTGGCCGGATGATTTCCGAAGTCGACCCGAAGTCGCCGACGGCGGAAACCTTTTCGCAGATATCGCACATCGTCACCGGCCGTGTCGCGATCAGGAAGGCGAAGAAGGGCGGCCTGCTGGGCCTCCTGAAGCGCAAGTAGACGATGAGCAATTCCAGCAAAAGCGGGCAGCGGTTTTGCATCCGGAATTGCGTGAAAACAAAAAGATAGAGCATTTCCGTGACTCGGAGAGATCGGGAAATGCTTTAGAACGAGCAGATTGGATCGAGTGGCATGTTTGGAAAACGCGGAAACGAAGGTTCCGGAAAGGTCGGGGGGGCGATTGCTCCTCCGCCGCCGGCTCCGGCCGCCGCCCCTGCGGCCTCTTCCCCCTCCATTCTGGTCGAACCCTCGCGCGAGTCCGCACGCCAGCAGGTGACGCCACCGCCGATGCAGACGCCGCAGCGCAAGCGCCCGGCCCGTACCGATGAATATTACGACACCAAGGCGCAGGTCTTTTCCGCGCTGATCGACACGATCGATCTCTCGCAGCTTTCCAAGCTCGACGGCGAAAGCGCCCGCGAGGAAATCCGCGACATCGTCAACGACATTATCACCATCAAGAACTTTGCGATGTCGATCTCCGAGCAGGAAGAACTGCTCGAGGATATCTGCAACGACGTCCTCGGCTACGGCCCGCTGGAGCCGTTGCTGGCGCGCGACGACATCGCCGACATCATGGTCAACGGCGCCGGCCAGACTTTCATCGAAGTCGGCGGCAAGACGATCGAATCCGAGATTCGCTTCCGCGACAATGCGCAGCTTCTCTCGATCTGCCAGCGCATCGTCAGCCAGGTCGGCCGCCGCGTCGACGAATCGAGCCCGATCTGCGACGCCCGCCTGCCGGACGGTTCGCGCGTCAACGTCATCGCGCCGCCGCTGTCGATCGACGGGCCGGCCCTCACCATCCGCAAGTTCAAGAAGGACAAGCTGACGCTCGATCAGCTCGTCCGTTTCGGCGCGATCACGCCGGAAGGCGCAACCGTGCTGCAGATCATCGGGCGCGTGCGCTGCAATGTCGTCATTTCAGGCGGCACCGGCTCGGGTAAAACCACGCTTCTGAACTGCCTCACCAACTATATCGACAGGGACGAACGCGTCATCACCTGCGAGGATACGGCCGAACTGCAGCTGCAGCAGCCGCATGTTGTCCGTCTCGAAACGCGCCCGCCGAATATCGAAGGCGAGGGCGAGATCACCATGCGCGATCTGGTCAAGAACTGCCTGCGTATGCGTCCCGAGCGCATCATCGTCGGCGAAGTGCGCGGGCCTGAAGTTTTCGACCTGCTGCAGGCGATGAACACCGGTCACGACGGCTCGATGGGCACCATCCACGCCAACACGCCGCGCGAATGCCTGAGCCGTATCGAATCGATGATCGCCATGGGTGGCTTCACCCTGCCGGCAAAGACGGTGCGCGAGATCATTTCCAGCTCGGTTGACGTCGTCATTCAGGCGGCGCGCCTTCGCGACGGTTCGCGCCGCATCACCCAGATCACCGAGGTGATCGGCATGGAAGGCGACGTCATCATCACCCAGGACCTGATGCGCTACGAGATCGAAGGCGAGGATGCGAACGGTCGCCTGGTCGGCCGGCACATGTCGACCGGCGTCGGCAAGCCGCATTTCTGGGATCGCGCCCGCTACTTCAACGAGGAAAAGCGCCTTGCCGCTGCCCTCGACGCGATGGAAGCGAAAACCAAGGAATAGGCGAGATGTTCGGGTTCGACCCCATAGTGCTGGCAATCGTCGTCCTCGCCGCCGTCTCCGCGGCGGCGGTCGCCTATGCCCTGTTGTTTTCGAAGATCGAGGCCGACAAGAAATCGGCAAGCCGCATCAATCGCGTCAAATCGGCCGAAAGCGACCGGGTCAAGGTCAAGGCTGCCCGTGACCGGGTGCAAGAACTGTCGAAGCGCCGCAAATCCGTGCAGGACAATCTGAAGGATCTGGAAAAACGCCAGCACGAAAAGACCAAGAAGACTTTGTCGATGAAATCCCGGCTGGTGCAGGCCGGCCTGACGATCACGGTGGCGAAATTCTATCTCATCAGCGCCGTCTTCGCCTCTGTGCTGTTGCTCGTGGCCTTGGTCGTCGGCGCGTCGTGGATGGTCATGGTCGGTATCGCCGTCGTCGCCGGTCTCGGCCTGCCGCGTTGGATCGTCGGCTTCCTGATCAAGCGCCGCCAGACCAAGTTTTTGAACGAACTCCCCAACGCGCTTGACGTCATCACGCGCTCGATCAAATCAGGCCTGCCGCTCAACGATGCGATCCGCCTTATCGCCACCGAAGGCACCGAGCCCGTCAAGAGCGAGTTCCTGCGGGTGATCGAGGCGCAGCAGGTGGGCCTCAGTATCCCCGACGCCTGCGCCCGCATGACGATCCACATGCCGCTCCAGGAAGTCAACTTCTTCGCCATCGTCATCGCCATCCAGTCACAGGCCGGCGGCAATCTGTCGGAAGCGATCGGCAACCTCTCCAAGGTGCTGCGCGAGCGCAGGAAGATGAAGGCCAAGGTCCAGGCGCTCTCGATGGAAGCCAAGGCGTCGGCCGTCATCATCGGGGCTCTGCCCTTCATCGTCGCGACCCTCGTCTACATGACGTCGCCGAACTACATGATGATCCTTTTCACCGATCCACGCGGCCATTTCATTATGGGTGTCTCGGCGATCTGGATGTCGATCGGCATCTTCGTCATGCGCAACATGGTCAATTTTGACATCTAGCCGGAAGGACGCACCATGTCGCAGGATCTTGCCGCAACGCTGACCAATCCGAGCATGCTGATCGCCCTCTTCGTCGCGATCGCCGTCTTCGCCACTTTTTACACGATCGCCATCCCGTTCTTCGAGCGCGGCGATCTGAACAAGCGCATGAAGGCTGTTTCCACGGAGCGCGAGCAGATTCGTGCCCGCGAACGCGCCCGCATGAACACGGAAACCGGTGCCGGCAAGGCCTCGCTCAGAAACCAGAACAACCGCTCGGTCCGTCAGATCGTCGAGCGCTTCAACCTGCGCAAGGCGCTGGTCGACGAAAACACGGTCAACAAGCTGCGTGCCGCCGGCTTCCGATCGGAGAATGCGCTGAATACCTTCCTGGTGGCGCGTTTCCTGCTGCCTTTCCTGTTCCTGGCGCTTGCTGCCTTCTGGGTCTTCGGCCTCGGCAATCTCGCCGAAAGGGGCACGCCGATCCGCCTCTTCGCCGTCATCGGCGTTGGTTATCTCGGCTTCTACGCGCCGAATATCTTCATCTCGAACCGCATGGGCAAGCGACAACACTCGATCAAGCGCGCCTGGCCGGATGCGCTGGACCTGATGCTGATCTGCGTTGAATCCGGCATCTCGATCGAGGCCGCGATGCGCCGTGTGTCGGAAGAGCTCGGCGAGCAGTCGCCGGCGCTTGCCGAGGAGATGGTGCTGACCACGGCCGAGCTTTCCTTCCTGCCGGATCGCCGCGCGGCGCTCGAAAATCTTGCCACGCGCACCCAGATCGAGCTGGTGCGTTCGGTGACTCAGGCGCTGATCCAGGCCGATCGCTACGGCACGCCGGTTGCACAGGCGCTGCGCGTTCTCGCCCAGGAAGGACGCGACGAGCGCATGAACGAGGCGGAAAAAAAGGCTGCCGCACTGCCGCCGAAGCTGACGGTGCCGATGATCCTGTTCTTCCTGCCGGTGCTGATCGCCGTCATTCTCGGTCCGGCCGGCATTCAGGTGGCAGACAAGTTCTGACGGTTGCGCCGGCGCCGGAAAGCGGGTGCGGCTTTCGGCAGAAGACGATGTTGCCTCAAAGACCGTCGGCCGATCTGCGGCCTTCAACCACGCGTGACCGCCACCGGCATAGCTGGTAAACGGGACGGACGACCATCGGCAAGCGCGGATGCAGCCGCAGTGCCCCTGGCGCACGTTCAAATCCAAAAGAGAGGTCTCCGATGTCTTCTGCCGGCGTTTTCATCAGTATCATGGCAGCTTTGGCGGTCGGCGCGATGAGCCCTGGGCCGAGCTTCGTCGTCGTCTCCAGGATCGCCATCTCGCGTTCCAGGCTGGATGGTCTTGCGGCCGCACTCGGCATGGGCGCCGGCGGTGTCGTTTTTGCCATGCTGGCGCTTGCCGGGCTGACGGCGCTGCTGTCTCAGTTCGAATGGCTCTATGTCCTGCTAAAGGTCGCAGGCGGCGCCTATCTCGTCTATATCGCCGTCAATATCTGGAGGAGTGCCGGTCAGCCGCTCGAAGTCTCTGACGCCGTCAACGGCAACCGCGCGCTGAGATTGAGCTTCACGACTGCGCTGCTGACCCAGCTCAGCAATCCGAAGACCATCATTGTCTATGCCAGCCTCTTTGCGGCACTTCTGCCGAGGACGGTGCCGCTCGATCTCATTGTCGCGCTGCCGCTCGGCGTCTTTGCCGTGGAGGCGGGGTGGTATTCGATCGTGGCCTTTGCCTTTTCGGCCCGCCATCCGCGGCGCCTCTATCTTGCAGCCAAGGGCTGGATCGACCGGGCCGCCGGTGCCGTCATGGGCGGCCTTGGTTTGCGTCTCATTCTTTCGGGCCTGAGCGCCCGCTAGAGCATGATGCCGAAAAGTGCGCGGTTTTCGGACGACATCATGCTCTAACTCTTTAGATACATCATGATCTGTCTGAAGGCGTAAGCCTTTCGACGACATGATTCGGTCAGTTGGTGTTGCTGTCGCCTGCTGCTTGCGGCGTCTTGTCCTTGGCGGCGAGTTTCTGCCAGGAATTCTGCTGCGAGAGCATGCCTCTGAGATAGGCGACATTGGCATCGGCCTGCTGCGGCGAAAGTTCGCGCCGGGCGATCTGCTCGGCTTCCGGGAAACGCCCCTGCAGACCGACGACCAGGGCAAGGTTCTGCCTGACGCGGCTGTCGGCGGTCGGCTGGCTGGCGGCGGACCGCAGGTAGGTTTCGGCCGTGCGCAGATCGCCGGTCAGCACGTAGGACATGCCGAGGTTGGAAAGGATGGACGGCTCGTTCGGCTGGATGTCGAGCGCGTCGCGGTAGCGCTGCCGGGCATCGCTTGCCCGGCCCATCTGGTCGAGGATCGCGCCTTGGGCGGAGATCAGCTTCCAGTCGGGACGGTCGGGCGTCTGGGCGCGGCCGATCGTGTCGAGCGCCTGTTGAAACTGGCCGGCCGCCGCCTGCGCCTTGCCGTAGGCGGCCAGCACGTTGCGGTCGGCGGGATTGGCGATCGCCACCTGCTGCATGACGGCGAGCGCCTGCGTGTCGCGACCGTTCATGCGCAGCAGATTGGCGTAGTTGACGCCGGTGACGGGATCGCGCGGGTTCTTTTCATAGGCCTGGCCGAGCCGGTCTGTCGCCGAGCGCAGCTCGGTCGCGTCCATCTCTTCGACCGGCTTGGTGAGTTTCGGTACCGAGCCCGTTGTCATCCGGTCCTTGGTCGTCGAGCAACCGGCAAGTGCCAGGACGAGCAGCGATGCCGCAGCGCCCTGCAGGATACGATTCGTGAATGTGGTGGTGAGCGAGGCAGGCATGGCGCGTTCCTGAATTCCGAAATCGGCGCCTGACCTCGAAGCGGAACAGGGAAAGGTTTGACGCGTAATCTTCGCTCCAGCAATAGTCTGTTAACCCTAACAGACCGTTAAGGAACGATTCCTTGCGACCGCCGAAGGACAATCATGGCCCCCTATCAGTTTATCGAGAGACCGACTCCTTTCAACACGAAGGGCGGTTCGACGCTGCCGATCTTTGCCGTCACGCCTGCCCATATCGAAACCGGTACGATCGATCCGATCGCGCTCAATTGGGCGCGCAGGGCAGGCTACAAGGCCGAAAGCGGGTCGCTGCTGCTGATCCCCACGGCCGAAGGCCATCTCGGCGGGGCGCTTTACGGCCTCGGTACCAATCCATCCGAGCAGCCTTACATCACCGGCAGGCTCGCCCGTGCGCTGCCGGCCGGCGACTGGCACATCGAGACCGCGCCGCTGACGGCAAATCGCCTGGCCCTCGGCTTTGGGCTCGGCAGCTACCGTTTCGACCGTTACAAATCCGAAAAATCGCCGGCGGCGACGCTGATGATCCCCCGCGATGCCGACGCCGCCGACATCAAGCGCCAGCTTGCTGGCGTCTTTCTCGCTCGCGACCTGATCAATACACCGACGAACGACATGGGGCCGAACCAGCTCGAGGCCGTTTTCCGTGGCCTGGCCGAACATTACAAGGCAGAGATATCGGTTATATCGGGCGACGACCTGCTCACGCAGAACTTTCCGCTCGTCCATACCGTCGGCCGCGCCAGCGCCGATGCGCCGCGTCTTCTTGAGCTGCGCTGGGGCAAGAAGGGTCATCGCAAAGTGACGCTCGTCGGCAAGGGTGTCTGCTTCGATACCGGCGGTCTCGACATCAAGCCTGCCGCCTCGATGCTGCTGATGAAGAAAGACATGGGCGGGGCGGCGAATGTCATGGGGCTTGCCTTGATGATCATGGACGCCAAGCTGAAGGTCGACCTGCGCGTTATCTTGCCCGTCGTCGAAAACGCGATCTCGTCCAATGCCTTCCGGCCCGGCGACATCTACCGGAGCCGCAAGGGCCTGACCGTCCAGATCGACAATACCGACGCCGAAGGCCGGCTGATCCTTGCCGATGCGCTCGCCTATGCCGACGAGGAAGAGCCCGAGCTCTTGATCGACATGGCGACGCTGACCGGTGCCGCCCGCGTTGCCCTCGGTCCGGATCTCCCGCCCTTCTTCACCGATGACGCTAATCTGGCGCATGACCTGACCGAAGCGAGCCTGGAAACGGACGATCCGCTGTGGCGCCTGCCGCTCTATTCCGGCTACGAAAAGGATATCCGCACCAAATTCGCCGATCTCACCAACGCGCCGGCCGGCGGCATGGCGGGTGCGATCACTGCGGCCCTCTTCCTCAAGCGTTTCGTCAGCAAGGCGAAGAGCTGGGTGCATTTCGACATTTACGGCTGGGCTCCGTCCGAACGGCCACATTCGCCGGGCGGCGGCGAGGCACAGGCGATCCGCGCACTCTTTCACCATATCCGCGAGAGCCTGCGCTGAGTCCATCCGAAAAAAAGCGTTGAGGCGCGCCGCGTGTTCACGCGTTGCGCCCCGCCGTCGATCGTTAAAATTTTATTCACCTTGCCGGGCAGCAATTTCCGGCGCCTCTTGCATGTGTATGGCAACTACCGGAAAATGGAACGTTAGCGTAACGATCTTCCGGAGGGGCCGTGCCGATCGAACTGACCGCCTCGCAGGCGCTGGGGCTCTGGCATGGCGCGGCGCTCGATCAGGTCCGCCACGACGACCGTGATTTGACGTTGCGCCAGATGGCGATCCTGCTGCATATTTATCTGGTGCCGCCGCCGCACACGGTGCGCGGGCTTGCCGCCACGCTTGATGTCACCAAGCCGGTCATTACCCGTGCCCTGGATACGATGGGCGAGATGGGCCTGGTCGACCGCGTGCGCGACGATGCCGACCGGCGCAACGTGATCATCAAGCGCACCGTCGGCGGTGCGCTCTACCTGGAAAAGCTCGGCGATCTCATCCGAGATCAGGCCCGCCGGCTGCCGATCTGAAAGGAATGCGAATGACGATGCTCGACCGCCGCCTGCATGCCTACCGGCCCGATCTCGCGGAAGCCGGCCTCGAAGGCAAGGTCGAGGCGTCGCGCTTTGTGAAAGGCGCGCCGGCGCGTGTCGCCGTTCCAGTCCTGGCCGTGCGCCCTGAACCGGACCTTGCCCGCGGCATCGATACGGAACTGCTTCTCGGCGAGGATGTGACGGTTTTCGATCGCGCCGGCGGCTGGTGCTGGGTGAAAGCCGCCGCGGACGGCTATGTCGGTTATGTCGCGGCGGACGCGCTCTTGGAAGGCCGGCCGGCGCCGACCCATATCGTCACCGTGCAGCGCACCTTCGTCTATCCCGAACCGGAACTGCGCAAGCCCCACCAGGCCATCCTGTCGATGGGAAGCCGCGTCTACGTCGCCGGCGAGGCGGAAGCGCGGGGCAATCGCTACGTCGTGCTCGAGGACGGAACGGCGATCTTTGGCAAGCATGTCCAACCGATCGGCGCGCTCGATGGCGCCGATTACGTGGAGATCGTCGGCCGTTTCCTGGAGACGCCCTATCTCTGGGGCGGACGTTCCGGCCTCGGCATCGATTGCTCCGGCCTCGTCCAGCTGGCGATGCTGATGACGGGCAGAGCTGCGCCACGCGATACCGATATGCAGGCGGCCGGCCTCGGCCAGCCGATCGACCGATCCGAAATCCGCCGTGGCGACCTGGTATTCTGGAAGGGTCATGTCGCCGTCTTCGAAGATCCGGAAACCATTCTGCACGCCAACGGTCATAGCATGACGGTGGCGCGCGAGAATTTCGAGGCCGCGGTCGAGCGCATCGGCTGGCTCTACCAGCAACCGACCGGCTATCGCCGCCCGATCAGCTGATCAGCCGATCGGAGGCTGCGGCCAGGATCTCACTCCGCCCGTCCAGTCCTCGAAGGCTTTCGACAGTCTCAGCACCCGCATGTCGTCGAAGCGCGGTCCGACGATCTGCAAGCCGATCGGTATGCCCGAGCGGGAGAAACCGCAATTGATCGAGGCGGCCGGCTGCTCCGACATGTTCCACGGCACCGTGAAACCGATATGTTCGAACGGCAGGGCCGGATCATTGGTCGGAGATGCCCATTCGGCCGGATAGGAGATGATCGGATTGGTCGGCGAAAGCAGGGCGTCGACCGCGGTGAACAGCCGTCCGCAACTCTTGCGCATCTCGATCGTCTGATTGAAGCCCTTGACCGCATCGACACCGCTGATGTCGGCGCCACCCATCGCCCAATCCCTGATATAGGGCAGGATGCTGTCGCGCCTGTTGTCGTCGAGATCGGCGATATCGCCCCAGAACCGGGACCGCCAGAAATTGTCGAGGCCATCCAGCATCGCGCGCGTCAGCACCGGCTGGACTGATACAATGGTCGCGCCGGCCGCCTCGAATTGTTTCGCCGCCGCTTCGACCGCGGCCCTGATCTCGTCCTCCACCGCAAGCCCGCAGCCGGCATCGAGCATCAGCCCGATCTTCATGCTCGACAGGTCGATGTCGAGATCCATCCAGTTGAAATCGTTTGGCGGCAGGCTGGTGCCGTCGCGCCAGTCAGGGCGCGACAGCGTCGCCATCGAAAAGGCCGCATCTTCGACGGTGCGCGCCATCGGCCCGACGCAGCGCCCGACATAATAGGGATCGGCCGGAATGCGCCCATGGCTCGGCTTGAAGCCGAAGATGCCGGTCCAGCCGGCGGGAAGGCGCACCGAACCGCCGATGTCGGTGCCGATATGCAGCGGTCCGTAGCCGGCCGCAGCCGCTGCGGAAGCCCCGGCACTCGATCCGCCGGGATTCTGCGTGGTGTTCCAGGGATTGCGGCTGAGAGGATGGAAGCTCGAAAGCCCGGAGGAAAGCATGCCGTAATCGGGGCAGGTGGTCTTGGCGAAGATCACCGCGCCATCCTCCCGCAGCCGGGCGGCGGCCGGTGCATCGGCGTCTGCGGGTTTTAGTTCCACTGCCCTCGTGCCTGATGGCACCGGCTGGCCCTTCGTGGCGATCAGCTCTTTCAGCGTCACCGGGATGCCGTCGAGCATGCCCAGCATTTCTCCCTTCGCCCAGCGTTCCGTCGACGCTTTCGCTTGCGCGCGCGCCGATTCCGAATCGTAGAGGTAGAGTGCCGAAATCGACGGCTCCCAGGCTGCTATATGATCCTCGAGAGACAGCCAGTATTCGAGAGGGGAGAGGCTCTTATCGGCGAAGCGCCGCCTGAGTTCGCGAATGGTAAGGTCGGTTTCGGTCATGGCATGGTCTTTCGGGCTTTTCGTCTTGGGAGGACATCAGCGGCTCGCCTCGCGTGGGTCGAGCAGATCGCGCAAACCGTCGCCGAGCATGTTGAAGCCGAAGACGGTGAGCGCGATGGCAAGGCCGGGCAGGATCGCCAGCCAGGGGGCGAGCGCCAGGTAGGTTTGCGCGTCGGCAAGCATCCGGCCCCAGGTCGGCGCCGGCGGCGCCATGCCAAGCCCGAGGAAGCTGAGTCCCGCTTCGGTGAGGATCGCCAGCCCCAGCTGGATCGCACCATGCACGATGATCTGGCTCATGATATTCGGCAGCACGTGGCGCAGCGAAATGGTCAAGCGCGTATTGCCGATGGCGCGCGCCGCCGTCACATAGTCGCGGCTCCAGGCCTGCAGCGAGGTCGCGAGTGTGACGCGGGCAAAGACCGGGATCATGAAGACGGCAATGGCGGTGATTGCGGTGAACCGCCCTGGCCCGAGAAAGGCGCCGAGCACCATAGCGGACAGGATCGGCGGAAGCGCGAAGATGACGTCGCAGATGCGCATCAACAGCGCCTCGAAAGGGCCGCGGATCGCCGCCCCCGAAATGCCCGCGATCGAGCCGAGCGTCCCGCCGATTGTTACCGCGGTAATGGCGATCGACAGTGAATTCCAGCAGCCCGCCATCAGCATCGAAAGCACATCGCGGCCGAACTGGTCCGTGCCGAGCAGGCCGAAGGCAAGCGGTGGCTGTAATTTGTGGATGATCTGCATTTTCGCCGGCGGCAGCGGCGTCCAAACGAGCGACAGCAGCGCAACGGCGGTGAGCAGCCCGATGATCACGGCCCCTGTAATCAGGTTCATTCGCCGGCTAAGTCTAAAGGCCCGGCGGCGGCTGATGATGGCGGTGGATGCGATCGGTGCCATGCGTCAAGCCGCCTTTCTCATCCTGGGATCGATCGCCAGATAGGAGAGATCGACAATGAAATTCATCACGATGACCAGGCCCGCGAAGAACAGCACGACATCCTGCATGACGATGATGTCGCGCTGGGAGAGCGCCTGAAGGGCGAGCCGTCCGAGGCCGGGCAGGTTGAAGACGTTTTCCACCAGCACCGCGCCGGCGACGAGAAAGGTGAATTGCAGCCCGATCATGGTGAGGATCGGGATCAGTGCATTCGGCAGGATATGGCGCCACAGCACCGCACTGCGTGACAGCCCCTTGGCAACGGCGGTGCGGGCAAAATCCTCATGCATCATGTCGAGCACTGCCGAGCGCGCCACGCGCGTCAACACGCCCGCCTGCGGCATCGCCAGCGCGACGGCGGGCATAACCAGCGCCTGCAATGCCGGCAGCAGGCCGGCGCCCCAGCCTGGGAAACCGCCGGCTGGCATCAGTCCGAGCACCGTCGAAAACAGGATGATCAACAGCAGCGCCACCCAGAAGGCGGGAACGGCGATGCTGATCTGCGAAAACAGCGTCGCGATGACGTCGAAGACACCGCCGCGGCGCGAGGCGGCCAGCACGCCGAGCGGCAGGGCGATCGCCACCGAAAGCACGATCGCCATCAGCGCCAGCGGCAGTGTTACCGCCAGCCGCTCGACGATCAACCCCGCGACCGGTACGCCATAGGTCAGGGAATTGCCGAGATCGCCGGAGAGCACGCCGGTCAACCATTGCCCGTAACGCAGCAGCAGCGGCTGATCGAGCCCGAGATTGTGACGGAGCGCTGCAAGTGTTTCCGGTGTTGCCGAGGTGCCGAGCATGATCGAGGCTGGATCGCCGGGCAGAAGGTCCATCACGGCGAAGATCAGCAGCGAGACGACGACGAGCGTGACGATGAGACCGGCGAAGCGGCGAGCGAGGAGTGGGATCATATGATACGTCCGCTCGCCGTTCTGGCGGCGAGTTTAGCTAGAACGCCATTTCCACTCTCCGTCATCCCAGGCCTTGAGCCTGGGATCCATGCCACTGCTGCTGATGGATGCGGTGTGGATGCTCGGCTCAAGGCCGAGGATGACGGAGGGTGGGGCGGGCGGAAGGAGCTATTCATGACGCAGGCGCCCGCACCATGAATGCCATCCGCAGTGAAACCAAACAATGTCGGTCCGAGCTGAACTGACCTGTGAGGAAGGGAGAGGGCTGTGCGTCATATCGGCCAAATGCATGTCGGATTTCTCCAATGCCATCACCACATCGCGTTCTGCCCCGGTCCGCCACCCTCACTCGTCCCAGGAAACACCGGACAGCACGTTGGAAGGGATCGGCTCGTTCTCCCACAGCCCTTTCAGCTTTTTGTCCCAGACGCCGAGTTTCGGCATGACGAAAAGGTAGAGCGCCGGCACGTCGTCGGCGAGGATCTTCTGCGCTTCGCCATAGATCGCATTCTGCGCGGCGGGGTCGGCCGTCTCCTGGACCTTCTTCATCAGCGCGTTGAAAGCAGGGTTCTTGTAATTGAAATAATAGGGATCGCGGGCATAGATGTCGATGTCGAGCGGTTCGGCATGGGCAACGATCGTCATGTCGAAGTTGCGGTCCTTCATGATGTCCTGGACCCATTTCGCCGGAAATTCCGTCGGCTCGATAGTCATCGTCACGCCGATCTCGGCAAACATCGCCTGCATCACCTGGGCACTGCGCGGCGCATAGGCCATTTGCGGCGATTTGATCGTGAAGGTGAAACCGTTGGGGTAGCCGGCTTCGGCAAGCAGCGCCTTCGCCTTCTCGACGTCATAGGGCAGCACATTGGTCATGTCCTGATAGCCCGGATCGTTCGGCGTATAGTGGCTGCCGATCGGTGTGCCGAGGCCGGACCATGCGCCGTCGATTATCGTCTTGCGGTCGATCGCCATCATCAGCGCCTGGCGGACGCGTTTGTCGTCGAACGGCTTCTTGGCAGTGTTCATGCCGGCAACGACCTTGAGCTCGGTATTGCCGATCCTGGTGACGAGCCTCGCATCGCCGTCGAAAGAACTCATCAGCTCAGGTGCGGCAAATTCCGGAAAGGCATCGAGATCGCCGGATTTCAGCGCTGCCGCCTGCGCCTGCGGATCGGCGATAAAGCGGAAGGTCACCGTGTCGAGCCTAGCGGCAGCATCCTTGTTCCAATAATCGGCATTCCTGGTGAGTTCGACCTTGTCGCCCTTCGCCCAGCTGGCGAATTTGAACGGACCGGTGCCCACTGGCGTCGTCTTGTCGTCGGCAGCCGTCTTCGGTGCGACCATCACCGAGGCTGGCCAGCCGAGCCAGTAGATCAGGCTGCCGGTCGGTGCCGAGAGATGCAGCACCAGCGTTTCGGCATCGGGCGTATCGATCGAGGCGATCGAGGCGAAGAAGCGCTTCTGCGGATTAACGGAATCGGCACCGCGGGCGCGGTCGAGCGAAAACTTGGCGGCAGTGGCATCGAAGGCCTCGCCGTCATGGAATTTGACGCCGGTCTGCAGCTTGAACGTATAGGTCAGGCCATCGGGAGAGATCTCCCAGCTTTTTGCCAGCTGCGGCTGGATCTTGCCGGCCTGGTCGATCGTCACCAGCCCCTCGAACACGTTCTGCCAGGTCACCTGGCCGATTGCGACCGGTGCCGCGATCGTCGGGTCGAGACCGGTCGGCTCGACGCTCATGCCGAGATTGAGCGTGGTCTTCGCCGCCTCGGCCGGCGTCATCGCCGTCATCACCAGGCCGGCCGAGAGCGCGGCACCGAGCGAAAGCCGCCGGGCGAAACGCGCTGAAGGCGCAAACGAAAGCTTGATCATCATGTTCCCTTGTCTGGCCGCGCGTCGCTGACGAAGACCTTTTGCGAGGAGAGTGACACTATGCCGGTGCACACACAATGACGATTTTGTGTGCTCAGTGTAGCCGAAAAAGCTACACCTGATATCCGCGGGCAATGCAAGCTCGAAGCGTCAGTCTTTCGTCCCGGCCGGGCGGTTGGTGCGCTCGCGCATGAACCTCTCGATGAAGTCGAGCAGCTTCGTCGCGGCAAAGGACAGCTGCCGGTCTGGCGCGACGCAGAGATCGACATGGGTGCGGATGCCGGTCTTGCCGGCCAGCGGAATGGCAAGGAGCTGACCCGCCTCGATCTCGCGGCGGACGGTGAGCGCCGGCAGCAGCGTGACCGCAGCCCCGCTGAGCACGAGTTCCTTCAGCATTTCGAGCGAGCTGGTGACAAAGACGGGATCGAGGCTCAACCCCTCTTTCTCAAACAGCGCGTCGAAGGCCTGGCGGAAGCCGAAGGATTGATCGGGCAGCGCCAATGCGTAGTCGGCAAGCGTCCTCAGCGGGATCTCGGCATGCGCGGCGGCCGGGTGCTGCGGCGTGGCGATCAGATCATAGGCGATCTCGGAGCGCAGCCGCACCTTGGTGCCGGACATCGGTGGCGCAAACAGCGTCACCGCAATATCCGCCTCGGCGCTGTTGACGGCGTCGACCGCCTGACGCGCGCTGGTGATCGTCACGGTAAAACGCAGCTTCGGATATTTCAGGCTGAATTCGGCAAGCGCCGGCGCTAGCAGATTGGCGACGGTCGCCCCATTGGCATAGATGCTGACGCGGCCGCGCTGCAGGCCCTTGAGGTCTTCGATCAGCTGCTGCACGTGATCGAGCTCGCGCAGCGTCCGGCCGGCGCGGGCGGCAAGCAGTTCGCCGGCAGCCGTCAGCTTGACACCGCGGGCGCTGCGTTCGACCAGCGGTGCGCCGAAATGATATTCGAGGTTCTCGATCTGCCGGCTGATCGCCGTCGGCGCGACATTGAGGTTCTCGGCCGCCTGGCGCATCGAATTGGTCCTGACCAGTTCGTCGAAATACATCAGCGCCCGGATCTGCATTCACGTCTCTCCGCCATTCGGCACGTTATGGGTTCCGGTTCCGACCCTAATGCATGTCGCCCAAAAGTGCGCAGCGGTTTTGGGACAACGACATGCATAAAAACAAAGATCTAAAATCAACGACCATTCGGGTAGCAGTCGCGCCAGGCCTTTTGCGCGCCCTCGACCGGAAGGGCGGTCGCGGCATAGACGCCACGGGCGATCGCCCGCGCCATGACAATGGTGGCGAGGTGGCACAGCTCCATCAGGCTCGCCATGTCGTCTCTTCGATGCTTGCCCGTCGAAGCGGCAAAGACGGTGTCGCCGTCGAGCGGCAGGTGCGCCGGCAGCAGTGCCCGGGCAAGGCCGTCATGGCCGGCAAGCGATAGCCGGTGCGCCTCGGCCTTCGTCAGCTGCGCGTCGGTCACGACAGCGCCGATCGTCGTTGCCGGCGTGTTCATGCCCTTGAGCCGCATCCGGTGGTCGGCCACATCAGGCATGCCGAGCCCACCGAATTCCGCATCTTTTTCAAAAGGCGCCGCCCAGAAATGCGGCCCGTCGCCGATCGTTGCCGAACCGAGCGCATTGACGGCGACGATCGCCGCGACGCGATGCCCGGTGCTGCTGACGGCGCTGGCCGAGCCGAGCCCGCCCTTGACGGTGGCCGTCGTCGCCCCCGTGCCGGCACCTGTCGTGCCGAGCGCGAATGTGCCCTTGGCCGCAGCCTTCAATGCCGTATAGCCCATGTCGCGGTAGGGCGAGTGAAGGCCCCAATCCTTGTCGCCGCCGTTCAGCAGGTCCATCAGGATCGCCTGCGGCACGATCGGGATGCGCACCGGCCCGACCACAAAGCCGCGGCCGAGTTCGCGCAGGCCCGCCTGCACGCCGCCGGCGGCATCCAGCCCGAAGGCCGAGCCGCCGGAGAGCACGAAGGCATCCACGGCATGGACGGTCATCGACGGATCGAGCAGGCCGGTGTCGCGCCCGCCCGGCGCGCCGCCGAGCACCGTGCCGGATGCGACGGCCGGTTCGTCGAAGACGATCACCGTGACACCGGAACCGAGCGCAAGGTCGGTTGCATGGCCGACGGAAACGCCTTCGATGTCGGTGATGAGGTTGAGAAGATCGGGCAAGGGCGGATCCTTAGAGCAATTCCAGCAAAAGTGTGCAGCGGTTTGCGTTCGGAATTGCGTGAAAACAAAGAGATAGAGCGTTTTCGTGATTCGAGGAAAAACGGAAATACTCTAGACGGAAAGGCCGCCGATAGGACTGCAATTGCCCTCAAAAAACAAGACCGGCCCCATGTGACGGGACCGGTCGGATATCGGGAAAAGCCGCGAATGCTAATCGCGTCCTCATGCCCTCAGGCATGAAGCGGCTTCGGATGACGGCGGGTCATCAGGTCATGGATGGCCAGGCGCACCTCGTCGGGCGAGCCGAAACGCTGCTCGTCGAGGTCGTGAACATGAAATTTCACGGCGATGAACTTCAGCCGGTCTTCATCGGGAATGACGATCCCGACGGGAACGCCTGCATATTCGATAACTTGCTTCTTCATAGATAGAACTCCTGCCGCGCGAGATGCGCAGCCATGGCGAATTGACTTGTCTGGTACCGTTGAAAGGAGGACGAACGTCACATTCGACAGTTCGGGCGGGAGAGGGCGCCCGGACGGTCATTGCCAAGCACAGATCGCCCAAGGAGATCGGCGAGAATATCGATGTCTATCATGCTCGTTCCTTGTGTTGGCGTTGCACTTGAGGGGTCCCGGTAGAGCCCGGGGCCGGTGATGGCTGTCTTCAATAATCTACTATCTTGGTAGAGATTACCCGATAGCCTATCGGAAACATATTCCGAAACATGTCAAAATATCGACGATCTGAAAAAATTCATTCCGTCGTAGCCCGAACTTGCAGAAAGAAACATATCAGCTCTTCGTTAAATTCGCATGACAGAATCGGAAGGTCGATCGATCACCGCGGCAGACATAGGAAGCCTTGTTGTATCAGGCAATGGCCCGTTTCATTAAAAGTCGACATGCCTCGAAATGACCGATTTGGTTAATGCCCGAACCCTCTGGGTCACCAGCCTTCTTCGAGCACCTTCTCCAGCATGTCCGCGAAAAAATCCGCGCTGTCGATGCTGAGGCAGAGCGGCGGCTTGATCTTCAGCACATTTTGGTGATCGCCGGTCGGCTGCATGATGACGCCGAGTTCGAGAAGCCGGTCGCAGATTGCAGCCGTCTCTTCCGTCGCCGGCTCCAGCGTCGTTCTGTCGCGGACGAATTCGAGGCCGAGATAGAGGCCCATGCCGTGCACGGCGCCTGCAATCGGATGGCGGTCGATCAGCGCGGCGAGCCGCGCCTTCAGATGATCGCCGACTATCCGGGCATTTTCCTGCAGCTTTTCCTCGGCCATGATGTCGAGCACCGTCATGCCGGCGATGCAACTGACCGGGCTGCCGCCGGTGGAGGAAAAGAAGGTGCCCTCCTTCTCCAGCGATTGCGCAATCTCCCGCGTGGTGATGACGGCGCCGAGCGGATGGCCGTTGCCCATGCTCTTGGCGACGGTGATGATATCAGGCACGACCCCTTGCTGCTCGAAGCCCCAGAAATAGTGCCCGAGCCTGGCATAGCCGACCTGCACTTCGTCGGCGATGCAGAGGCCGCCGCGAGCGCGTACCTGCGCATAGAGCTCTTTGAGATAGCCTTCCGGCAATGGAATGCCGCCGGCATTGCCGTAGACCGACTCGGCGATGAAGCCCGCAAGGCCTTCGCCCGCAGCATCAATTGCCTCCAGCACCGGCGTCGCCATGCCGAGATAATCCGCTGCCGTATCGGGACCACGGAAGTCGCCGCGATAGGTGTTCGGCGACACGACGGTATGCACCCAGTCCGGCCGGGTTGTCAGCGCCTGTGGATTGTCGGCGATCGAGGTGGAGACGGCATCGCTGGCCGCCGACCAGCCATGATAGGCTTCGAGCAGGCAGAGCATGTTGCGCGCGCCGCTATGGGCCTGCGCCAGCCGAAGCGCCAGATCATTCGCCTCCGAGCCGCTGTTGACCAGGAAGACCGCGTCGAGCCCGTCCGGCGACAGGGCGGCGAGGCGTTCGGAAAATTCCGTGATCGCCGCATAGTGGAAGCGCGAATTCGTGTTGAGCCGCAGCCATTGGGCGTGGATCGCTGCGGCAAACCTGGGATGGCCGTGGCCGAGAATGGTGACGTTGTTGACCATGTCGAGATAGGCGCGGCCCTCGACATCGAACAGATGCTCCCGCCAGCCGCGCTCGATCTGCGGCGCCGCCGCGTAATAGTTCTTCTGCGGCCTTGCGAGATGCGCCCGCCGCCTGGCGAGCAGTTCGGCGGTATCAGATTTCGGCGCATCGGCTTCCGGGCTGAGAAGCAGCGAGGGTGAGGGGCAGAGCGCCGACCAGGCCGCGGCCGTGCGCGGCGTGGCAAAAAGCGGCGGTTCGAGACCTGCGACGCTGCAAAGCTGGACGCGCAGCCCGCCAAGCGACGCAGCCTCTCCGAAAACCGTCCCGAGCGGATCGCCGGCGGCCACCTCGGCTCCATCCTCGACCGAGAGATCGAGCCCATCGAGATGCAGGGTCATGCTGTCGCTGGCAAGCGTCAGATGCTGGTCCTTCCAGCCAATGCGGCCGGCAAAGGGTGCAGCAATCGCGTTGCCTGCCGCGAGGCATATGTCGATATGCAGGGCGCAGGTCGCCTGTCCTGTCGCATTTCCCAAGCTCGCGCGGGAAAGCCGATATTCGCCATAGCGCGTCGCTGCGATGCCGTTTTCGGTTGCCACGCGGGCAAGCAGCCGCCAGTCCATGTCGGTATTCAGCCAGTTGCCGGCGGAAAAATGCGGGCTCCGCACACCAAGATCGACATAGGCGATCCCGGCGGGATCGATGTCGGGCAGCAATGGCAGCCATCCTGATGCTTCCGGGGCGGCGACATTTGCGCCGGCCGCCTTGAGGATCGCGGCTTCCATGAGTTCGAAGGGAACGGACATCGCCGTATCGAAGATCGCCCGCTCGTGCTCGAGATTGCCGCGGACATAGTCATTATCGGGATCGACCGAAATCTGCTGCTCGCTGCTGGCAACGAGAATGACCGCGCGCGCGACGGTCAACGGCCAGAGCGCCTTCAGCTCCTCCCTGGTCAGTGGATATATCGCCTGATAGGCGGTGACGGCTGGTAGGATATGAAATGGGTCGCCATCTGCCTGATGCAGCAGCGAAGCGCAGGTGACGGCGAGGTCGCCGACCAGCCAGCCGCGGATGATGTCGCCGAAATCGATCACCCCGTCGGGGATCGTATGGCCACGGGCGTCGCGGTGGCCGACGACGTTGTCGCCGGTGACGTCATGATGCACGGCCTGCAGCCGAAGCGCCGGCGCCAACGGCTGGATGCGGCGGACCGCCATCACCATGGTCTTGGCGATCCGGTCGCGTGCCGCACTGTCGGTGATGGCCGAAAGCAGCTGCACGGCAACGGGACCTGCCCGTCTGAGATCCCATTGCAGGCTGCGGTCGAGACCGGGATGGTCGAAATCGGCAAGCGCCTGCGCAAGCCTGGCGCAGAGCGCGCCCAGCGCCGCCACGGAAGCCGGCGCCAGATAGGTCAGCGCCGTCAGCCCCTGGCCTTCCAGATATTCCAGCAGCCGGACCTGATAGCCCCGCCCGCGCACGGTCAGGACGACGATCTCCCGCCCGTCATTGGTGGTGACCAATTGCGGAACGCGCGGCGCACTTTGCCTGCTTTTGAGGTGACGGATCGCCGCATTCTGCGCTTCGAGCTCGCGGGTCTCGTAGGCTGCATGGCAGATCTTCAGGACGTAACGACCCTTGTCGCTATCGACGCGATAGTTTCGATCCTGCTGGCTGCCGAGTTCGGCAAGCGTGCCGGATAGGCTGTAATGAGCAAGGAGGATCTCTTCTGCATCAGTGGCGGTCACATCGGGGCGCGGCAGCGCCATGCGATCAACAAGCGCCTCGTCGGTCATGACACCCCTCCCGCTGCATGATTCGATTACCTATGAAGGAGATAATCGAGTACTTGCCGCTGGCAGGCAACGGGAGATTGTCATTCGCCGGCAAAAGAGATGCAGGGTCTAGGCGGCGCTCAACCCATGCGTTCGGAGGCGTAACCGCCGGGGCTTGCCGGAAAGACCACGGTGCGGTTGCCGTTCAGGAAGGTGCGGTGATGGATATGGGCGTGGATGGCACGCGCCAGCACCTGGCTTTCGACGTCGCGGCCGATCGAGACATAGTCGTCGGGCGACTGCGCATGGGTGATGCGCGCCGTGTCCTGCTCGATGATCGGGCCTTCATCGAGATCGGCGGTGACGTAATGCGCCGTCGCGCCGATCAGCTTCACGCCGCGTTGATAGGCTTGTTTGTAAGGGTTGGCGCCCTTGAAGCTCGGCAGGAAGGAATGGTGGATATTGATGATCTTCCCGGACATTTTCTGGCACATCGCATCCGAAAGCACCTGCATGTAGCGGGCCAGTACGATCAGCTCCGTGCCTGTCTGTTCGACGATATCCATGATCTGGCCTTCGGCCTGCAGCTTGTTTTCCTTCGTCACCTTGATGTGGTGGAAGGGAATGTCGTGGTTGACCACGACCTTCTGGTAATCGAAATGGTTGGAGACGACGCCGACGATATCGATCGGCAGCGCGCCGATCTTCCAGCGGTAAAGCAGGTCGTTGAGGCAATGGCCGAAGCGCGACACCATCAACAGCACCTTCATGCGGGCGTTGCCGTCATGGATCTCGGCATCCATGGCGAACCGCTTGGAGATCGGCTCGAAGCCTTCCTTGAGTTCGGCAAGGGGCACGCCTTCCTCGGAGATGAAGCTCACTCGCGTGAAGAACTTGCCGGTATCGAGATCGTCGAACTGGGAACTATCGACGATGTTGCAGCCCTTGTCGGCCAGATAGCTCGAAATCGCCGCGACGATGCCGCGCGTCGATTTGCAGGATACCGTCAATACGTAACTTGTCATGTCTTACCCTCTTCCCTCTCCAAGGCCGCCGCCGTGCTTAAAACAAAGCCCGGGCCGCGAATAGGCCAGCGCACTTTCATTCATGCGACAAATTGCAAGAGAAACCATCACGTTTCTGCAAGCTCTCTCATCGCCCAGTCTGAAGCTTAGGAGAAGTTGCGCGAAAAACTGTACCGTCAGCGCCGCTTGGATGCGTATTCTCGCCCTTCGACGCGCTTTAGGTCGACGGGCGGCTCGCCACGGCCGCTTTCCGGCGCGGCGTGGTGATCTCATGGATAATGGCACCGCCGATCGACGAGAGCACCAGCGAGAGGATCACGAAGAGCACCGGTTGCTGCAGGATGCCGATCGGCAGCCGATCGGCGGCGACCCTGAGAAAAGCCAGCGTGAAGGCATGGGTGATATAGATGCTGTAGGAGCAGTCGCCGAGATAGTTTAGCCATCTCACAACCGGCAGCCTGGAAAAATCGATGGAGATCGCGCCGTAGACGATGAAGATCGCCGGGATTCCCCAGGCGTAGAACCGGCTTTCCGGCGGCATCAGCGCCTCGTTGATGAACAGAAACGCAAAGCCCATGGCAAGAGCCGCCCAAGCCCAGCGGTTCGGCAGAAGCACCTTCTGTCCGTAGAGCCAGCCGAGCACGACACCGGCGAGAAACTCCAGCATGATCGGTTCGCGGTAGAACCGGGTCGCCGTCGTTTCCGGCAGCAGCCGACAGGCGATCAGGATGACGGCAAAGACGGCAAACATCGCCGGGATGCGGCGAGCTTCCTGTAGCGGCAGCAGAAGCGCAAAGACGAAGTAGAAGAACATTTCGTAATTCAGTGTCCAGCCGGGAACGACCACCGGTGTGATCGTGCTGGGATCGGCGGGATTGGCCCATGGCAGGAAGAACAGCGAGGCGATGAGATGCGGCAGGTCGAACACCGTCGATTTCAGCAATGACGGGGCGACCAGCGCCACAGTCGCCGAAAACAGCGTCGCCAGCCAGTAGAGCGGCACGATCCTTTTGATGCGCCGCCGGGCGAAATCGACCGGGCTCATCGCTCGTCCGCTCGTCGTCAGCCACATCACGAAGCCGCTCAGGACGAAGAAGATGTCGACGCCGGTTTCGCCATAGACGAAGGCGGTGGCGTCGACCGCGGGATTGACCTTGGCAAGCTGCAATACCGCGTGGAAATAGACGACCATCAGCGCCGCGATGGCGCGCAGATATTGAAGCTGGACAAGCATCGAGCGTGTGCTCCCTCGGGCTCGCGCGGACAGGCGCCGCTGCGGTCAACTCAATACATCTGCCGGACGACCCTGCCGGATGCGCGGGCTGTCGTGGAAACGCATATATCCGACGACGAACCAGAGGAGACCGGCGATCTTCATCGAGAAGACCGCGGTTCCCCCGATCATCATATTCAGAAAAATGAAAAGAGAAAGTGAATGGGCGCAGCGCCGCTGCGCCGCCGTGCGCCCGGCGGGAAAGAGGCAGACGAACAGCCATAAGGCGATGACGCCGAAGATCGTCGCCGCGTAGATCAGGTAGACATAGCCGCTGTCGGCGAATTCGGCGACCCGGTCGACCGAAAGCCCGAGGATGGCAAGCGGATCGAGCTCCATGATCTTCTTCATCGTCAGATTGATGCGGCCGGTGAAATTGTCGCCCGTCGCATTGGGTTTCATCACGTAGACGAGGAAGCCGGCGGCGACGATCAGAGGCATCAGCGCCAGATTGAAATTCTTCGGGATCTTCGGAAAGACGAAATAGCCGACGATGCAGGCAAAGCAGAAGATCAGCATCGTGCGCGTGTCGTTCGTCACCAGGATCAGCACGGCCGTGCCGATCATCAGCAACCGGTCCCAGCGGCCAAGCCTCTCCCACATCGAAATCAGGTAGACCGCGATCACGCCGCAGAAATTGGCCAGCGATACCTGTTCGAGGAAGATCGAGGAGGAACGGTGGTCGATGATGCCGAAGGAGAAGCGCTCGGGAAAGCCGAGCGCGTTCTGAAAGAGGCCCGTCGTGTTGTAGCTCAGTGGCAGCAGCCCACGCGTATTGGCGAAATAGTCGGACGGGTGGACGATGCTGACATAGAACGGCACGCTGATGATCTCGAAGATCAGGAAGATCATCACGGCAAGACTTGCCCAGCGAAAGGCGAGTTTCATCGTTTTCTCGTTGCTCCAGCCGCCGAGCCCGGTAAAGCAGAAGATGATCAGCACGTTGCGGAAATGATCGATGAACAGCATGCGGTTGAGCACGCTGACATAGATGGTCACGATGAGCGTGAACAGCAGGAACAGAAAGGCCGGCAGGTCGGTCTCGTAGATCCCCTTGTGCAGGATGTAGATGATGGCGCTCGCCATGATCAGCCCTTCGCTGGCGGCGACATGCGTCATCGAAAGCGGCACGATGTTGTGGTTGATGAAGGCCAGAATGCCGTTATAGAGCACGGAGAGCAGGCCGAGCCAGAGCACTGTATGATCGGTGCGTGATGCCCCGCGGGCAGCATCGAGCCGGTTGCCGGCGACAGTGCCGGCTACAGTGAATGTCGCTGTCCTCTGATCGACGACTGCCATGCTCATTTCCCCGCAGGCTTGACGGCGGAGCAAGTGCCGGCATCGGCTTTTGCCGCCTCGGCAAGAAGCCGCATCTGCGGCCGCTCAGGCTCCTTGCGCGGCTGGACGTTGAAGGGCTCGTCCGCCGGCCACCATTCGCCGGCCGCCCAGTAGGACCAGCCGAGCCACACGTCGCTATTGCCGGACATGGTAGCGTAGATTTGGGTCAACCCGCTCATGCAGTCCTTGTCGGTGGAGGCGCCGAATTCGCCGAGAAAGCCGCGCTTGTGGTTCTGCTTCAGCCAGGCGGTAACGCCGTTGATCGCCGCGACTGCGGCGCCTGCACCTTCGCAGGTCGGATGGGTCCCGGAGGAATCGGCGTCGAGATACTGGTGGACCTCATAGGCGTAGAAGTTGAGCGGGTCCCGCACGCCGAGCATCACCGTGCCGTTGGCGCCGCCGATCACATCCTTTTCCCAACTGCCAGCGCCGCTCCATGCCGTGCCCGGCACCAGGATGAGGTTGCGCGCGCCGACGGCGCGGATGCTGCGGATCGCCGCATTGGCGGCATCCAGCCAGTCCGTCGCCTTGATGTCGTGCGGTTCGTTCATCAGGCCGAAGAGAACGCCGTCCTGATTGGCGAATTCGACAGCGAGTCTTGCCCAGAAATCCCCGAAGGCGGCATCCGTCGCCGGCGCCGTGCCGACTTGGGTCTTGTCGTAATAGCCGAAATTATGCGGGTCGAGCAGAACCGCCATGCCGTGCTTGCGGATCAGGCCGATCGTATCCTTGATCCGCTTGAGCTCATCCTCGTCGAGCCGCCCGCCAAGCGCGGGCTGCAGCCGTTCCCAGCGGAAGGGCAGCCGGATGATCGTCATACCTTTTTCGGCGAAATAGCTGATCGTGTCTTCGCTCGGATAGGTGTAGTTGGTACCGTAGATGCCGCCACGCTCGCCATATTCGCCGCCGGACAGATTGACGCCGCGGTAGCAGGGGGCCTCAGCCGCAAGGGCCGGCGACGGGATCAGAGCGGCCGCAAACAGCAGCGCTGTCAGATGTTGTGTCGTCCTCATGGCATCCTCGTTATCGCGGCAATCGCAACCTCGGCGTCGCTAAAGTTATTTTAACGGTCCGTTAGCTAAGAATTTCTAAAGTATCGGCACCTCGGCTTCAGTCTTTCACGCTGGGCGGGACACGAGTGCGCGTATGAACCAGTATGACAGGAACAGGGTAAGCCGGCTCCCTGGCTGGCGCAGTTTTGAGCCATCTCAGACTGCACCGGAAGGCGTGCGCGTGCGCAGTCCCGTCGTCCGCCCGGATGATTTCGTCCGGCCATCGGTCGAACCCGCCCCGCCCCCCTTCGTGCCGCCGGCAAGCATTGCGGAAACCCGCCAATATGAGCGTCCGGCACCTCCGGCGCCGCTTCCAAAGCAACCTGTCGTCGACGCACCGCCGAATGCAGAGTCCGCGCCGGCCGCACCGCTTCTCGACCTCCGCTCGAGTATCGCCGCGATCTGGAGCCGGCGGCTGATCGTGTTGGGCCTGGCGCTTCTCGGAGCCCTGGCCGGCGGGGCGGTGGCGCCGCGCATCGCCCAGAAATTCACCGCCATCAGCAGCCTTTATTTCGACCCGCGCCAGATCGGCCTTGCCGATGCCGGCGCGCAATCTTCGGGTCCCTCGCCGGAAATGATCTCGGCGCTGATCGACAGCCAGGTGCAGATCCTGACCTCGGGCAATGTGCTGCGGCGCGTCGCCGAAGCCATGAAGCTCGACCAGGATCCCGAATTCACCGGTGGCCGCACGGATGGCGCTGCCGTGATCGGCACTCTGCAGAAGGCGCTGGTCATCACCCGTGAGGCCAGCACCTATGTCGTCTCGCTTGCCGCCACGACCAATGATCCCGAAAAATCCGCGAGGCTTGCCAACCAGGTGGTCACCTCCTTCACCGAGGAGGAGAACAGCGCTTCGAACGGCATCTACGAAAATACCTCGTCGACGCTCGACGGACGCCTCAACGACCTGCGCCAGAAGGTGCTGGAGGCCGAGCAGGCTGTCGAAACCTTCCGCGCCGACAACGACATGGCCGCGACCGAGGGCAACCTGATTTCCGATCAGCGGCTCGTTTCGCTGAATACGATGCTGGTGACGGCACAGGAAAAGACCATCCAGGCAAAGGCGCGCGCCGATGCCGTCGCCAACCTCCGCGTCGAGGACATCGTCGCCGGCAACCAGGCGGAGGGCGGCGTCACCTCGCCGCTCGTCAGCCTGCGTCAGCAATATGCCACTCAGGCCGCCGCCGTCGGCAGCCTCGAAAGCCAGATGGGCACGCGTCATCCGCGCCTGCAGGCGGCCCGTTCCTCGCTGCTGAGCATTGGCGGCGAAATCAAGGGCGAATTGCAGCGTCTCGCCACCTCGGCAAGGGGCGAATACGAGCAGGCAAAGTCCGCTGAGGACAGCATCGCCAAGGAACTTGCCGTGCAGAAGGCGTTGCAGGCGAGTTCGTCGGACAAGCAGGTGGAATTGAACGAATTGCAGCGCAAGGCGACGGCGGCCCGCGATATTTACGAGACGGTGCTGAAACGCTCCAGCCAGACGAGCGAGGAGCAGAACTTCAACCAGAGTAACATTCGCGTCATTTCGCCGGCCGAGCCGCCGGTCAAGGGAGACGGTCCCGGAAAGACGATTCTATTGGTTGCCGGCGTCATCGGCGGTTTTCTCGCCGGTTTCGTCGTCGGCGCGGGCTTTGCGATCCTCGCCGGCCTCTTCAGCCATCCCGTGATCAGAAGTTATTTCAGGAAGTCTCCCGCTGCGGCGGCTTGATGACGGTCGTCGCTTTTCCTACATCGGAAGAGCGGCCTATTGCCGGTAGGAGAGTTCCCATGCGGCTGTTGATGATGCTTCTGATATCGCTCGTTGCCGTGTCGAGCCTCGCACCGGCGTCCGCCTTTGCCGTCGACTGGACGAAATCCGTCGATACGGGCGTTCAACCCCTCTATCCCTATAAGGGTCTTCCCGGCGTCAAGGCGCAACCGGACAAGAAAGAGGAGGAATCCTACAATTGCCGCACCGAGACCGTGCAGATCCGCCGCCGTTATGACGAGATCTTCCGCTCCGGCGGCATGCCGACGCTGATGTATGTCTGCGAACGCGACGGCTTCGTCTCGATGGACGACAAGGTTCCCCTGCGCGGCCATTATCAGCCGGTGCGCTGAGGCGCCAGCCTCACGCCGACTGCGGCAATGCCGTGCCGTGGTGGTAGACTCCAGCGGCCGACAGCACAGACAGCGGCTGATCTGGACAGGTCGGCGCCGGATCCCATTCCGCCGGCCGATTGCTGCGGACAAAGGCGGGCGCATCGGCAGTAAGAAAAAATCCCACTTCGGAATCCCGAAATTCCCCCGCTTCGGGATTCCGAAATTCGACGCCGTTCGCGTACTATCGTCGCGGAGAAACGTTCAATGATTTCAATCCCGCAGCCAATTTCGGGATTCCGAAGTGCTATATAGATTATGGTGGGAGTTCCCAGGCGCTGCCAACATTGGCCGGATCGTTGCGGCTAAGCCTCCAGATTAAGCTGGAGTGGAGCGTCGTCTGCCTCGGCGACCTTAGGCTTACGTTTTGTTGCCGCACGGCGTGCTGGCTTGGTGGTTTTCGGGAGAGTGTCGGAGCCGAGCTCGTCTGCATTGGCGCTGGGCAGCAGCGGGTAGGCAGCATGCAACGGATCGGCAGAGGCTACTTCAATGACCGGCTTGGTAGGAGACATTTCCATTGCCGGCGTGGCGGCCGACATCTGGCGGGCCTTGGGAGGCTCGGTGTTGCTAGCTGCGGATATGGCGTATCGAATCATTGCAGGACTCCGTTATGTTCTCTTTATGTTCGCACTTGGAGGGTGGAGGAGTCAATGCAGGCCAGCTATCAAGAGCGGCGGGAATAAGCGTCTAAAGACGAGGATTTCGGAGAGTTCTTGGGAGCTATCGAGTGAACAAGCCTCAAGCGCATCGTGGCCGGCCTTTGCTACAAGGCACCAATGCACAACTTGGTTGAAAAGGCTTAACTCCTTGATCTTGGTAGCGATCAAGAATGGAATGGTGCCCAGAAGAGGACTCGAACCTCCACACCCTTTCGGGTACCAGCACCTGAAGCTGGCGCGTCTACCAATTCCGCCATCTGGGCGACGGAGAGCGATGTAAGGGGGTGGCCCCTGACTGTCAACTGGGTTTTTGAAGTTTTTCTGACAGTTGGCGAAAAAGCAGCCGATCACATGCGAGGGAGCGCCGAAGGGTGGGCATAGCGCTCCGGTTGGCACGCCCTATATAGAGGAAATATCGAAAGGAATGCATCATGCCCGCTGCCCGCACGCTTCTGTTCGCCGGTCTCTTGGCCGTTTTGGCACCCGCCATCGCAGGGGCCGATTCGCTGAAGCTGGGCAAGCCGGGGGTCGGGCCGCTCAATACGGGATCGACGCTCTGCGATTTTCGTGGCTGCTTCGGTTTCGGGCCGCAGCAATGGCATCGCCCAGCCTATGTTCAGCCGAACTATCGTCCGCGCGGCGCGGGGCCAACCTATTACCGGCCGGGCGCTGCCGGGCCGCCGCAGCTGACCTATGATCCGCCGCCGGTGCAAAGGGTGCAGCCGAAAGCGCGCGACATGAACAGCCATGCCGCCTGGTGCAGCAACGAGTACCGCTCCTACAATCCGAGGACGGATCGTTTCCTCACCTATGAGGGCATCTACAAGACCTGCCGCTCGCCCTACCGCTGACTGTCGTGATCAGCTTTCGAGCGAGGCGCGGTCGACGTGGCCGAGATCGCGGCCGGGCTCGACGATGTCGCGGACCCGCTGTTTCAGCTCCTTCGGCCCGGGAAAGCCGCCGTCGCGCTTGCGCTCCCAGATGAGATCGCCATTGACGCGGATCTCGAAATTGCCGCCGGTGGCAGGAATTAGCGCCACTTCGCCGAGGCTGTCGGAAAAGGTATGCAACAGTTCCTGCGCCATCCAGCTGGCGCGCAGCAGCCAGTTGCACTGGGTGCAGTAGAGGATCGTGACGCGGGCTTTTTCGGTCATGGCGATGTCCTTTCGTTTGTTGAGATTTAGGCCCTGTGGCGCGTGCGCGCAATCGCCCTCGCTAGAGCATGATGCCGAAAAGTGTGAGCGGTTTTCGGGCGACATCATGCTCTAACTGTTTAATTAAGAACAGGATTCAGATTTTGGGCCGAACCGGCCTAAAGCCTCGATCCTGTTCTGGCGTCTTGCGCGCCGCCCTCCGCCATGGTCTCTTCCCGTGATCGGCCATACCAGGAAGAGCCCATGCGCGTCGCAGTCATCGAAAACATGCGGAATACTGGCCTCGGCGCGCTTGCCGCAGCCCTCGACGAGGCGGGCGCGGAGATCGAATGGTTTCGGGTGTGGCAGGACGGTATCCTGCCGAAGGATATTTCCGGCCATGACGCGCTGGTCGTTCTCGGCGGCGAGCAGAGCGCGCTGGATGACGAAACCCACCCCTATCTGCCGGAGCTCGTCCGGCTCGCACGCCGCTTCGGTGATGCCGGCAAGGCGGTGCTCGGCATCTGCCTCGGCAGCCAGATCCTCGCCCGCGCCTATGGCGCCGACAATCATTTAGGGATCGCCCGCGAATTCGGCTGGCACGGGATCGGCGTCACCGCCGAGGGCCGGGCCGATCCGCTGCTGTCGGCGCTTGGCGGCGAATTCACCATCTTCGAATGGCATGCCGACACGTTTTCCCTGCCTGAGGGCGCGGTGCGTCTCGCCTCGAGCCCCGTTGCCGAGAACCAGGCCTTCCGCATCGGCCGCGCCGTCTATGGCACCCAGTTCCATTTCGAGGCCAATGCAGCGGTCGTCGCGCAATGGAAGGCCGAATTTCCCGATACGATCGCGCGCATTGCGCCGGGCTGGCTGGAGAACCATGCCGAACTGGCGGCAAGACATGGAGGAGCAGCCGATGCCGCAGGCCTTGCCATTGCGCGTGCCTGGGTCAGCCTGATCGAGAGGGAAGAGGTCGAGTTGCTGTCGCAGGCCTCGGCGTGAGGGGCGATGCGATGCCGGCCAGCGAACGCGAAAAGATGGCGGCAGGCGAATGGTATTGCTGCCTCGATGACGAGCTCGATCTCTTGCGCCGGCAGGCGCGCTTAGCCGTCCACGCGCACAATACGCTGCCGCCGGACGAGCGCGGCGCCATGGCACCTGCCCTGAGGGCACTCTTTGCGCAAGCAGCACTCAATGTCTTCATCGAGGCGCCGTTTCACTGCTCCTACGGCATCAATATCACTCTCGGCGAACGCGTCTATTTCAATGCCGGCTGCACCATTCTCGATTCCGGCCGCGTGACGATCGGCGATCGCAGCATGTTCGGCCCCGGCGTGCAGATTTATTGCGCCGAGCATCACAAGGAGCCGGCGCTTCGCAGCACGGGCATCGAGATCGCCAGGCCTGTCACCATCGGCAGCGATGTCTGGATCGGCGGCAGCGCTATCATCCTCGGCGGCATCACCATCGGCGACGGTGCGATTGTCGGGGCCGGTTCGGTGGTGACCAGGGATGTGCCGGCCGGCGCAACCGTGGTCGGCAATCCGGCCCGCATCCGCTAGGAGCAATTCCAGCAAAAGTGCGTAGCGGTTTTGCGTCCGGAATTGCGTGAAAACAAAGAGATAGAGCATTTCCGTAATTCGGAGAAAACGGAAATGCTCTAACGCCGGCAACGCCGCCCACTCCGCACTGACCTCGACAGCGAGGAAAGCTCCGCTAGATCAGAAGGCAAAACGGGAGGGAAGTATGAGCGAACTGAATTTACCAATGGAGGGCGGCTGCCGTTGCGGCCGGGTGCGATTGAAGATCAGCGCCCCGCCGCTGCTCACCATGGCCTGCCATTGCACGGGGTGCCAGAAGATGACATCAAGCGCCTATTCGCTGAGTGCGGCCATCCCGAGCGAAGGCTTCGAGGTGACGCAAGGCGAGCCGGTCATCGGCGGTCTGCATGGCGTCACGAAGCATTATTTCTGCCCGCATTGCATGAGCTGGATGTTCACTCGGCCGGAAGGCATGGACTGGTTCGTCAATCTGCGCGCGACCATGCTCGACGACCCGAGCTGGTTCACGCCCTTCATCGAGACATGGACGAGCGAGAAACTGTCATTTGCCGAGACAGGTGCGGTATACAGCTACGAGGCGCTGCCTGAGATGGACGCCTATGAGGGGCTGGTGAAGGAGTATATGGGCAGGGGATGAGTCAAAACTGCCTGTATTTCGCAAATGGCAAGCCATGCTTTGCGACATACTCATTTTGCTCCGCGATCGCCTCGGCGTTTTCAATTCGCCAAAGTCTTTCGCGTTCTTCGCGAGGCAGCGTTTCATCGTCGCTTGTTTTTTGATCGAAGGTCGGAGCTTTGCAGCCCCTTTCGATCTTGGAATGAGTGTTTGCACCCATCACCGATCCCGGTTTGCCAGTCGTTCGGCTTTCATCGTTCATCGCAGAATCCCCTCGGAGATAACTGTTGACGGAGCCTAACCACGTCTCTTTCGTCATGCTCGGGCCTGTCCCGAGCATCTGCAGCCGTTTGATATGTAGCAGATCCTCGGCACAAGGCCGAGGATGACGGCGAACAAAGAGCGAGACTTGTCAATAAGCAAGGGAGAGACCTATGTCCTCCCCGTCAAAAGAAGCTCTGCGGTGGTGTTATTCGTCGCCCATCTTCAGCGCGGCGATGAAGGCTTCCTGGGGGATCTCCACCTTGCCGAACTGGCGCATGCGCTTCTTGCCGGCCTTCTGCTTGTCAAGCAGCTTGCGCTTGCGGGTGGCGTCGCCGCCGTAGCATTTGGCGGTCACGTCCTTGCGCAGCGCCGAGATCGTCTCGCGGGCAATGACATTGCCGCCGATCGCCGCCTGGATCGGGATCTTGAACATGTGCTTCGGGATCAGCTCCTTGAGCTTCTCACACATGTCGCGGCCGCGCTTTTCGGCAGCCGTCCGGTGCACCATCATCGACAGCGCGTCGACCGGTTCGCCGTTGACGAGGATCGACATCTTCACGAGGTTGCCCTCGCGGTGGTCGGTCAGCGTATAGTCGAAGGAGGCATAGCCCTTCGAGATCGACTTCAGCCGGTCGTAGAAATCGAACACGACTTCGTTGAGCGGCAGATCGTAGGTCAGCATCGCGCGCGTGCCGACATAGGTGAGTTCGATCTGGATGCCGCGCCGGTCCTGGCAGAGCTTCAGGATGCCGCCGAGATAATCGTCGGGCGTCAGGATCGTCGCGCGAATCCACGGCTCGTGGATTTCCGAGATCTTGACGACATCGGGCATGTCGGCCGGATTGTGCAGCTCGCGCTCCGTGCCGTCGGTCATAAACATCTTGTAGACGACCGAGGGTGCCGTGGCGATCAGGTCGAGGTCGAACTCGCGCTCCAGCCGTTCCTGGATGATTTCGAGATGCAGCAGGCCGAGGAAGCCGCAGCGGAAACCGAAGCCGAGTGCCGCCGATGATTCCATTTCGAAGGAGAAGGAAGCGTCGTTGAGGCGAAGCTTGCCCATGGCGGCGCGCAGATCCTCGAAATCGGCGGCATCGACCGGGAAGAGGCCGCAGAACACCACCGGCTGCGCCGGCTTGAAGCCCGGCAGCGCCTGAGCCGTCGGCCGCTTGTCCTCGGTGATCGTGTCGCCGACGCGGGTATCGGCCACTTCCTTGATCGAGGCAGTGATGAAGCCGATCTCGCCGGGGCCGAGGCGGTCGATATTGACCATCTTCGGCGTCAGCACGCCGACGCGCTCCACCTGGTATTTCGCATCGGTGCCCATCATCCGCACCGTCTGGCCCTTGGTCAGCACGCCGTCGATGACGCGGACCAGAACCATGACGCCGAGATAGGCGTCGTACCAGCTGTCGACGAGCAACGCCTTCAGCGGCGCCTTATCGCCGCCCGGGCTCTTCGGCGCTGGCAGCCTGTGGACGATCGCTTCCAGCACATCGGGAATGCCGAGGCCGGTCTTTGCCGAAATCAGCACCGCCTCCGAAGCGTCGATGCCGATCACTTCCTCGATCTGTTCCTTGATGCGGTCGGGTTCGGCGGCCGGCAGGTCGATCTTGTTGAGGACGGTGACGATCTCGTGATTGTTGTCGATCGCCTGGTAGACGTTGGCGAGCGTCTGCGCCTCGACGCCCTGGCTGGCGTCGACGACAAGCAGCGAGCCCTCGCAGGCCGACAGCGACCGCGAGACTTCATAGGCGAAGTCGACGTGGCCGGGCGTGTCGATCAGGTTGAGAATGTATTTCTCGCCGTTGTTCGCCTGGTAATGCAGGCGCACGGTCTGCGCCTTGATGGTGATGCCGCGCTCGCGCTCGATATCCATATTGTCGAGCACCTGCTCGGACATTTCGCGCTCGGCAAGGCCGCCCGTCGTCTGGATCAGGCGGTCGGCCAGCGTCGATTTGCCATGGTCGATATGGGCCACGATCGAAAAGTTGCGGATGTGGGACAGCGGAGTGGTGGAATTGGTGCTCATGCGCGCCATATAGCAGCGCCGCCCCCTGCCGCAAAGCGGTAATTATCCTGCTGTTTACGCTATTTCGTCCTGTGCCGGGCGCCTATCAGACCGGCCACGTCTCCAGCCGCCAGGCCGAATCCCAGAACATCCATTCATATTGCGAGGCGCGCACGAAGACATCGGTCATCTGCGCCCGCTCCACTGGCGATGCGGCGCGGGCGGCGATGTCGGTCAGCGCGATCACTTCGCGGGCGCCGGCGGCAAATTGGGGATCGCCATAGGTGTTGATCCAGGCCTGGAAGGCATTGCCTTCGATAACAGGCCGGTTCTTGATCGCTTCGCCGACATGCCAGTAGATCCAGAAGCAGGGAAGGATGGAGGACAGCGCCACCGCGTAGGAGCTGTGATAGGCGGTGGCAAGCAGGAAGTTCGTATAGGCAAAGCCGGCAGGCGAGGGCTCGGCTGACGTAACATCGGCGGAACTGATGCCGAACTGTGTGAGGAAGCCGGCATGCAGGCCCTGCTCGACGGTGATCGCCTTCTGCGCCGAACCGAGGAAGCGCAGGACCTGCGCATTGTCGGGTGCCTTGGCCGCGACGATCGCCAGGCATCGCGCATAATGCTTCAGATAAAGCGCATCCTGCAGGATGTAATGTTGGAAAACCTCGGGCGGCAAGGTGCCGTCCGAAAGCCGTTGCAGCAGCGGCAAAGCCTCGATTTCAGCCATGATCGGCGCGATCCTTTCCCAGGCGGCAGCCGTGAAGCTTCCCGTCAGTTCCGTGCTCTGCGTGCTGGCGTCCATCACTCTCTCCTCGGATTACGCCGCCATATATGGACGGCGCAGCGGCGAAAGCAAGGCGCGTTTGGCCGCTTTTCGTAGGTACTTGATTCCATCATCAGATAATGTATTTCTCCTATAGTAGAATCATTGGATTGGAAAATTGGACGGGAAATGGAACCGGAACTCGAACAGGCAATCGGCATCCGCGTCCGCAAGCTGCGGCTGGAAAAGGGTCTGACATTGGATGATCTTGCCGCGGCTTCCGGCGTCAGCCGAGCGATGATCTCGCGCATCGAGCGGGCGGAGGCGAGCCCGACCGCCTCGCTGCTGGCAAGGATCTGCGCAGCCCTCGGCCTGTCGCTCTCGGCCTTCTTCGCGGACGAGGGACAGGCTTCGCCGCTCGCCCGCCGGCAGGATCAGCAGGTCTGGCGCGATCCGGAGACCGGTTATCTCAGACGGTCTGTTTCACCGCCGGGCACGGCATCCGATATCGATATCGTCGAGGTCGAATTTCCCTCTGGCGCCCGCGTCAGCTTCCCCCCGCATGCGGCATCCCATGGGATGACACAGCACATCTGGCTGTTCGACGGCGAGCTGGAGATGACGGCGGGTGAGACGGTCCACCGGCTGCGCCCCGGCGATTGCCTCTTCATGCCTGTTGGAGAGGGTCACGTCTTCCACAATCCCGGCAATGCACCGGCACGCTATTGCGTCGTGCTCGATCGCGGCGGCTGATAACAGCTTTCATTTCAGGAGAACAGCATGCCTGCCATTCGTACCCTTTCCGCCGAGGAGGCTCGCGCCGCCATTCCGGCCCTTTCGGAGGTGCTTGTCGATTGCGTCGCGGGCGGCGCCTCCGTCGGCTTCATGCAGCCCTATGGGCCTGAAGATGCCGAGCCCTACTGGCGCGATGTCGCCGATGCGGTCGCCACCGGCGCCAATCTGCTGCTGGTCGCCGAACTCGACGGCAGGATCGTCGGCACGGTGCAGGTGGGGGCCGCGCAGATGCCGAACCAGCCGCATCGCGGCGATCTGAAGAAGCTGCTGGTGCATCGCTCCGCCCGCGGCAAGGGGCTCGCCCGGCTGCTGATGGATGCCGCCGAACGTGAGGCGGCAAGCCGCGGCAAGACCCTGCTCGTGCTCGACACGGCAACCGGCAGCGATGCCGAGGCGATCTATCCGCGCCTGGGCTGGCAGCGCGTCGGCGTCATTCCGGATTATGCCCTGTGGCCGCAAGGCGGCTTCTGCGCCACCACGCTGTTCTACAAGCGGCTCGCCTGATTGCGCCGGCCCCGCTCAAGCCGGCCTGGCGAAGACAGGAAGCGCGCCGATGAGCTTCGTGCCCGCCGTCCATTGCGCGGCATTCCAGCCGAACTGCCGCGCCGCTTCGATATTTTCGGCCATATCGTCGATGAAGGCGATTTCGCCGGGCAGCACGCCGGCGCGCTCGGTCGCCAGCCGGAAGAAGTCGGGGGAAGGCTTTCTGTGTCCGAGTGCGGCGGAATAGATGATGTCGTCGAAATGTGCGTTAAGGCCGATCTGCTCCATCAGGTAGCGCGCCCGCCTATGCTCCTGGTTGGTCGCCAGCAAGAGAGTGATGCCGCTTTGCCTGAGAGCGGCGAGCTCTTCGAGCAGATTGTGGTCGAGGCGGGAATCGTTTTCGAACCAGTAGTCGATCAGTGTTTCGGCGCTGAGATGGGGCGCGATCTTTGCGAGAACGTCGGCGAGCCTCGGCTCCAGCGCCTCGCGGCCGATGATGATATCGCCCCAGTGGGTCTGGAAGAATTCCCGCTGAAGCAGGTCGACACGCAGGCCGAGGTCGCGCTCGAGGTAGGTGAAGAGAGGCAGGCCGTCGGCGGGACGACCATGAATGAGCACGCCGTCGACATCGACCATCAGCACTTTCATGCGGAAAATTTCCTCGTTCTCAAAACACCGGCGAAGGTGGCGTCATCCGCCTGGACGTTCAAGACGGCGCGCCACTTTTTTGTCGCGGCCGAGCCGTGTAAATCTCCATTGTCAATCAAGGGCAGGATCTGAAATGCGTGTCATCTATTCCGAAGACCACAAGCTGCGCGATGCCAGGACGGAGCTGCACGCCGGCCAGTTGGTGACGCCCTTCGAGGCGCCGTTTCGCGCCGAATGGATCCTGGCGGCGGTCAAGGAGGCGGGCTTTACCGACGTGGTGGCGCCCGATGCGCACGGGTTGGAAACGGCTCGAAAAGTCCATGATCCCGCCTATCTGGATTTTCTTGCCAGCGTCTGGGACCGTTGGGTAGCGGCCGGTTTCACCGGCGAGGCGATCGCCAATTCCTTCGCCGTTCGCCGCACCAGCCAGCGTGTGCCCGACAATATCGTCGGCGCGATCGGCCACTACGCCAATGCTGCCGATACCTCTATCACCAAGGGCTCCTACGAGGCGGCGATCGCCTCCATGCGCTGCGCGATCACAGGCGCCGACTGGCTGAATGCCGGCAATCGCTTCGCCTTCGCGCTCTGCCGCCCGCCCGGCCACCATGCCGGCATCGATCTCTTCGGCGGCTATTGCTTCATCAACAATTCGGGCGTCGCCGCGCAGCGGCTGCTAGATCATGGTGCGGGGAAAGTCGCGGTCCTGGATGTCGATTTCCACCATGGCAACGGCACGCAGGATCTCTTCTATCACAGAGGCGATGTCTTCACCGCCTCGCTGCATGGCGATCCCATGCACGCCTTTCCCTATTTCCTCGGCCATGCCGACGAGGAAGGCGAGGGGGAGGGCGTAGGTGCCAACCGCAACTATCCGATGCAGCCTGGCACGCCTTGGAATGTCTGGTCTTCGGCCCTTGCCGATGCGCTCACCCGCATCAAGGCCTTCGGCGCCGAGGCGATCGTCGTGGCGCTCGGCGTCGACACTTTCGAGCGCGACCCGATCTCCTTCTTCGGCCTCACCTCCGACGATTTCACCCGCATGGGCGCGATGATCGCTTCCGCCGGCTTGCCGGTGCTCGCCTGCATGGAGGGCGGGTACGGCGTGCCGGAGATCGGCCTTAACGTCGCCAACGTCCTCAAGGGTCTGGAAGCCTGATCGCCGCCGATGACCGACGAGACCGTTCCATCCGATATCCCGACATCACGCATGCTGAGCTGGGCGCGCAATTCCGCTATCTATCGCCTGGAGCGGCGGATGATGACGGAAAAGCAACTCTTTGACGCCATCACCCGCAAGGCGAAGGAGAAATTCGAGGATATCAGCGCGGCACAACTGAAGGCCGTTGCCGATTTCGCGGTCAAATTTGCCTATGACAACAAGGTGCTCGACGACAGCGCCTATGCGGAGATCAGCACGCGTTCGGCCGTGCGCGGCGGTAAATCGAAGCGCGCGATCGCCCAGAAGCTTGCCGCCAAGGGCGTCTCCAGCGACAAGGTCGAGGCGGCACTTGAGGAGGCTGACGATCTCTATGCCGCAGCGATCTTCGCCCGCAAGCGCGCCTTCGGCCCCTTCCGCCGGGTCGAGCTCGACGAAAAGCGAAAGGCCAAAGAGCTGTCGGCTTTCGCCCGCAATGGCTTCAGCTTCGATATCGGCAGGAAGATCTTCGACATGAGCTTCGAAGACGCCGAAGAGGTCATCCTTGCTGGCCGATCTTTGACGCCTCAGCATCAGCGCTCTTGATCCCGGCATGAAAAGTTTGAATTTGGCTCTCCCCCGTCTTCGGCCTAAAACCGCGCCAGGATCGGGGGCCACATGGACATCAAGAATATCGAGACCGGGACGGATGGCGCAGCCTTGATTGCGCAGCCGGGCGTATCGCCGACTTCTGGCGGTTTGGCGGCCGGTGTCGCCATGTGCCTGATGTCGATGTCGTCGATCCAGTTCGGCGCGGCACTGTCTTCGTCAGCCATTGCGACCTATGGCGTTGCCGGCGCCACCTGGCTGCGGCTTGCTTTCGCGGCGATCATCCTTGCCGTCGTCGTCAGGCCTTCGGTGCTGCGTTATAGCGGCGCCCAATGGCGGGCGACATTGCTGCTCGGCACGACGACGGCTGCCATGACGCTCTGCTTCTTCGCGGCGATCCAGCGGCTGCCGCTCGGTCTGGCGATCGCCATCGATTTTCTTGGGCCGCTCTCGGTTGCCGTCTTCGGCTATGGCCTGACCTGGCGGCTCACCTGGCCGTTGATCGCTGCGGCCGGCATTCTCTTCCTCGCCCATGATGGCGAAGGCTGGGTCGGCAATCCCTCAGGCGTCCTCTTCGCCCTCGGCTCGGCTGTGGGATGGGCGGTCTATATTCTGCTGACGAAGAAGGTCGGCGCCGCCTTCAAGGGGCTGGAAGGTCTCTCGATGTCACTGCTCGTTGCCGGCCTCGTCGCAACTCCTTTCGGTCTTGCCGAGACAGGGGGCGCTTTCACGCTGAAGGGACTGGTCGAGGTTCTCGGCCTTGCCATTCTTGTGCCGCTCTTGCCCTATGCGCTGGAGATGGTGGCGCTGCGGCGCATGCCGTCGGCATCATTCGGCATCCTGATGAGCCTCGAACCGGCGCTCGGCGCGCTCGCCGGCTTTCTGATCCTGGCCCAGCCGATGACCGCGCTGCAGATGCTGGGTACGGCGCTCGTGGTGGCGGCCAGCGCCGGCGCCACCGCCTCGGCGGCGAAGACCTAGAGCATGATGCCGAAAAGTGTGCGCGGTTTTCGGACGACATCATGCTCTAACTATATAAATGTAGAACAGGATTCAGATTTTAGGCCGACCCGGCCTAAAATCATCCTGTTCTAGAAAAGTGTCAGCGTTTTCGAAGAACGCCGCCTCTATAAGATAGATCAGGCGGGTTTGCGTGCGGGATCGTCGAGCGCCGGATTGTAGAACAGCGACAGCACCAGGCTCTTGGCGATCCGTTCCGCCGTCGCCATGAACCAGGCCTTGGCCTCCGGCGACGGGGCGATGTCGTCGAGCGTTGCGGCAAACAGCGACAGCCACTTCGGAAAGAGATCAGTCGTCAGATTCTGGACACTGGTATGCGCCTGCACCGGCTTGCCGCCATAGGCGCCGCTGCGGAAGGCGACGGCCGACCAGAAGCTCTTCATCTTCGCCATATGCTCCGGCCAGCGGCCGGACAGCTTGGCGTCGAACACCGGGCCGAGATCGGGATGCGTTAGCACGCGCCCGTAGAAGGTCTCGACCAGCCTGTCGATGAAGGCCGCGTCGACGCCCATCTCTCGCATCTCGGCCTCCGCCCTTTCGCGGATCGCCGCGATATGGGCAGGGCGGCCCTGAATCTCATTGTCCATTCCAAAACCCCGGCGCCGCGTGGTGCGGCGCCCTCTCATATAGGTATTTATGGCAGCGCGCCAAAGTCGTCCGTGCCGCTTGCGGCAATCTGTCAGCGCTGTAGCACTTTGAATTGCCTCACGCACTTGACCGTAATCGCCGCGTTCTTTAGATTTAGAATAATTCTAAAAAATGGAGAAGATCATGCTGGCGCGGTTTTTCAGATCCTCGAAACGATCTTTCGACTCGCTGTCCGAGCAGGAGATCCTTGCCCTTGGGATCGCCTCCGAGGAAGACGATGCCCGCATCTATCTTGCCTATGCTGACAGGCTGCGCCGCGAATTTCCGGCCTCGGCCAAGATCTTCGAGGATATGGCCGAGGTCGAAGATACGCATCGCAAGTCTTTGATCGAGATCCATCGTCAGCGTTTCGGTGAGCGCATTCCGTTGATCCGGCGCGAGCACGTGGAGGGCTTCTACGAGCGCAAGCCGGACTGGCTGAGGGCAAACCTTTCGCTGGATGCGATGCGCCGGGAAACCGAGGCGATGGAGGAGCAGGCCTATCGTTTCTATGTCGAGGCGGTAAAGCGGACCTCGGACGCCTCGACGCGCCAGCTTCTCGGCGATCTCGCCCTCGCCGAACAGGGACATGAGGATATCGCCCGCATGCTGGGCGACAAACATACGCCAGAAGACGTCAAGCACGACGAAGACGCGACGGTGCATCGGCAATTCGTGCTGACCTATGTGCAGCCGGGTCTTGCCGGGCTGATGGACGGCTCGGTCTCGACGCTGGCGCCGATCTTCGCCGCCGCCTTCGCCACGCAGGATACCTGGCAGACCTTCCTCGTCGGCCTTTCAGCCTCAGTCGGTGCCGGCATTTCGATGGGCTTCACCGAAGCCGCCCATGACGACGGCAAGATCTCCGGCAGAGGCTCGCCGATCAAGCGCGGCCTCGCCTGCGGCATCATGACGGCGCTCGGCGGCCTCGGCCACGCACTGCCTTATCTGATCCCGCATTTCTGGACAGCAACGATCACCGCCGCCGTCGTCGTCTTCTTCGAACTCTGGGCAATCGCCTTCATCCAGAACCGTTACATGGAAACCCCCTTCCTGCGCGCCGCCTTCCAGGTGGTGCTCGGTGGCGGCCTGGTGCTCGGCGCCGGTATCCTGATCGGGAATGGGTGAGGAGCGGTCGGGCGCAGCCCGAGCAATCGATCCGGTGAATCGATTGCAGCGACGAACGCCCTGAGCCAAAGCGAAGGGCCGGGAGACGGTGCGGCATCTCAGACCAAAACAAAAGGCCGGCAAATCGCCGGCCTTTTCCACATTCTCTATTGGAACCCTTACCGCAGAGCACCCACCAGGACGTCGCGGCCGTTCTCGATGGTGACCCAGCGGCCGGCATTGTAGCTCGACTGGCGCTTAACGAAGGAATAGGGCGTCGCAAACCACGGCTTGACGTCGGCGGCGAGGTTGTCGAGCACGAAATCGCCCTCGGCGGTGCGCAGCGTCAGAACCGCATGGCCTTCGCCATCCGGCTTGCGCACGACGGTCATCAGCAGATCGGCGGCCGAAAAGCCGCGCTGGATCAGCATGCGGCGCTTCAGCAGCGCGAAATCCTCGCAGTCGCCGGCGGTGGTCGGATAGGCCCAGACCTCATCCTTGCCGTAGATTTCCTTGTCGGTCATCGGTGTGATCGTGCGATTGACGGTGGCGTTGACCGAACGCACGAGCGACCAGCTTGCGGCGGTCATGGCGACCGGGCCTGAATTGCGGTTTGCACCGCATTCACTGCGGTGGATATGACAGAAATCGTAGTGGCCGATCGGCTGTGAGGTGGCATTGCCCGTTACCATGGAAGCATTTCTGCTGGGGGCCGGTATGGCGGCCGTTGCCATCGCAAACATGGCCATCATGGCCACAAAGATACCCTTGATCCGCACGCCCGCTCTTCCTTGCATCGCCCCTTATTTATTAACAAAGTGTTAATGGAGAGGGCCGGAAAGAGTCAATCGTTACTTCTTGGGAGCACCTTGCAACCCGCTGACATGGTTAAAATGCAACAAGCCCGGGACCTTACTTCCGGCCGATGCTATTCAAGCGGGCATCTGCCTATTTGTTGATGAACGGATGATGCCTTTGACGGCGCTCAACAGAAGCGCGATGTCGCCGGGGCGAGAAAGGCGGTGGTCGCCGTCGCGGATGAAGGTCAGCACCACGTCGTCGGCGGGAAGATGTTCGACCAGTTTCATCGCATGCGCATGCGGCACGTCGGCGTCTTTCATGCCCTGGAGGATATGCACCGGGCAGCCGGTTTCGATGATGCCGTCGAGCACCCGGTTCTCGCGGCCGTCCTCGATCAGCGCCCGTGTATAGATGTTCGGTTCCGGACTATATTGCGAACGCTCTTCGAAATAGCCGCGCTCGGCCAGCGATTTGCGCTCCTTGGCCTTCAGGTTCGGCTCGATCAGCTCCGAGGTGAAATCGGGTGCCGGCGCGATCAGCACCATCCCTGCGAGCTTTGGGCCTTCGCCGCCCCGCCGCGCAAGTTCTTGCGCCAGCCTGAGCGCGATCCAGCCGCCCATCGACGAGCCGACGAGGATGATCCGATCGGGCGCGACATGGCGGATGACGGCAAACGCCTCCTCCAGCCAGCGCGAGATCGTGCCGTCGCCGAAGCTACCGCCGGAAAGTCCGTGGCCGGAATAGTCGAGGCGGATGCAGGCGAGCCCAAGTTCCGCCGCCAGCCCGTCGAGTTCCACCGCCTTGGTGCCGCTCATGTCGGAGCGGTAGCCGGACAGCCAGACGAGCGCCGGTGCGTCATTGCCGGCCTGCGCGGGGCGGACGAGCATGGCGATCTCACGCGCCGCCTCACCCTCGCCGACCGTCAGGAACTGCGGCGCGGAATCGGGCATCTGATCGGACATCGGCGAAACTCCTGTTGTTTTGGCCTATAAAACAGATTCTTGGCAGGCTGACAGCAGGTGATTTTTCCGCTAAAGGATGATATTGACTCCGTTGCAGCGATGACGCGACACGTTTGTGCACCCCTGATTGGGAGCGCGATGCTGCAACGTTCCGAAAACAACGCGAGGAGAATACGACCATTCGCAGACCTTTTAAAACCGATGCGCCCGTGAAGGACGGACCGCGCTCGAACCGTGAAATCCGCATTCCAAAAGTTCAGCTGATCGGAGCTGATGGACAGAATGTCGGCATCGTGCCCACCGACCAGGCTTTGAAAATGGCGGAAGAAGCCGGCCTCGATCTCGTCGAAATTTCCCCCAATGTTGAACCGCCGGTGTGCAAGATCCTCGATCTGGGCAAGCTGAAATATGCCAACCAGAAGAAGGCTGCCGAGGCGCGCAAGAAGCAGAAGATCGTCGAAGTCAAAGAAATCAAGATGCGCCCGAACATCGACACCCATGATTATGAGGTGAAGATGAAGGCGATGGGTCGCTTCTTCGACGAAGGCGACAAGGTCAAGGTGACGCTGAAGTTCCGCGGCCGCGAAATGGCCCACCAGGAACTCGGCATGAAGCTTCTGCAGCAGGTCAAGGCCGATACGATCGAGTTCGCCAAAGTCGAAGCCGAACCCAAGCTTGAAGGCCGCCAGATGATGATGGTGCTGGCGCCGAAATAAGCGCCAGGCAATTTTTCGCCCAAGGCCGTCCGCAAGGGCGGCTTTTGTGCTTTCTGCCATTCTGACTTGGGCCGGCGTATTTTGGGATGCGCGAAGATTCCTCCGCGGCCCCGTTGCACTTTCATGACGCTGCGGTTATAAGCGCGCGTCCGAACTGACCGGCAGGGCATGCCGTGGCAGTTTCGAATGCTTGCGGAACGGTTCGTCGCCGATGCCGCAGATCAACAACAAACGCTCCCGCACCTTGTTGCGACGGCCGGAGAACCGGACTTCGCGAGAAGGGCTTTTTTGATGAAGCGCGCAGGGAGGACAGAAGGAGTAGCAAAATGCCCAAGATGAAGACGAAGTCCTCTGCCAAGAAGCGGTTCAAGATCACCGCAACCGGCAAGGTCAAGGCTGCCGCTGCCGGCAAGCGCCATGGCATGATCAAGCGTTCCAACAAGTTCATTCGCGATGCACGTGGCACCATGGTTCTCGCAGAACCGGATGGCCGCAAGGTTATCAAGAATTACCTGCCGAACGGTCTCTGAGACTCGTCCGCGAACGCTAGATTTAAGGAGATCATGATATGGCACGTGTAAAAAGAGGCGTCACCTCTCACGCCAAGCACAAGAAGGTTCTGAAGGCCGCAAAGGGCTTTTACGGCCGCCGCAAGAACACCATCCGTACCGCCAAGGCTGCTGTCGATCGTTCGAAGCAGTACGCCTACCGCGACCGCAAGGTCAACAAGCGCAACTTCCGTGCGCTTTGGATCCAGCGCATCAATGCCGCTGTGCGTGAATTCGGCCTGACTTATGGCCGCTTCATCGACGGCCTGACCAAGGCTGGCATCGAAGTCGACCGCAAGGTTCTCTCCGACATGGCGATCCACGAGCCGGAAGCATTCGGCGCGCTGGTCAGCGCTGCCAAGAAGGCTCTTGAATACCTCAAGGAAGCCGGCACGGCGAACGAGTTTGAAGGCGCGGTCAAGTAACCAGCGCTTCCCAAGCTTTTGAATTTATGATTTTGGGAAACCCGCGCTGGTTTGGGCTAGCGCGGGTTTTTCTTTCTTTATATTCCTGGCGCCGGCCGGCGCCGCCTGCCTCCCGATCGCCCGCCTGATACTGGACGGAAAGAAGTGACAATGTCAGATATCGACCAGCTCAACACATCGCTGCTCGCCGAAATCGCCGCCGCCGATGACGAGACGGCGCTCGAAGCCGTGCGCGTATCCGCCCTCGGCAAGAAGGGCTCCGTCTCCGAACTGTTGAAGACGCTCGGCGCCATGACGCCGGAAGAGCGCCAAAGCAAGGGCGCGGCGATCAACGTTCTGAAGAACGCGGTGACCGAGGCGCTCACCACCCGCAAGACGACGCTGCGGCAAGCGGCGATCGATGCGCGGCTGAAGGCCGAGACGGTCGACGTCAGCCTGCCGGTGCGCTCTTCGCCGGCCGAGCGCGGCCGTATCCATCCGATCAGCCAGATCGTCGATGAGATCACCGCGATCTTCGCCGACATGGGCTTCTCGATTGCCGAAGGTCCCGACATCGAGACCGATTATTACAATTTCACCGCGCTGAATTTCCCCGAGGGCCATCCGGCCCGCGAGATGCACGACACCTTCTTCTTCAACCCGGATGAGAATGGTGAGCGCAAGGTCCTGCGCACCCACACCTCGCCGGTGCAGGTGCGCACCATGGAGGCGCAGACGCCGCCGATCCGCATCATCATTCCCGGCAAGACCTACCGCCAGGACTCGGACGCCACCCATTCGCCGATGTTCCATCAGGTCGAGGGCCTGGTCGTCGACAAGAAGGCCAATGTCGCCAACCTCCGCTGGGTGCTGGAAGAATTCTGCAAGACCTTCTTCGAGGTCGACAGCGTGACGATGCGTTTTCGCCCGTCCTTCTTCCCCTTCACCGAGCCCTCTTTCGAGGTCGATATCCAGTGCGACCGCTCCGGCCCGATCGTCAAGTTCGGCGAGGGTACCGACTGGATGGAAATCCTCGGCTGCGGCATGGTCCACCCGAACGTGCTGCGTTACGGCGGGCTCGATCCGGACGAATATCAGGGTTTTGCCTGGGGCATGGGCCTCGATCGCATCGCCATGCTGAAATACGGCATGCCCGACCTGCGCGACTTCTTCAACGCCGACGTCCGCTGGATGACGCATTACGGCTTCCGCCCGCTCGACATGCCGACGCTGTTCGGCGGCCTCAGCGCTTGAACGGAGAATTGGGACGATGAAATTCACGCTCTCCTGGCTGAAAGAGCATCTGGAAACGGATGCCGGCCTCGAAGAAATCTGCACGCGCCTCACAGAGATCGGACTGGAGGTCGAGGATGTCGACGACAAGGCGGCATTCAAGCCCTTCGTCATCGCCAGGGTCGTCTCGGCCGAAAAACATCCGCAGGCCGATCGCTTGAAGGTGCTGATGGTCGATACCGGTTCCGGCGCACCGGTCCAGGTCGTCTGCGGCGCCCCGAATGCGCGCGCCGGCCTCGTCGGTGCCTTTGCAGCGCCCGGAACCTATGTGCCCGGTATCGATGTGACGCTCGCCGTCGGCAATATCCGCGGCGTCGAGAGCCATGGCATGATGTGCTCCGAAAAGGAGCTGCAGATCTCCGACAGCCACGACGGCATCATCGATCTGCCCGAGGATGCGCCGGTCGGTCAGAGTTATGCCGCCTATGCGCATCTCGACGATCCCCTCATCGAGATTAACCTGACGCCCAACCGGCCGGACTGCACCTCGATCCACGGCATTGCCCGCGATCTCGCCGCCTCCGGCCTCGGCACGCTGAAGACGCGGCCCGCCCCGTCCTTCGCCACCGAAGGCGAGACGCCGGTGAAGCTGACGCTTGATCTCGACGATCCGAAGCTCTGCCCGGGCTTTGCGCTCCGCCTCGTGCGCGGCGTCAGGAACGGCCCGAGCCCGCGCTGGATGCAGCAGCGGCTGATCGCCATCGGCCTGCGCCCCATCAACGCGCTTGTTGATATCACCAACTACATGACCTTCGATCAGGGCCGGCCGATGCACGTCTTCGACGCTGCAAAGGTCAAGGGCAACCTGACCGTCCGCCGCGCCGCCGAAGGCGAGACGGTGCTGGCGCTTGACCAGCGCGAATACAAGCTGTCGCCGAACAACGTCGTCATCTCCGATGACAATGGCATCGAATCGATCGGCGGCATCATGGGCGGCGAACATTCCGGCTGCGACGAGAATACCGTCGACGTGCTGATCGAATCCGCCCTCTGGGACCCAATGAACATCGCCAAGTCAGGCCGCAGCCTCGGCATCATCACCGATGCCCGCTACCGCTTCGAACGCGGCGTTGATCCGGAATATATGGTCCCCGGTCTTGAACGCACGACGGAACTGGTGCTGGAACTTTGCGGCGGCAACGCCGCCAAGGCCGAGATCGTCGGCTACCAGGGTTACGAACCGAAGATCGTCGATTTCCCCTATTCGGAGGTCAAGCGCCTGACGGGTCTCGAAGTCTCGAATGAGGAAAGCAACACGATTCTGACGCGCCTCGGCTTCAAGGTCTCCGGTTCCGGCGAGCGCGTCTCCGTCGCCGTTCCCTCGTGGCGCCCCGATGTCGATGGCAAGGCCGACCTCGTCGAAGAGGTCATGCGTATCCACGGCGTCGACAATATCAAGCCGGCGCCGCTCGAACGCCATGCTGCCGTCAACGGCAAGATTCTGACGACGCTGCAGATCCGCACCCGCCTCGCCAAGCGGGCGCTCGCCGCGCGCGGCATGCTCGAAGCCGTCACCTGGTCCTTCATTCCCGAAGACCAGGCAAAGCTCTTCGGCGGCGGCTCGGCGACGCTCAAGCTTGCCAACCCGATCGCCGCCGAAATGTCGGATATGCGCCCCTCGCTGCTGCCGGGCCTGCTGTCAGCCGCCCAGCGCAATGCCGACAAGGGTTACGGCGACGTCGCCCTCTTCGAGGTCTCCGGCACTTATGAGAACGACAGGCCGGAGGGTCAGCGCCGCGTTGCCGGCGGCATCCGCCGCGGCACGGCCTCGCTTGCTGGCGCCGGTCGCGCCTGGTCGAACACCGCCAAGGGCGGCGGCAAGCCGGTCGACGTCTTCGACGCCAAGGCCGACGCGCTCGCCGTCATCGAAGCCTGCGGTCTGCCGATGGGCAATATCCAGATCGAGCAGGGCGGGCCGGCATGGTATCATCCCGGCCGCTCCGGCACGATCAAGATGGGGCCGAAAGTCGTGCTCGGCTATTTCGGCGAATTCCACCCGCTGACGCTGGAAGCGCTCGATGTCTCCGGCGCGCTGTGCGGCTTCGAAGTCTATGTCGACGCCATGCCGGACGCCAAGCGCAAGGCGACGCGCACCAAGCCGGCGCTCGAACTGTCACCCTTCCAGGTGGTCCGGCGCGACTTCGCCTTCGTCGTCGACAAGACGGTGGAAGCAGGCGCCATCGTCAAGGCTGCCACAGGCGCCGACCGCAAGCTGGTGACCGGCGTCAACGTCTTCGACATCTTCGAGGGCGCATCGGTTGGCGACGGCAAGAAGTCGGTGGCGATCGAGGTTCAGATCCAGCCGGTCGAGCGCACGCTGACGGACGAGGATTTCGAGGCGCTGACGCAGAAGATTGTCGCCAGCGTTGCGAAATTCACCGGCGGTGTCCTCAGAAGCTGAGCTTCACCCAACGTCGTCAAATCATGGACCGGTCGCGAACAGCGGCCGGTCTTTTCACCGATGCAGATGGAAGAGTTTGCCGACGATCGTCCAGCGGCCGTCGATCTTCAGCAGCGAGAGATAATCGGTAAAGCGCATGCCGGCGAAATCGTCGGTGACCTTGACGCTTGCCGCATCGCCTTCGACATCGACGCTCTGGATGTCCATGTAGGGCTGCGTGCCGGGCGGCGCCGGCTCCTCCGCCAGGATCGCGGCGATGAATTCGTCCCGCGTCAGCCATTCGACGGCATTTTCGTAATGGCCGATGATCGAGCTTTTCGGATGAAAGGCCTTTTTCAAGGCTGCCTCATTGGCGAAGGCCATGCCTTCGACATAGAGATGAACCGTCTGTTCGACTGCCTGTCTGTCCGACATATTCTCATCCCGTTCTCAGAGATGGCGTTAGATAGTTTCGCCAGGCCCGAAGGCAAGCCCGGCCGGTTGTGGACGACCGGGCTTTCGCTCTCTGTTTCGGTATGGGTTCAGATGTTCGTCATGGCAAGCGAGGCGTCCGAATAGCGCTTGCCGGCGACCTGCCCGGCCGGGATGATCTCTTCAAGCCTCGCAAGTTCCGCCGGGCTCAGCACGATATCGGCGGCCGCGGCGTTCTGTTCGAGATGATGAAGCTTACGGGCGCCGGGGATCGGCACGATGTCGTCGCCCTGGTTCAACACCCAGGCCAGCGCCAGCTGTGCTGCCGTCACGCCTTTCTCAGCGGCAAGCCGCTCGAGCGTCGCGACGAGGGCGGCATTGGCGTCGAAATTTTCCGCCTGGAAACGTGGCACCTGCCGGCGGAAATCGTCCGCGTCGAGATCCTCCGCCTTGCGGATCGCCCCGGTCAGGAAGCCGCGCCCAAGCGGGCTGTAGGGCACGAAGCCGATGCCGAGTTCGCGGCATGTCTCAAGCACTTCCTCTTCGGGATCGCGCGTCCAGAGCGAATATTCGCTCTGCAGGGCAGCGATCGGATGGACCGCATGGGCGCGGCGAATGGTGGCGCTGCCGGCTTCCGAAAGCCCGAGCGCCCGGACCTTGCCTTCCTTCACTAGTTCAGCCATGACGCCGACCGTCTCCTCGATCGGTACGTCAGGATCGACCCGGTGCTGGTAGAAGAGGTCGATGGTTTCGATGCCGAGGCGTTTCAGCGAGGCCTCGGCCACCACCCGCACATGCTCGGGGCGGCTGTCGACGCCGGCGATGGCGGCAGTACCCGGCTTGCTGGCGTCGATCTTGAAGCCGAATTTGGTGGCGATCACCACGCGGTCGCGGAATGGCTTCAGCGCTTTGCCAAGAAGAACCTCGTTGGTAAAGGGACCATAGACTTCGGCGGTGTCGAAGAAGGTCACGCCGAGATCGATGGCGCGATGCAGTGTCCTGATCGATTCCGCATCGTCGCTGGCGCCATAGGCAAAGCTCATGCCCATGCAGCCAAGACCGACGGCAGAGACGGTCAGATCGTTTCCGAGTTTCCGGGTTTTCATGATGCGCTCCTTGAGCTGATTTTGAACCGCTAACGGATCGTTGCGGTACCGGCAGACCATATCGCTGCCACATCAATCAGAAAATACATGCAGTTTCTAACGGGTTGTTCTATTATTTCGATCAATGAACAGAACCCAGCTTTCGCAACTCGCCGTTCTCGCCGCCGTCTCGGAGCATCGCAGCTTCCGGTCGGCGGCGAAGGAACTCCTCGTCGCGCCTTCGGCCATCAGCCATGCGATATCGAGCCTCGAAGACAGTCTGGGGGTGCGGCTTCTGGCGCGGACCACCCGCAGCGTTGCGCCGACGGAAGAGGGCCGCCTGCTGCTTGAAAGACTTCGTCCAGCACTCGAGGAGATCGATATTGCCTTGGAGGCCGTCCGCGATACGCGCGCCAAGCCGGCCGGAAACCTGCGCATCACCGCGCCGCGCTTCGCCTCCGATCTGCTGCTCGCTCCGCGGCTCGGCGACTTTCTCAACCTCTATCCGGATATCGCCCTGGAGATCGCCAATGAGGATGGCTTCACCGATATCGTCAAGGAGGGCTTCGACGCCGGTATTCGGCTGGAGGAGAGCCTGGAGGCCGACATGATCGCGGTCAGGATCTCGCCTAATCTGACGACGGTGATCGCCGCTTCGTCCGAATATTTCGAGCATCATCCAAAGCCCGAGCATCCGCGTGATCTCGTCCATCACCGCTGCATTAAGCGGCGCTTTACCAACGGCTCGATCTATCGCTGGGAATTCGAAAAGGACGGGCAGGAACTTGTCGTTTCGGTCGACGGGCCGCTGATCGTCAGTGATGACCGGCTGGCCCTGCTTGCGGCGCTGAACGGCGCCGGCCTTGCCTATCTCTTCGACATGCGGGTCTATGACGAACTGGCGAGCGGCAAACTTGTGCGGGTGCTGGAAGATTGGTGCGCGCCCTATGCCGGGCCGTTTCTCTATTACCCCTCCCGGCGGCAGATGCGGCCGGCGCTGCGCGCCTTCATCGATTTCTTCAGATACAGTGAACAGGATACGGGCGGCCGGTAAGGAATGGAAACCGGGCCGCCCGTTCTCATTAGGACGCCGTTTGCATCAGGCAGCCTTTGCCTTCTGGTTTGCGGCCGTGGTGGCAAGCTGGGAGAGGGTTTTGTCGGTGGCCGTTTCCTGCTGCAGCGTCTGGTCGAGCAGGCCGACGACCTCCTTCAGACCGAGGGTCGCGGCCCAGGTCTTCAGCGTGCCGTAACGGGCGATTTCATAATGCTCGACGGCTTGAGCCGCAGAGATCAGGCCGGCATCGAGAGCTGATGTGCCCTTGAATTCCTCCATGATTTCCTCGCCCTCGGCGATGATGCCCTGGATCGCCTCGCAGGTCTTGCCCTGGGCGCGTTTGCCGATCAGCTCGAAAACCTGCTGCAGGCGTTCGACCTGGCCTTCGGTTTCTTCGCGATGTTTTTCAAAGCCCTTCTTCAGTTCGGCGGACTGGGCGGCACGTGCCATCTTCGGCAGGGCGCGCAATATCTGCCGTTCGGCGAAGTAGATGTCCTTCAGCGTGTCGTAGAAGAGATCTTCCAACGTCTTTTCCTTGGCCATTTTCTCGATCCTTGTTCTGGGGAAAACCGCGAATGCGGCGACACATTAAGAAGAGAAGATCGCGCTAATTGTTCCCAATCGATTTCGGGTGGACTGGAAATCGGTGCCGGGCGATGATTCCTCCCGTCGATGCGCAGGAGAATGACGTCATGCGAAAGCCGAATTCGATGAAGGGTCTGGAGGATCTCGGCCGTGTGCGGCTGTCGCAAAACTTCTTTCTCCGCGATTTCCTGCACTCCGAAATCGCCGATTTCTACCGCATCCCTAATATCCCCGAGGATCCCGATCTGGCGATCGAGACAGGCAAGAGGCTCTGCGAGGAATTGCTGGAGCCGCTAGAGGCGACGTTCGGGCGCCTGCACATCCGTTCCGGCTATCGTTCGCCTGCGGTCAACAGGTTCGGCAATGAGAACAAGCTGAACTGCTCGACCAATGCCGCCACATCAGCGCATCACATCTGGGATATGAGAGATTTTGACGGCTGCATGGGTGCAGCCGTCTGCATTGCCGTGCCGTGGATGATCGACCATTACCACGATGAAAGCGACTGGCAGCGGCTCGCCTGGTGGATTCACGACCACCTGCCTTATGCCTCGCTCTGCTTCTTCCCGAAGCTCTGGGCCTTCAATATCCAGTGGCACGAACGGCCGAAGCGGGTGATCCAGAGTTATGTCAGCCCGCGCGGCATCCTGACCAAACCCGGCATGGCCAATTGGGAAGGCGATCATGCCGCCTTTTACGAAGGCTTTCCCCCGCTCAGAAACTGATGCGGTGCTCAGAAGGTGATGCGATAGCGGATATGGCCGTCGCTCTCGACATAGCTGTCGTAGAGTGCCCGCGCCGTTCTGTTCTGCTCGCTCGTATGCCAATAGAGCCGCGACCAGCCCTTGGCTTTGCAGGTTGAAACGAGATCGTCCATCAGTGCCCGCCCGACCCCTTTGCCGCGCGCTTCGGCATCGACGAACAGGTCTTCGAGATAGCAGTCCCTGCCGCGGATCCACGTGCCCTCATGGGTGAGATAAAGCGCAAATCCCATGATCCGGCCGTCGATTTCGGCGACGCGCATTGCGATCGCCGACGCCGGATCGAAGACCCGGCGCCATGTGGAATCGGTGATATCGGCATCGACCGTGACGTCGTAAAAGACGAGATAGGCCGCCCAGAGCTCGCGCCAGCGGGCTTCGTCCTCGGGGCGGGCCTCACGTATCGTCACGGTCATGGAGTCTCTTTCTTTCAGGCACCGGCTTCGTCGAGCAGCGCCATCGCATCATCGGAAAGCGCAAGTGTCGCCGATTTCGCCAGGCTTTCAAGCTGCGAAAGGCTGGTCGCGCTGGCGATCGGCGCCGTCACGCCCTTCTTGCGCAACAACCAGGCGAGCGATATTTCCGCCGGCTTGGCGCCGGTTTCGGCCGAAACCTTGTCGAGCGCGGCCAGAATGCGCAGGCCCTTGTCGTCGAAATATTTCGAAACCCGGCCCTCGCGTGCGCGGCCTTCAGTATCTGCCTTGCTGCGGTATTTGCCGGTGAGGAAGCCGGCGGCAAGGCTGAAATAGGTGATGACGCCGATGTCTTCCTTGACGCAGAGGTCGGCAAGCGGCCCCTCGAAGCTCGAACGTTCATAGAGATTATATTCCGGTTGCAGTACATCGTAACGCGGCAGGCCGGCCTTTTCGGCCGCCTCGAACGAGGCCTGAAGCAGCGTCGCATCATAGTTCGAGCAGCCGATGGCGCGGATCTTGCCCTGCTGCTTCAGCTTGGCATAGGCACCGAGCGTTTCCTCGTGCGGCGTATCTGCATCCGGCCAGTGCGATAGATAAAGGTCGATATAGTCGGTCTGCAGCCGGCGCAGCGAATCCTCGACCGCCTTAAGGATATAGGTCTCCTTCAGCGTCTTTCCCTGTCCCATGTCGGAGCCGACCTTGGTGACGATGACGGCCTTGTCGCGGGAGACCTTGGTTTGGCTTAGCCAGCGCCCGATGATCTCCTCGGAATCGCCGCCCTTGTTGCCCGGAACCCACGAGGAATAGACATCGGCCGTATCGATCGTATTCAGGCCCGCGTCGAAGAAGGCATCGAGAATGGCGAAGGATGTTTTTTCGTCGGCCGTCCAGCCGAAGACATTGCCGCCGATGACGATCGGCGCAACCGAAAGACCTGTTTTTCCAAGCCGGCGCATTTCCATGACGCTCTCCAGAAGTGTGAAGGAATTGAAATTGCGGATACGGCAGAACGCCGCCCCGACAGAACCTAGCGCATTCCGGGCATCCGGGAAGGCAAACTTCCGTGATTTCCGACCGCGCCATTGCGCCGCAGCGAAGGCCTGAATATGGTTCGCCGAACTCAATTTCGGGAGGCTTCGATCATGCTGCGTTTCGGTATCATTTCAACGGCGAAGATCGGCCGCGACAATGTCGTTCCGGCGATCCAGGATGCGGAAAATTGTGTCGTCACGGCCATTGCCAGCCGTGATCTCAAGCGCGCAAGGGAGATGGCCGACCGCTTCTCAGTGCCGCATGCCTTCGGCTCCTACGAGGAGATGCTGGCCTCAGACCTCATCGACGCCGTCTACATCCCGCTGCCGACCTCGCAGCATATCGAATGGTCGATCAAGGCGGCGGATGCCGGCAAGCACGTGCTCTGCGAAAAGCCGTTGGCGCTGAAGGCAGACGATATCGACGACGTGATCGCCGCCCGCGACCGCAACCGGGTGGTGGTCAGCGAAGCCTACATGATCACCTATTCGCCGGTCTGGCAGAAGGTGCGCTCGTTGATCGACGAGGGCGCCATCGGGTCGCTCCGGCATGTGCAGGGCGCCTTCACCTATTTCAACCGCGATCCCGCCAACATGCGCAACGTTCCCGAGCTCGGCGGCGGCGGCCTTCCCGATATCGGCGTCTATCCCGTCATGGGCACGCGTTTTTCCACCGGCAAGGAGCCGCTGTGGATCCAGGCGATCACCGAGCGCGATGCGGATTTCGGCACGGATATCTATTCGAGCGTCAAGGCCGATTTCGGCGATTTCGAGCTGAGCTTCTATATCTCGACGCAAATGGCCAACCGCCAGGTCATGGTCTTCCACGGCACCGAAGGCTACATCGAAGTCAAGTCGCCGTTCAACGCCAATCGCTGGGGACCGGAAGAGATCGAGCTTGCCGACCGCAGTCACAATGAATCGCGCATCTTCCGCTTTCAGGACAGCCGCCAGTACAAGCGGCAGGTCGAGGCCTTCGCCCGGGCGGTGACGAACGGCAAGGAAGAGATCGTCACGCTCGAAAATTCGAAGCTGAACCAGAAGGTGATCGACGCGATCTATCGCGCCAGCGAGAAGGACGGCTGGGAGGCGGTCTAGCGCATAACCCCGAAAATCGGAATCGATTTTCGGAAAGGATTATACGCCACTTCATAGGGTTAGACCGTCCTTAGCGCGTCCTGTTGGACACGCGGCGCTCTAGTCACTCGGCGCGGAAGACGAAGCGCGAATAGCCGAAGAAGCTGAAGATCATCGAGGCGATGCTGGCGATCACCATGGCCGCCAGTGGCTGAAGTGCCGGCAGCGACAGCAGCAGCGCGGAATAGAGCCCGTAATTGACGAGCGCTGCCGTCACCCCGACGGAGCCATAGCGGAAGCCCTCGGCGGCAAGCGAACGGCCGGAGCGATCGAAGGTGAAGCTCCGGTTGAAAGCCCAGGTCGAGGCCATCGCCAAGGCGATCGCCACGAGCCGGGCCAGAAACGGTCCGAGCGGCGTCAGAGCGAGCAGCACCGACAGGATGCCGGCATCGACGAGGAAGCCGATGCCGCCGGCGATGGTGAATCGGATGAGCTTTTTCATGCCGCATCCGCCTTGCCGGGACGCGCGCGCGATACCGGCCCTGCGTCGCTGAGCGGCGCCTTCAACGCGCTCGGCCTCTCCAGGCCCATATAATGGATACGGAGCTGTTCCGCGCGGGCGCGCGCAACGGAATCCAGGATGACGCCGGCGGTGAACAGCATGAAGGAGATCATCATCAGCGCCGTCGACAGCACCCAGGTCGGCATGCGGCTGACAAGACCCGTTTCGAAATATTCCGCCAGCACCGGCGCCATGAAGCCGAGGCTCGCCAGCATGAAGGTGGCGCTGATCGCGCTGAAGAAGGCGAAGGGCCGGGTTTCCTTCATCAGCATCGCGAACATCCAGAGGATCTTGGCGCCGTCGCGGAACGTCGAAAGCTTGGAGTGCGAGCCTTCCGGCCGGCGGCCGTAGTCGAGCTCCAGTTCGCTGACCGGCAGCTTCAGCCGGGAGGCATGCACGGACATTTCGGTTTCGATCTCGAAGCCGCCTGATACCGCCGGGAAGCTCTTGACGAAGCGGCGCGAAAACGCGCGGTAGCCGGAGAAGATATCGGTGAAATCAGGGCCGAAGATCATCCGGTAGAGCAGGTTGAAAAGCCGGTTGCCGAACGCATGGCCTTGACGGCCGGCATCGGCGTGTACGCCGCGCCTAGTGCCGACCACCATGTCGGCGCGCTCCGTCAGCAGCGTGCGCACCAGTTCTTCGGCATCCTCGGGCGCATAGGTGCCGTCGCCGTCGGCGATGATGTAGATGTCGGCGTCGATATCGGCGAACATGCGGCGCACGACATGGCCCTTGCCTTGCCGCCGCTCGCGCACGACATGCGCGCCGGCAAGCATTGCCTGCAGCGCGGTGCCGTCGGTGGAATTGTTGTCGTAGACATGGATCGCAGCATCGGGCAGCGTCGCCCGGAAGCCCTGGACGACTGGGCCGATCGTCGCCGCTTCATTATAGCAGGGAAGCAGGACGGCAATATTCAGATTGTCGGTACGCGATCGGGCCATGACTCTACTCGTTACACTGAAAGCCGCGCTCAGCCTAAATCACGCGCCGTTAATAAGACCCTATGACGCAGGCAAAATCAGCGGCTGCCACAAACGGCTTTACACTTTCTTGATCGGCGGCGGCTAAGCTTCGCTATCCGGAAACGAAGCGCTAACCACAATGAACGCTGTGCAGCCGATCCCCCATGCATCCTCCGCGATCGACGCTCCCAGGGGCGGGTTGCCCGCTCCCAGGGGCGGGCTACGCGACCTGCTAAGGCGTCTCTGGCCAACCGTCATCGCCTATAGCGTCATCCTTGCCGCCGCCATCCTCATCACCAAGCTTTCCGGTGCCACCGATTACGTCGGCCCCGACAATGACGACGGAATGCGTCTCGTCGAAGTTCGCGATTTTCTGGCCGGGCAGGGCTGGTTCGATCTGATGCAATATCGTCTCGGCCTCGATGGCGGCACGCTGATGCACTGGTCGCGGCTGATCGACCTGCCGATCGCCTCGCTGATCTGGTTCTTCGGTCTGCTTGTACCCCATGAGACGGCAGAGGCGCTGGCGCTCGGCGTGTGGCCGGTATCGCTCATCCTGCCCGCCATGCTCGCCATGGCGGTTGCCGGTCGGCGCATCGGCGGCGTTGCCGCCATGCACATCAGTCTCGGCTTGACCGGTCTTGCGATCTACACCGGAAACCGTTTCGCCCCGGGCGCCATCGATCATCACAATGCACAGCTGGCGTTGGTCGCGACGATGATCGCGATGCTGCTGGATCCCGAGCGTCGCGCCTGGAGCTATGCGGTCGCCGGCATCGCGGCAGCCGTTGCCATCGCCATCGGCGCCGAGACGACCCCCTTCGTCGCCGCCGTCTGCCTGGCCATCGCCCTGCTCTGGGCATGGGAGGGCGAAGATTTCGCCGCCGCCGCCAAGGCCTTCGGGCTGGCGCTGGCGATTGCGATCAGCATTCTCTTCTTTGCAACGGTGCCGCCCCGGCTTTATTCGACGGTCACCTGCGACAATCTCTCGCTCGGCTACTACAGCCTGGCGGCGATCGGCGGCGGGTTGCTGTTGTTTTCGGCGGTTTTTGCCAGCCACCTGCGCCGGCCCTTGCGCTTTGCCGCACTCGCCGTCGTCGGCGCCGGCGTTCTCGGTTCGGCGATCGTGATCGCACCGCAATGCCTGAGCGATCCGCTGGCCGGTCTCGACCCGATGCTGGTTGAACTCTGGCTGAGAAATGTTTCGGAAGCGCAGTCGATTTTCGCTCTCGGGCGCACCGATCCCTTCTCGATCGGTGGCTTCTATGCGGCCGGCCTGTTCGGCATCGCCGTCTGCATCTTCCGCGTTGTTCAGCGTGACCGCGTGCAGATCCACCTGATCCTGCTCTTCCTGCTGATGACGAGCTGGGCAATCGCACTGATCCAGGTGCGCGGCTCGACGTTCTCGAACCTGATCTCCATCCTGCCGCTTGCCCTGTTGATTATAGATGTCCGCCGCATCTCCAACGGCGACAGCGAGAATGTCGCAGCCGCCTTCGTCTACATCGTCACCGTGCTCGCCAGTGCTCCGGCTGCCTGGGCGGTCGGCGGCGGGTTTATCTCGCTGCAGATGGAGAATGCTGCGCAGAAGAAGGCGGCAGAGCCGGCCAAGAAGATTTCCTGCACATCGCAAGCGGCGCTGGCGCCGCTCGCCGGGCTACCGGCCGGACTGGTCTCGGCGCCGTCGGAAATGGGCGTGCCGATCCTCCGCTTCACCGCGAACCGGGTTCTCTCCGCGCCCTATCATCGCAATCAGGGCGGCATGCTGACGGAATTGCATATCGGTATGGCGGAGCCGCAGGAGGCGGAAGCCTTCCTCAAGGGGACCGGCGTGACGGTGCTTGCCTTCTGCCCCGGCGACCTGCAGACGCGCGAGATCGCAGAACTGAAGCCAGATGGGCTCTACTCCCAGCTCGGCAAGGGCAATATCCCGCCCTATCTGGAACCGCTTCCGAAGGCGGCGGACGTGGGCGTTCAGTTCTTTCGCTATCGGCCGGCGACGAACTGACGCCGGCAATCTTCAGGACGGGGTAGGAATGTCGCGATAACGACATGCGTAAAACAGCGTAAGCGCGGGAAGCCAATCTGACAGATCGCGACGCGCTGTTAGTGCGAAACGCGCATGGCGCGGCGAAGGCGCTGATTGGCATAAAGCCCGAGTACGAAGAGCATGAGGCCGCCATTATAGCCGAGCACGGCATAGACGAATGCCAGAATGGACACCGGCCCCGGCGAGGTTATCGCCGCCAGCGCGAATGTGATTCCGATCAGCGCGGCGACCAGCGCGATCACGCCAGCCGAACGCGTCTGCCCGGCGCTGACGCCCAATGCTGCTGCTGTGAGAATAATCATTTCAGCACATTCCCAGAGATAACGAGGGGAAGCATAGGAAGCGCCAACTAACAAAGATTTACCGGCAGGCTTTGCCGAAAAGCCTTTGTATTACAGTGGTTAGCAATCCCTTTCGGGTAAAACGCATATTCTAACTATCCGTTCCGCGACAAAACATATTTACTCGATTTTGTTGTTAGTTCGTCCGGCTGCAACGAGTGCATGTGCAGGATGCCAGGAGACTAACACGCTTGATGCAATTGCGACGAACCCCTTCGACAACGATTTCAACGGCTGGGAAAACCGATCCCAAGGCCCGTGCCACCCTTCCTGTTTCCAGCGGATGGACATAGAAAGAGGGGATGAGCAACGTCTTCGACGGCGATTCGCCGACCAACCTTGCCGAATATTCGGTTTCGGAACTTTCCGGCTCGATCAAGCGCACCGTCGAAACCGCCTTCGACCAGGTTCGCGTGCGTGGCGAGATCTCCGGCTATCGTGGGCCGCACTCCTCGGGCCATGCCTATTTTGCGCTGAAGGACGATCGCGCCCGCATCGACGCCGTCATCTGGAAGGGCACCTTCTCGCGGCTGAAGTTCCGCCCGGAAGAGGGCATGGAAGTCATCGCCACCGGCAAGGTCACCACCTTTCCGGGTTCCTCGAAATATCAGATCGTCATCGAGACGCTGGAGCCGGCCGGCGCCGGCGCTCTGATGGCGCTGATCGAGGAGCGCAAGCGCAAGCTCGGTGCCGAAGGCCTGTTCGATGCTGCCCGCAAGAAGCGGCTGCCCTTCATGCCGAGCGTCATCGGCGTCGTCACCTCGCCGACCGGCGCCGTCATCCGCGATATTCTTCACCGCATCTCCGATCGTTTTCCCGTGCACGTCCTCGTCTGGCCGGTGAAGGTTCAGGGCGAGGGATCCGGCGAGGAGGTGGCGAACGCCATCCGCGGCTTCAACGCGCTGGAACATTCAGGCGCCATCCCGCGCCCGGATGTGCTGATCGTCGCGCGCGGTGGCGGCAGCCTGGAAGATCTCTGGAGCTTCAACGACGAAATCGTCGTGCGTGCCGCGGCCGAAAGCCGGATACCGCTGATCTCGGCCGTCGGGCATGAGACCGACTGGACGCTGATCGACTATGCCGCCGATGTCCGTGCGCCGACGCCGACGGGGGCCGCCGAAATGGCAGTGCCGGTCAAGGCGGAGCTCGAGGCGCAGGCCGCCGCTCTTGCCGCGCGCCTGCAGGGCTGCATGAACCGGCAGATGGATCAGCGCCGCCAGTCGGTGCGTGCCCTGATGCGGGCATTGCCGTCGCTCGATCAGCTTCTCGCCTTGCCGCGCCGCCGTTTCGACGAGGCGGCAACCGGTCTCGGCCGCGGGCTGGAGCTCAACACCATCAACAAGCGCCGCGGCTTCGAGCGCGTCGGCGCGCATCTGCGCCCCGAGCTGCTCGCCGGCCGCATCGCCGAGCGTCGCCAGACGTTGAACGAGCGCATGGCCCGGGCCGAGCGCATGGTCGAGCGGCTGATCGACCGCTCGAAATCGCGCGTCGATCGTGCCGAAGCCATCCTCGCCTCACTGCCGGCCCGGCTGAAGACCCAGACCGACCGCGGTCGCGAACGCCTCGGCAATCTTTCTCGCCATGCCGATACGGCGATCCGCCACCAGCTGACCCGCGCGCGCGCCGAGCTTTCTTCGCAGGACCGCGTGCTGCAGTCGCTCTCCTATAAGAATGTGCTGAAGCGCGGCTACGCCGTCATTCGCGATGAGGATAACAGGCCAGTCTCGCAGGCTGCCCAACTCTCCGCCGGCATGGGAATCGCCATCGAATTCGCCGACGGTCGTGTCGGCGCCATGACCACGGAAGGCGGCGCACCGCCGGCCGGTGCCAAGAAGCGCAGCGTAAAACCCGCAGAACCGCCGAAGCAGGGAAGCCTGTTCTGACAATGCGTATCCTGCTGGTACTTGCCCATCCACTGGAGGACAGTTTCGCCGCTGCCGTGGCGAGGACCGCGCGCGAAGCACTGGAAGCCTCCGGCCATGTTGTCGATCTGCTCGATCTCTATGCTGAGAATTTCGATCCTCGTCTTTCGAAGGCTGAGCGCGGCGGCTATTTCGACCAGCCCTACGACACCTCAGCCTTAGCCGACATCGTTGCCCGCCTGAATGCTGCCGATGGCCTCATTCTCGTCTTTCCGCAATGGTGGTTCAATTTCCCCGCCATCCTGAAGGGTTTCTTCGACCGTGTCTTCGCCCCCGGGGTCGCCTTCAGCCATGACGCCGCCGGCGGCCGTATCGTGCCGCAGCTTACCAATATCAGGCTGCTCTATGCGCTGACGACGACGGGCTCGCCGTGGTGGCTGGTGCGTCTCTATATGGGCGATCCGGTGCGCCGGCTCTTGAAGCGCGGCATCGCCGCCTTCTGCTCGAAGCGGCTGCATTTCAAGATGCTCAGCCTGCACGACATGGACCGCGCCACCGATGCAAAGCGGAAGCTGCATCTCGATCGCGTGCGCAAGCTGCTATCGACGATCCGCTAGCATGCTGCCGGGGCTGGACGGTCTCCTCCTGAAGTGTGATCCACATCGCCTCGAAGGATCACCTGAGGCACAGGCGTTCTCCAGCCTCATACTCAGCACCCCGCAGGGCCTCGAAGGACGAGGCTGGCCGCCGCGCCGGCTCCAGCAAGGCCATGATGCTTGCCAGCGTCTGGCTCAGTCAGCGCACGATGATGCCGCTCAGGCCCATTCGCCCTGCCGCATCACCGGAACCCGTGAACCATCCGGCTTGATGCCGTCGATATCGACCTTGTCGGAGCCGATCATCCAGTCGATATGGATCAGGCTGGAATTGCCGCCCTGTGCCTTGATCTGCTCCTGGCTAAGGTTCGCTCCATCGAGGAAACATTTGGAATAGCACTGGCCGAGCGCGATGTGGCACGAGGCGTTTTCGTCAAACAGCGTGTTGTAGAACAGGATGCCGCTGGCCGAGATCGGTGAGGAATGCGGCACGAGTGCCACTTCGCCGAGCCGGCGCGCGCCCTCGTCGGTATCGAGCACCTTGTTCAAGACCTCTTCGCCGCGCGAGGCCTTGGCCTCGACAATGCGCCCGCCCTCGAAACGCACCTGGATATTGTCGATCAGCGTGCCCTGGTGCGAGAGCGGCTTGGTGCTCGACACATGGCCTTCGACGCGCAGCGCATGCGGCGTGGTGAAGACCTCCTCGGTCGGGATGTTCGGATTGCAGGTAATGCCGTTCTTGGCGGTGGAAGCGCCGCCGTGCCATTCATGTCCGTCGGCAAGGCCGATCGTCAGGTCGGTGCCCGGTCCCCGGAAATGCAGCGAGGCGAAGCGCTCGCCGTTCAGCCAGGCGGAGCGCTTGCCAAGATTGGCATTGTGCTCGGCCCAGGCGGCGACGGGATCGCTGACATCGACGCGCGAGGCGGCAAAGATCGCCTTGGCAAGCTTGGCAATCGCGATCGGTTCCGGATCGTCGGGGAAGACCACCTTGGCCCAGGATGGGTTGGGATAGGAGACGATGTTCCAGTTGATGTCGAAATTCGAGATCTTCTCCAGCGCCGGCTTGTAGGCGGTGGAGTTGGCGCGATTGGCGCGGCCGACCTTGCCGGCATCCTGTTCGGACAGCAGCATCGGATTATCGCCGGCAACCGCGAGACGGGCCGCCCCGTTGGCATAGGCCTTGGCCATGCCCTCGTAGAGCCAGCCGGAGGCGCGGTCGAAGCTCTCGTCGCTGCCATATTGATAGCGCGCCAGCGTCGTTTCCTCGTCGGAATAGAAGGCGGAGACCAGTCCGGCGCCGGCCTGATAGGCGTGTTTGGTGATCAGGCGGACGAGCGGCAGCGCCACGACAGGCGCGGTAATCACCAGGTCCTGACCCTTCTGCAGCTGCAGGCCGACCTTGACGGCGACTTTCGCAAGCTTTTCCAGCTTGACGGGATCAACGGTGTTCTGGCTCTGGGGCATGAAAGTCATGGTTCAACCTGCCTTCTGTCATCGACGGTGGGAGGCCGGAAGACTTAGACCCGTTTGCGGCGAAAATGAAGCGCGCCGCTGCCGAATTGCAGCGGCCGGATTTATATGTCCGGCCGCTCGCGGGGCTTTAAGCTGCGGCAGGCAGCCTGAGCAGGATCGAGTTATGTTTTTCGAGGAATTCCATCAGCCGCTGCGGGTAATCCTCACCAACGGCGGCCTTGACGCTCGCCCGTTCGGAGAGCGCCTTGCGCCAACGCTTTACACGCTCAAGCCCTTCGAAGATGTCGCCGTCGCCGAGCGTCTCGAAGAGATCGAAATACCGAAAGACCGGCGCGAAGACGGCATCGACGAGGCTGAAGTCGTTGCCGGCGAAATAGGGGCCGTCCGTCAACACCTTCTCGAGCGTTGCGAATTTGGAGATGAGCGCCGTGCGCTTGGCCTCCAACTGCGCGGCATCCTCAGCCGTCTCGTAACCCCAGAGATCGGAAAGCACGGAGGAACCGAATTCCATCCAGCCGCGATGGCGGGCACGCGTCAGCGCGTCTTTCGGATGCAGCGCGACGCCCGGCTGTGTTTCCTCCAGATATTCGCAAATGACGCTGCTTTCGAAGAGTACCGCCTGGCTGCCGTCTTCCTCCTCGATCCGCAGCAACGGCACCTTGCCGAGCGGCGAGATCTTCAGGAACCAGTCCGGCTTGTTGGCAAGATCGATATTGATGCGCTCGAAGGGCACGCCCTTTTCGAGCAGCGCGATCGCGGCGCGCTGTACATAGGGGCAGAGATGATGGCTGACGAGGGTAAGCTTGCTCATGGGGGCCTCCTTGGCAATGATGATAGATGTAAATGCATCTAATATCGCTTGCAGCGGAATTCAAGATAGATGTAATTGCATTTATGTCCGAAAAAACGTCGAATCCAAGCGAAGCAGTCACCTCTGCCTGGACGAGCATCATGCGCGCCCGCGAGCGGCTGCTCGCTGCCATCGAAGCTGACCTAAAGGCAGCCGCCATGCCGCCGCTTGCCTGGTATGACGTGCTTTGGGAGTTGGCGCGCTCGCAAGACGGCATGCTGCGCCCCTACGAGATCGAAGAGCGGACATTGCTGGCCCAGTATAATCTTTCGCGGCTGCTCGACCGGCTGGAACGGGAGGGCCTGGTCCGGCGCGAAAACTTCGCTGAGGATGGGCGCGGCCGCTGGGTGGTGATCACAGATGCCGGCCGAAAACTTCGCGAGCGCATCTGGACGGTCTATGCCAGATCGATCGAGACCCACATCGGCTGCAAGCTTGCCGAAAACGAGGCGAAGGCGATCGCCGGCTTACTCGACCGCTTCCTCTAGATTCAACAGTAAGAACATGATGTTGTCCGAAAACCGCCTACACTTTTCGGCATCATGCTCCGATCAGGCAATCAACGGCGCTGCGACTGCCTTCAGCGCCTTCAACGCAGCCTTCGGATCGAGCCGCACCTGCAGCCCGCGCTGCCCGCCATTGATATAGACGAGCGGCTCGCCAAGCGCGGCCTCCTCGATCGCCGTCGGCACGGTCTTCTTCTGGCCGAACGGGCTGATGCCGCCGACATGATAACCCGTCAGCCGCTCGGCATCGGCAGGCTTCATCATATTGGCCGATTTGCCGTGAAAGGCGCTGGCAAGCTTCTTCATGCTGACCTCGCGATCCGACGGCACGACGACGCAGACCGGCTTGCCGTCCACCTCCGCCATCAGCGTCTTCAGCACCCGGTGCGGCGCCTCGCCGAGTGCTTCCGCCGCCTGCAGCCCGACGCGCTCGGCATTGGGGTCGTAGTCATAGGCATGAACGGTGAAGGGGACGCCTGCTTGCGAAAGAAGCTGTGTCGCGCGCGTGGTCTTGGACATCTCTTTCCCTCGTGAGCTCAGCGGGGCGCCTGTCAGCCTCCGAACGTACCGGCGTAAATCTCCGGCTTGAAGCCGACCAGCAATTTCCCCTTCGCCTCCAGCACCGGCCGCTTGATCATCGACGGTTGGTCGAGCATCAGCTGGATCGCCTTCTCCCGGGTCAGGTTCTCGCGCTCGGCATCGGGCAATTTGCGGAAGGTGGTGCCGGCGCGGTTGAGCACGGTATCGAGGCCGGCTTCGTCGATCCAGGCTTCGAGATGGGCGCGGTCGATACCGAGCGCCTTGTAGTCGTGAAACTCATAGGCGACGCTATGTTCTTCCAGCCAGCTGCGGGCCTTCTTCATCGTGTCGCAATTCTTGATGCCATAGATGGTGACGGCCATGCCCGATCGATCTCCCTGTGATGACAGCGAGATAACATGCACGAAGGCCGGCGCAAACGCCGTGCGACCTTTTATCCCCGAGCGCGTCGACAATCGCAGCAGGACAAAACCGGCCCGGCTCAATTCTCCAGCGTGCCGGCCTTGCGGGAGGCCTTGCTGGGTTCGTCACAGGCGATCTTCATCAGGTCGCTGCGCCGCCGCACCAGCCGGTCGGAGGTCCGGGTCAGGATCAGTCCGTCCTGCGGCGCGGTGAGCTCGATGCTGCCGCCCGGCTGCCCCGGCCGGGTGACGATCGTCGCCAGAAGCTCGCCTTCGGCAATCCTCTCGCCGATATCGCGATGGAAGAGTACGGCGCCGCCTTCTGGCGTGCGGATGATCTCCACATTGTCGAGCGGCACGGCCGGACCGGAAAATACCGTTGCCGCCGGTTTTTCGTCGCCAACGATGCCGCGTGCCGCAAGGAAGCGCCAGAGCCCGTCCGCATCCTTTTTCGCCAGCACCGGATCGACGTCGCGTTTGCCGCGCAGCTCGACGGTGACGGAGAGTTTGCCAGGCAGCCGGGAGCGGCGTTCGCCGGGAACTTCATATTTCCATGCGAAGCCGACGGCCTCCTCGAAGGCCGAGCTTTCGCCATCCGAAAGCAGCACGGCCTCCATGTCGAGCGCGGCGGCAAGATCGGCCGCCTCCGGCCAGAAGGCCTCGTCGATATAGGCATATTGCAGGGATTCGTCGTCGCAATGCAGGTCGAGCACGAGATCGGCGCCAAGCGCCAAATGCAGCAGCTGTCGCTTCAATCTATCGGTAGCCGGGTAATCATCAAGATCCTCGATCAGCGTCGCCCGATCGGTAATGGAGATCAGCGGAAAATCCCGGTTGAAATTGGTGCGTGAGCCCAGGTCGAAACGGCCCTGCAGCTCGCCGAAATGCGATTGCGCCGCACCGATCGGATTGGCCTGCGGCACGATGGTGATGTCGCCGGCGATCCCGCCTTGGTTTTCCGCCTGCCGCAGCCGCTCGCAGAGGAAATGCAGCAGCACCGTTCCCGGCAGCTCGCCGGCATGCAGTGCCGCCTGGATATAGATCTTCGGCGCCCTCGGATCGTGGCCTTTAAAGCGCAGCACCGGCAGCCGCCACTCCGTTCCCGGCGTATCTCCAGGGATGATGATCTCTGAAACGTCCATGCTGTCTTCGTTCCCGTTTGCAACCAGCGCCCGGTTAGGCATTCCGAGCTATATGAGCGGAAATAGGGCAAGCGCAAGCGTGGTCCGCAGACATCATTGCCTCAGCCGAGCAGTGGCCAGCGATCGATGATCCGATATTCGGTTTTTCCGAGAAGACTGTGGATGAGCAGGAATTCGGACGCCGTCCATGAAACGGGCGTGTCGAGCCTCGCCGGCGGCACGGTCTTGCAGTCGTAGAGCAGCGTCATATGCGGTGTGAAATCGCGGCTGATATTGTGCCGCAGTCCGGCATTGTGCATGCCGACACCGAGCTGGACATGCAGTCGGGTGAGCGGTTTCAGCCCGCCTTCGCCGTAAAGCACGAGCGGCCGCGCCTTACCTTCCCGCCTGAAGCTCATGATCCTGTCGAAAGTGATCGCAATCGGCGCGCTCTCCACCGTGGCGCCGGCCTGGCGCGCCGCAAAGACCGCGTCCTCGGGCAATTCTTCATAATCGTCGATGCCGATGATCGTCATATGCAGTGTCGTCAGCCGTGGCTTTGCCGAAAGAGAGAAAGTCTTCCCATAGTCATCGGCGATCGATGCCGCCTGCCGCTCAACCGCCGCAGGCGGACAGAGGGCGAAGAAAAGCCGGTGTCCGCCGTTATGGTTTTCGCCCGGTCGCCCGCGCCGACTTCGCCCATCCTCGAAGTCGAAGGAGATTTGGTTCATGGGCTCTCAGGGTCGTCATGACCCACCTCGTCGTTTCCAAAACGCGACGAAGGATACTCTGACGAGATTGAATATCAAGAACAAAAACAGAACATAATTTTCCGATACAATCTTCTCTGAATGGATGACGTGGATGTTCGATTGACATTGCGAGAGACGGATCGCGATATTTCCCGGAAGCCTTATGCGCGCAAGAAACGGGTTGAAACCGAGGCCGTCCCATACGATTTTGAGGGCAATCGAAAACGCGGAGGCTGTGTCATGGCTGAGACAACGCACCACTATCTCATCTTCGAAACCGCGGGCGGTTTCTGTGGTATCGCCTGGAGCGACGCCGGCATCACCCGCTTCCAGCTGCCGACCAAATCAGCAGAGGCGACCGAACGGCTCCTGCTGCGCCGCCTGCCGGATGCCGAAGCCGGCGCGCCGACGCCTGCTGTGCTGGAGACGGTCGCGGCCGTGAAGCGCTACTTCCAGGGCGAGGAGACGGATTTTTCCGGCGTCGAACTCGACCTTGCCGGCCAGGATACCTTCTTCCGGGATATTTATGCGGCGGCAAGGCGTGTCGGCTGGGGCCGCACCACCACTTACGGCGCGCTGGCCAAGGAGCTCGGCGTCGGGCCGGAAGCCGCCCGCGATGTCGGCCAGGCGATGGCGAAGAACCCCGTCGCTCTGATCATTCCCTGCCACCGGGTGCTTGCAGCCGGCGGCAAGATCGGCGGCTTCTCCGCTCCCGGCGGTTCGTCGTCGAAGGCCCGCATGCTGGAGCTCGAAGGCGTCAACCTTGCACCGCCGCCGCCTGCCCAGCAGTCGCTGGGTTTTTAGGCGGCGGAGGCTTTTCGTTTTCCGCAATTCCCGGCAAAATCGCTTCGCGCTTTGCCTGGCAAAACCGCTCTACACTTTTGCTGGAATTGCTTTGGCGGCAATCTCAGCCGCTCAATGCGGGCTGGCTGTCGGCCGGATGATGATCTCGCTGACATCGACATCATCAGGCTGGCTGACGGCGTAGAGGATCGAATTGGCAATCGCCTCGGGGCTGATCGTGATCGCCCTGAAAGCCTTCATGGCATCGCGCGCCGTCGGATCGGTGATCGTGTCGGCCAGTTCCGATGTCGTCGTGCCGGGAGATATGACAGTCACGCGGATCCGATCGGTCTCCTGCCGCAATCCGTCCGAGATCGCCCGCACCGCAAATTTCGTCGCGCAATAGACGGCCGCCGTCGGCGAGACGCTGTGGCCGCCGATCGAAGACAGGTTGATGATCTGCCCTGATCCCTGCGCCTTCATGATCGGAAGCGCTGCTGCGATGCCGTAGAGAACGCCCTTGATATTGACGTCGACCATCCGGTCCCATTCGTCGACCTTGAGGGCGTCGAGCGGCGAGAGCGGCATGACGCCGGCATTGTTGACGATGACATCCAACCGGCCAAATTCGGAGCGGGCAAAGCCTGCAAAGGCCTCCACCTGGGAACGGTCGGTGACATCAAGCTGTCGCAGGCGCACCGTCCCGCCCGTTGCGGCGATTTCGCCGGCGAGTTCCTCCAGGCGCTCGGTGCGGCGGGCACCGATCACGACATGGGCGCCTGCGGCAGCCAGCACCTTTGCCGCCGCCTCTCCGATGCCGCTGCTGGCCCCGGTGATGGCAATGACTTTTCCTTTGATATCAGACATCTCAAGCTCCATTTGCACGCCGCTCGCCTGGCGATGCGGCTGAGGGTTTTCTTGGCGGTTAGCTTGGGAAGTCGGCGCTGAGCGTCGTCTCCGCCCAGGCGTCGAAGTTTGCGCGCAACGCATCGAGCCGTTCGCGGGCGATCTTCAAGGCGGGTGTGCCGAGCAGCAGGCGTAGCGGCGGTTCATCCGCCTCGAACGCCGATATGATCGCGGTTGCCGCGCGCGCGGGATCGCCCGGCTGGTTGCCGGAGACCGAGCGGGTGGCCTGGCGGCGCTTGCCTGACGTTTCGGCATAGTCTTCGATGATCGTGCGGGATTCGACCATCGACCGGCCGGCCCAATCCGTGCGGAAGGCGCCGGGTTCGAGGATCGTCACATCTATGCCAAGCGGCCTGACCTCATGGGAAAGCGATTCCGATAGGGCTTCGACCGCGAACTTGGTGGCATGGTAATAGCCGGTTGCAGCAAAAGCGACGAGCCCGCCGAGCGACGAGACGTTGAAGATATGCCCTTGCCGGCGTCGGCGCATGCCCGGCAGAACCTGCTTTGTGATGGCGATCAGTCCGAAGACATTGGTCTCGAACTGGGCGCGTATCTCGGCATCATCGCCCTCTTCGATCGCCGAGAGGTAGCCGTAGCCGGCATTGTTGACGAGGACGTCGATCGCACCGAAATGCGTTTCGGCGTCACGGACTGCGCCGACGATGGAGTTGCTGTCCGTCACATCGAGTGCAAGGGCAAGCGCGCGGTCCCCGTGTTGTGCCTTGATATCTGCCAGTGTCTCGGGTCTGCGCGCCGTCATGGCGGCGCGCCAGCCACGGGCCAGCACGGCTTCGGCGAGTGCCCTGCCGAGGCCGGATGATGCGCCGGTGATGAACCAGATGGGTGTTGGGGAAGACATGATCGTCATCCTTTCCGGCCGGCAAACGCGGCCTTCTCCTGTGTGGTGTTGCCTTTCAGGCGGCACATCATTTGCGCCGAAGCACCATGCCGCCATGATGGAGGGTATCGCCGTCGACGAAATCGCCGTCGGCCGTGAAGCCCGTGTCATCCGAATATTCGATGTGGCTTCCGCTGACTTCGTAACGTCCTCGATAGGCGCTTTCGCGGTTGCCGCGGGCTTCGTCGTAACGGCCATTCGGCAGAAGTTCGTGGCGGACGCGGCCATCATCCGTCATCCACATGCCGATATAGGGATGTTGCTGCATTCTGTTCTCGCTTGTTTGTTGCTGCTGATCTCGGCGGTTCACGCCATCGGTGGCGGACGAACTGGTCGCCGCGCCAGCCAGGGTGACCGCCGTGAAAAGCTGAAGGACCGGGCTTCTGAAAATCTTTCGCATTGCCTTGCCTTTCGAAGAAGATCTGCCGATGAGTGCGTCTTGGCGTTGATCTCGACTTGAAAGATAGCGTGCCGATCCGCGGCGATTAAGTTGCCAATCCAGGATGCCTTGGTTAGAAATACTAACCAATGGTCGATGATCTCGAAGGCATTTCAGTTTTTCTCGCGGTGGCCGAAGCGCGGAACTTCCGGCTTGCCGGCGAGCGGCTTGGCGTCACCCGCTCCGCCGTCAGCCAGGCCCTGCAGCGCCTCGAGGATCGGGTCGGCGTTGCCCTGGTCCAGCGCACGACGCGCAGCGTCAGCCTGACCGAAGCCGGTGAAGTGTTCTTCGACGCGGTTCGTCCATCGGTCCGGCAGGTCAAGGATGCAATGCAGACTGTGCGAGAAATGCAGGCGCGCCCGAGCGGTCTGCTGCGGATCACCGTTTCCTCGATCGCCGAGAACTTCCTCTCCGGCACCTTGCTGGCCGGTTTCATGGAAGCCTGCCCTGAAATCAAACTCGATATCACCATCACCGATGACGAATTCGATATCGTCGAAGCCGGCTTCGACGCGGGCGTTCGGCTCGGCGAAGTAATCGAAAAGGACATGATCGCAATTTCAGTCTCCGAAGAGCAGCGACAATGCGCCGCCGCATCCCCCGGCTATCTCGAGCGCCGCGGCCATCCCCGCCACCCCGGCGAGTTGCAGAACCACGCCTGCATCGGATGGCGACCACGCCCGGATACGGCGCCCTATCGCTGGGAATTCACCGAAAACGATCGCGACTTCGACGTCTCCGTCGATCCCACCATTACGACCAACGACATGGGAATGATGATCCGCATGGCCTGCGCCGGGGCCGGGATCACCTTCGGTATGGTGGAGACCTTCCAGCCCTATATCGAACGCGGCGAACTCGTGCCGCTGCTGGAGGACTTCTGTCCACCCTTCCCGGGTTTCTATCTCTACTACCCCAGGCGCCAGCGGCAGCCGCTGAAGCTGCGCGCCTTGGTCGATTATGTGCGCAGATTTGACGGGCGGTAATGCGGTCTGGGCTCACGCTGCCGCTGGTAAGTCTCGACGGCGATTTCAGGCCAGTCGCACGGGCTCAAATCCTGCGGCTTGGGCTGAATGTTGCCGCTGGCATCCGGCTTTGATATTCCCGATGAAAGAGGCCAGCGAGGCGGCGCGCGCTCTATAGAGGCCACCGCTCGCCGCGCTTCCATCCTTTTGCGGAGAACTTATGCTCGACGACGTCTTTCCCGTTCCGGCCAGGGCTTTGATCCGTCAGGGTGGGCGGGCTTGTTTTTATCGTCTCGTCAATACGAGCCCCTTGTTGATACAGGTGCAATCGGGAACGAAGATCGTCATGGCCGATGACAAGGCTTTGCGCCTCGAAGCCGGCGCCTATGGCTTGCTGCCAGACTACAGACCGCTGACGATGGAGAACATTCCCAAGGCGCCGCAGAAGTACCAGACCCTGGCGCTTCCTGTTCCGCGACAGCTGTTCGAGGAAGCCTATATCAGGATGGGATCGATCGCCGTTCCATCAAGGCCTGTCCCGGCAGGCACCTCGGACCTGCCGGAGGAAGCCGCGGCATTGTTTGACTATTGCTGTCAGCCCGGCAATTTGACGAGGCTTCCCGGCGCGATTGCCAAGGCGCGTTTGATCGAACTCATCACCTGGTTTGCACTCGGCGGAGCGGTGTTGGGCCAAAGCCAAAGTCCTCGGCTCGAGGACCGGCTGCGGGAGATAGTCGAAAGCGATACGGCCTTCGATTGGACGCTGGGCCATGCGGCGCGCTCGTTCAACATGAGCGAAGCGACGCTGAGGCGTAAGCTGGCCGCCGAAAATACCGGCTTTACTGAGATCCTGAGCGATACAAGGATGAACCGCGCCTTGGGGCTCATCCAGACGACAACCCTGCCGATGGCGCAGATTGCGCTTGAGGTCGGTTACGACTCCCCTTCTCAATTCGCGGCGCGGTTCAAGGAGCGGTTCGGCGTCAATCCGCGCCATGTGCGTGGCGGCTCCAAGCGTTTTGAGCGGATCGGGGCAGAAGTTGAGCATAGCGGGGCAGATGCGCTTGCGCGGTAACGATAGTTTTCCTGCATTATCAACCGCAGGAAAACAGCATGCGTTTCATCACAGCAGTACTTCTCGCCGCGTCCGTCTTCGGCGCCACGGCCGCACAGGCCGAAATGAAGCTCACCTCGAAGGATTTGATCGCCGGCAAGTCGATGGCCGATGCGCAGGTCTTCAACAGCTTCGGCTGCGCCGGCAAGAACATCTCGCCGGAACTGACCTGGTCGGGCGCGCCTGAGGCGACCAAGAGCTTCGCCATTATGACTTACGATCCGGATGCTCCCACAGGCTCGGGCTGGTGGCATTGGTCGGTGTTCAACATTCCCGCAAATGCCTCGGAGATTGCCACCGGCGCCAGCGGGGACAAAAAGCTTCCGGGAGGCGCCGTCGAAGGTCACACGGATTTCGGTATGTCCGGATATGGCGGCGCGTGCCCCCCAGCCGGCGATCAGCCGCACCACTACCAGTTCACCGTCTACGCGCTCTCGGTGGACAAGCTCCCGCTTCCCGAGACCGCGCCGGCCGCCATGGTTGGCTTCTATGTCAGGGCAAACACGCTCGACAAGGCATCCGTCGAGGTCACCTACGGCCGCTGAGGCCGGCTTCGGATCGCGGTTGTCATTCCCTTCGTGACAACGGTCGGCCGAGGCAACTGAACCTCGGCCGGCCTCTTCCTGTGAGGGCTACTCCAGCCGGTAAAACCTAAACGGTTGCGGCTTCCCAGCAGATCAATGGACCATCTTCGGCATCGATACGCTCGCCGATACGGACAAATCCATTGCGTTCAAGGACACGCTGTGAAGCTACGTTCTCAAACCCGGTTTCTGCAGAGATCAAAGCCACGCGAGGGTCGTCCCGCGCCCACTCGAGCAACTGCCCTATGGCCCGCGTGGTGCATCCACGGCTTTGGCGGGTGGGCGCAACCCCATAGCCGATATGGATCTTTCCGTCCTGGGGAACCTTGATGACAGAGCAAAGGCCGACGATCTCGTCATCCTCCACGATCATCCAGGCCGACGGCAAAAATTCCACGCCGATATCAGCCGCGAGGCGGCTCAACATCGCCAATATCTCAGGAGGCGCAATGGCGCTGTCTTGGACAAGGCGCAGCTGACCAGGTGCGACGCCCTTCAGCAGTGCTTCAAAATCATGAGACATTAGTTCGATAATCATCGTTTTCTCGACATTAGACATGCGCCAGCATTGGCGCGCGAAAGGCCGAGCGATAGAGCGAGGATCAGCTCTCGGTCACGATGCCGAGCGCCTTCATCCCTACCGCCGCAGCCGGTGAGTTCTGGATCGTTACGACGGCAAACAAAGGCGTTCTCCTCTAAGACGGAAATGCGAATAACAGTGCCGGGCGAGGATCGCAAGATGCTCCGATCGGGCGGCACGCCGGCTGATCCATACCAAACCGCAAGATCGGTCGAGCGCTGCGTTGCCGAAGGAATCTAGTTTGAGCTGCCACGGAGACCAAGACGAATGACCGCAGCGCTTCGGAACTATCATGAGCGGATGCAGCGAGTGCTGGATTATGTCGACCAGTACCTCGATGACGATCTCGATCTTGACCTTCTGAGCGGCGTCGCGGCCTTCTCGAAGTTTCATTTCCACCGGCAGTTCACGGCGACCTTCGGATTGTCCGTGCATCGCTATATCCAGCTTGCCCGCATGAAGCGCGCTTCATACCGGCTGGCTTACCGGGACGAAGAACGCGTCACCGATATAGCGATGGATGCCGGCTACGATGCACCGGATGCCTTCGCCCGCGCCTTTCGGCAACGGTTCGGACAATCGCCTTCGTCGTTTCGGAAGTCTCCCGACTGGGAGCCGTGGCTTGCCGCCTTCGGGCCTCTCGACAATGCAAGGAGCAAGCTCATGCAGAAGACTTTTACCACTGACGACGTGATAATTCGCAATGTGCCCACCACGCCGGTGGCGATCATGGAGCATCGGGGCGATCCGGCGTCGCTCGGCGCCACCATCCAGCGGTTCATCGCCTGGCGCAAGGCCGCTGGCCTGCACCCCAGGACAAGTCCGACCTTCAACGTCTGGCGTTCCGAGCGGCGTCCTCAGTCGCCTGCCGATTATAGCGTCGATCTTTGTGTCGGGACCGACCAACCGATCGGGGCGAACGGCGAAGAGATCAAGGCCGGCGAGATCCCTGGCGGACGCTGCGCGGTGCTGCGCGTCGTCGGCAACACCGACAATCTGGAGCCCGCCGCGCTCTACCTTTATCGCGAATGGCTTCCGGCCAGCGGCGAGGAAGCACGCAACTTCCCAATCTATTGCCAACGGCTGAGCTTCTTCCCGGAAGTGGCGGAGCATGAGGCGGTGGCGGAGTTGTTTCTGCCGCTGAAATAGCGCCCTGTGATGACGGCTTGTCCATTCTGATCGCTGGAAGCGGACAGGCCGTTGTCCACCCAGGCCGGCCGGTTGGCGACCATCAGGTCGCGGATTTATGCGCACTCAAAACCAATTGCAATAACAAATCAGTTGAGCCAATTTGCAACTGATTGCATAATGCAATCAGGCCTGCGCGGATGCCGTTTGAGGAAAGGAAGTGAAGATGGCTAAGCTTGTGTTCGGAATGAACCAGTCCCTGGACGGCTACGTCGATCATACGGCGTTTGGGCCAAGCCCCACGCTCTTCCGCCACTTCATCGAGGAGGCTCAGCGGCAGACGGGCAGCGTGTATGGTCGCCAGATGTATGAGGTCATGCGTTACTGGGACGACGAACATCCTGAATGGGACGCAGAGCGACAGGCCTTCGCGGCGGCGTGGCGGAGCCAGCCGAAATGGGTCGTCTCGCGCTCGTTGAAGTCGGTCGGTCCCAACGCCAGGCTTGTTGGGGAAGATCTTGAGGCCGCGATCCGCAAGCTGAAGGCGGAACGCGACGGGGAGATCGAAGTTGCCGGCCCCAATTTGGCGCAAAGCCTCACCGAACTTGGCCTGATCGACGAGTATCGAATCTACCTGCACCCCGTCGTGATCGGTCACGGCAAGCCATATTTCGCCGGACCTCGGCCGCCGCTCCGCCTGATGGCTCATGACCGGATTGGCGAGGATGTGATCAGGTTGATCTACGTTCCGGCTTGATCTCGCGACGCGCCGGATGAAAATCCCAGCGCGGCTTCCGGCCGGATGACGGCAAGCGTCGCCGGCGACCTGCCGGGCGTCAGTCGCGCGATATGGACAGCCCCGTGAGAAGCGGAGCGTAGGCGGCGAGCCTGCCGGATACGAACTCCGTGAAGAGCCGGACGCGCTTCGTCTTGCGTGTCTCCCCCTGTGTGAGAAGCCAGAGCGTTCCGTACATGTGCAGGTCGGTGCCCGGCACCCTCACCAGGTGGGGATCGGCATCTCCGACGAAGCACGGCAGCGTGGTGATCCCGAGCCCTTGCCGTACAGCAACGATCTGCGCCTCGCCGTCCGTGGTCCTGAACGGAACCCCCGTGGTGCGAACCTCGCCGTCGCGCACCCAGTCCGGGATGCCATGCATGCTTATGACGATCCACCGGATGGGATCCGGCGCGCCCGCACGCCACGCTGCCAGCAGATCGCGGGACATGTAGATACCGCCGAATATATCCGATCCCTTCAGGCCGTGAAGATTGAGCGGCAGGGTCTTGCGGTCATAGACGACGCGGATCGCCACATCGGCCTCTCGGTTGGTCAGATTCGCCAGCTCGCCGGACGACACGATTTCCATCTCGATATCAGGATGCAGACGCGCGAAATCGGCGAAGTCCGGCATCAGCAGGTGTGTCGCAAGGGTCGGTGCCAACGTCACCCGCAAAAGACCGCGCACGCTCTGGTCGCGGCCGAAGACGCGCGTCTCCAGCTGGTGCGACGAGGCTTCCATCTGCTCCGCGAGCTGGAGGACCTCCTCGCCCGCAGCCGTCAAGCGGTAGCCCGAAGGCAGCTTTTCGAACATCTGCGCCCCGAGGCCGTTCCTCGAGCTGGGCGATGCGTCGCAGCACCGTCGCGTGGTTCACCCCGAGGCGCTTGGCGGCAGCCCGCAATGAGCCTCCGCGCGCGGCGGCAAGAAAGTAGCGAACGTCGTCCCAGTCGATCATGGTGCATTCCCGCACCGAACGGTGCACGACCGCCAAGGGAGTCGGGCAGTCGCACTTGGCGTCGCAGACAGTCGGCAAACCGCACTCTACCGAGATGACCTCTCCAAAATTTTTCCAACGCCGCGATCCGTTTCCACCCGCCGTTTCGTCCTTGGTGTGTAAGTAACAGAAGAGGACCTACCATGTCCGACGAACCCGTCGTTCTGATCAATCTGCTGAAGGTCGAACCGACGAAACAGGAGGCGCTGATCGCTCTCTTGAAACAGAACACCGACACCGTGGTCAGCACGCTTGCCGGCTGGAAGTCGACCCGGCTGATCGCCGCCAGGGACGGCACCAACATCGTCATATACTCCGAGTGGGAGACTCCCGACGCTGTCGTGACGATGCGCGATGACCCGCGCATGAAAGCCTTTTTCCCGAAGATCCTCGCGCTGGCGAGTGTCGACTCGTTCCTGGGCGCAGCAGTGTTGAGCAAGAGTCGGTGAAGACCAACGCGAGAATAAGCCTTCGTCACGAAATTCGCAAAAGGAGAAGCGCAATGGCTAAAATGGTCGTTGTTTACAAGAAGCCCGTTGACGTGAAAGCGTTCGAAAAGCACTATTTCGAGACGCACATACCTCTAGCTAAGAAGATTCCGGGTCTCAGAAAATACGAGATCAGCAACGGACCGATCACGGTGATAGCCGGACCGCCTGATGTTCACCTGATTGGGACGGTCTATTTTGACGATATTAACGCGATGAAAAAGGGGTTTGCAAGCTCGGAGGGGCAAGCGGCTGGGGCGGATCGCCGACTTTATGCACCTGATGACTCGGGCGTTCAAATGTTCGTTTTCGACACCAGGGAAGTTTGAACCGATCTATTGCGGCCGCGGGTCGCGAAGAGCGTAAATCGAACGAAAAAGGATCGTCGATGTCGATGTCCAAAGCAGCTTTTGTCCTTGTTCATGGCGGTTGGCACAACCATTCGGCGTGGAACAAGGTTACACCAATACTTGAAGCCCAGGGCTTCGCGGCGTTGACCCTCGACCTTCCCGGCGCCGGGGTAAATGCTATAGCGCCAACATCGCTCGGTCGTCGTCCGTTCGACCCCGCTGCGTTCGCCGCCGAGCAATCGCCTATCGCCGGCCTCACGCAGCGGGAACGGACGCAAGCGGTAGTCGCGTTGATAAAAGAAGCTGCATCATTCAGCGACGGCAAGGTCATCCTGGTCGGGCACTCAGCCGGCGGGATGACGATTTCGGGGGTCGCCGAGCAGGTTCCGAACCTGATTCTCGCGGTCGTATATATTGCGGGGTTCATGGCGCCGAACGGCATGCCGCTGCTGGCGATGCTCCAGCATGAAACCATGTCTTCGGCTCTGTCGCCTCGGCTGTTCGTGGGCGACCCCGCCTCCATCGGTGCGACAAGGATCAATGCTGGGTCGACCGACGAAGCCTATAGATCGCTGCTCAAAGCTTCGTTTTATGGCGACGTGTCGGAGTCCGAATTCGAGCATGCGGCGTCGCAACTTCATTGCGACGAATCGAACGCTGGCGCACTGGCCCCATCGGAAATTACCCCTGAAAGATTTGGCACGGTGCCGCGCCATTACATCCGCTGCACACGGGATTGCGCGGTTCCGTTGCCCGGCCAGGATCACATGATTGCGATGGTTGACGGTGCCATCGGCGGCAAGACAATTACCCACACATTGGAAAGCAGCCACTCGCCATTCCTGTCACAACCGGCCAACCTGTCGAGGATTCTTATCGACATTGCTGTCCAATCCTTGGCGGAACAGAGCGCGGACGCGCCGCAGGTGGTCTCGATACATGAACACGGATGAATTCGAGGCTCGTCTCAGCGCGCTGCGGCCACGCCTTCATCGCTACTGCGCGCGGATGACGGGATCGGCGGTCGATGGCGAGGACGTATTGCAAGATACCCTCGTCAAGGCCCTTCACGCGCGAGCCGAGGGCGCCGGGGTGGACAATCTCGAGGGCTGGCTGTTTCGCATCGCCCACAATACGAGCCTCGACTTCCTGCGTCGAGGGACCCGGAATACCGTCGTTCCGCTCACCGAAGACGTGGAAGCGGCGCCGATGCCCGAGGCGGACATCGTTGCGGTCGGCTTCCAGACGTTTCTGCAACTGCCTGAACTTCAGCGCTGCGCGGTGATCCTAAAGGATGTGCTCGGCCATTCGGTCGAGGAGATCGCGAGCATAGCCGCGTGTACGCCGGCAGCCGCCAAATCGGCGCTTCAACGCGGCCGCGTGGCGCTGCGGCGACTCGCGCAGATGCCCACGGACACCCGGCTGCCTCTGATGCCCGATGCGGCCCGCCAGAAGATGGCTACCTTTGTCGATCTGTTCCGCACAGGAGATTTCGATGCGATCCGCGCCATGCTCGCCAACGACGTGAAACTCGAACTGGTGAACCGGCTCAAATGGGAAGGGCGCGACAAGATCGCCCCCTATTTCACGCGCTATGCCGAAGAAACGAAATGGCGGTTCGCCTTCGGCGCCGTCGAGGGCCGCCCAGCCATGCTGGTCTTCGAAAGCGGTAGACCGATGGAGAAACCCGCGCATTTCGTGCTGGTCGATTGGCGGAATGACCGGATCGTGGCGATCCGCGATTTTCTGTTCGCTCCCTATGCACTCGAATTCGTGGACTGGGCTCGATTGGACTAACCGACTGGACATGCACCATCGTCCACCGAGCGCAACGCCCGCAAGTGGCTTGCCTCATTTGGCTCTCCAAGAACATCTCAGGCGCCCAGATATCGAACACGAGCACGGGGACCGCCAGTCGCGACCCTCGCTCTTGACGAGGTGCGGTCCGATGCCCCCCGCCTGAACGGACAGCAGCTTTCGGGATCAACGCGATTGCGCGGATGCGAGCGGATGTGGGTGGAAGCAGACCCGCCCATGTGCACACTGCTCTATGCCACAGCTCTCTCACTCCCTGAAGCTGCATTACATCGTCCGAGCATTGGACGCAGATCGGGTTTGCGAATTTCGACAGGATATCAATGGCGCTCAGCGCGAGTGAGGAATAGACGTTTGGCGGCAGCACGGCAGCGCACATCGCCGCCTAAACTACGCTATTGCCGCCGACTGCCCCCTACTCCCACTCGATTGTGCCCGGCGGCTTGCTCGTCACATCATAAACGACGCGGTTGATGCCGCGCACCTCGTTGATGATGCGGGTCGCGGCGCGGCCGAGGAATTCCATGTCGTAGTGGTAGAAGTCCGCCGTCATGCCGTCGACGGAGGTGACGGCACGCAGCGCGCAGACGAATTCGTAGGTGCGGCCGTCGCCCATGACGCCGACGGTCTGGACTGGAAGCAGCACGGCGAAGGCCTGCCAGATGGCGTCGTAGAGACCCGCCTTGCGGATTTCGTCGAGATAGATCGCATCGGCTTCGCGGAGGATCTCCAGCTTTTCGCGGGTGATGCCGCCGGGGCAGCGGATGGCAAGGCCGGGGCCGGGGAAGGGGTGGCGGCCGATGAAGCTGTCGGGCAGGCCGAGTTCGCGGCCGAGCGCGCGCACCTCGTCCTTGAAGAGCTCGCGCAAGGGTTCCACGAGCTGCATCTTCATGCGCTCCGGCAGACCACCGACATTGTGGTGCGATTTGATCGTCACCGACGGGCCGCCGGTGAAGGAAACGCTTTCGATCACGTCGGGATAGAGCGTGCCCTGGCCGAGGAAGTCGGCGCCGCCGAGCTTCTTTGCCTCTTCCTCAAAGGTCTCGATGAACAGCCTGCCGATGATCTTGCGCTTGGTTTCCGGGTCGCTGACGCCTTCGAGCTCACCGATGAAACGATCGGCGGCATCGACGTGCAGCAGGTGCAGATTGTAGTGCTCGCGGAACATGGCGACGACGCCGGCCGCCTCGTCCTTGCGCATCAAGCCGTGGTCGACGAGGATGCAGGTCAGCTGGTCGCCGACGGCCTCGTGGATCAACAGGGCTGCGACGGAGCTGTCGACGCCGCCCGAAAGCGCGCAGATGACACGCTTGTCGCCCACCTGCGCGCGGATCTGCTCGACCGCCTTCTGCCGGTAGGCCGACATCGACCAGTCGCCCTTGATGCCGGCAATGTTGTGAATGAAATTACCGATCAGCTTGGCGCCATCAGGCGTATGCACGACCTCGGGATGGAACTGCACGCCGTAATATTTCCGCTTCTCGTCGGCGATGAAGGCGTAGGGCGCGTTGGAGGAGGTGGCGACCACCTCGAAACCATCCGGCAGCGCGGTGACGCGGTCGCCATGGCTCATCCAGACCTGATGGCGCGAGCCGGAGGACCAGAGGCCCTCGAACAGCTGGCAGTCCCTGTCGACCTCGAGGAAGGCGCGGCCGAATTCGCGGTGATGACCGCTTTCGACCTTGCCGCCGAGCTGCATGCACATCGTCTGCTGGCCGTAGCAGATGCCGAAGACCGGCAGGCCGCTGTCGAAGATGATCTGGGGCGCTCGCGGCGACCCCTCGTCCACCGTGGAAGCCGGGCTGCCGGACAGGATCACGGCCTTCGGCTGCAGGCGTTTGAAAGCCTCTTCGGCCGATTGGAAGGGAACGATCTCGCAATAGACGCCGGCCTCGCGCACGCGCCGTGCGATGAGCTGGGTCACCTGGCTGCCGAAATCGACGATGAGAACGGAGTCGGGATGTGCTGTCTGGGTCATGGCGAGGCTTTAATGAAAAGCGCTTCGCCTTGCAATCCGGGAAATCGGCGGCATCGGGTTTTTATTGTTCCAATTGTCCCGCATTCGGCGGCTCAGAACCAGAAAACCCCATCCTCCAGCGCCGTGAACAGGCTGTCGACGCCATAGGAGAGCTTGCGGTCGACGATGTGCAGATATTCGGTCCAGCCCGAAATATGCTGCAGCTCGACGGCGCCGTCTGAAATGCCGCGAAGGCCGATCAACGGCAGCTTGTAGCCCTGGCAGGCGCGCAGCACCGCATAGGTCTCCATGTCGACCATGTCGGCGTCGATATTGGTATAGGCGGCGCCCGAGATGATGTTGCCGCCGGTGGAAAGACTTGCTTCGGCAATGCCGGGAATGCGCAGCGGCAGTTCGAGCGTTGCCGGCAGGTCGAGAAAGGGTGTCTTGCCCTTTTCGAAGCCGAGCGGCGAGGCGTCCATGTCGCGGTAGGAAACCGAGGTCACCTGATAGATTTCGGTCTGCTCCAGTTTCGCGGAGCCGGCCGAGCCGAGGGACACGACGAGATCGGGCAGCTCGTCGACGGCATCCAGCCGCGCCAATGTCTTGCTCAGCGCTATGGCGGCCTCGACCGGGCCGACGCCGGTCATCAGAGGTTCGATGCGCGAGCGCAGGAAGGGACCATATTCGGCCTCCGCCGCCATGACGAAAAGGATGGATTTCCCCGCGACCGATTTCAGTTCGAACTTCATCCCGTAATGCCCTCTCTACCGCGGATCACCATCATCGTCCCGGTCATGGAGGCGATGAGTTTCGCCGGTCCGTCGCTGATCGCGTAGCCTCGTCCGTCGGCGACGATAATGGTGGAGCCGGGTTTGGTGATTTCCCCGCGAAACAGGAAGCGATCGCCGCGCCCCGGCGACATGAGATTGACCTTGAACTCGATCGTCAGGATCGAGGCTTCCGGGTCGATGACGCTATAGGCGGCAAAGCCACAGGCCGAATCGAGCGCTGCGGAAATGATGCCCGCATGCAGGATGCCGTGCTGCTGTGTCAGTTTGACGTCGAAGGGCAACTCGATCTCGACGACGCCGTGCTCGACACGCGTCAGCTCCGCGCCGATCGTTTCCATCGCCGCCTGCCGCGCAAAATTGCGGCGGATTCGCGCGCGGAAATCGCCCCTGTCAGTCTCGCTCATGTCTGCCCCTCTTGCAGCCGCGAAATTGGCATGGCGCGCCGCATTCGACAAGCTGGACATTGCTGAAATCGGTCCGGGCGGCGATGGAAACCGGGGACCGTGTCGCCGGGGCAACCTTTCACCTTTGCGTCGCCGTGCAAGCCGGCCCAGCTGGCCGGTACCGCTGGCCAAATACCGCTGGATCGTGGCGATCCGATGCGAAGACGATTGCAGCTTCGCGCGGCACGCGTATTCTCCGCACGGGTCGTGAAATGATGGAGTGCCGGCGGCATGACGACGATATCGCAATCGGTGCGGAATTTCGAGACCTGGCTGGCCGGTGAACTCGGCGACGATCTCGTCAAGGACGATCTCCGGGAGAAGCACGAGAAGATGCGAAGCGGCGATTTCGTCTTCCTGCGCGCCACCTATTGGCGCTGGTGCGAGATCATCCTCGATATCTGCCCCGAACTGACAGTCGCCCCTGAGGTGCTGGCGATCGGCGACACGCATCTGGAGAATTTCGGCACCTGGCGCGATGTCGAGGGCCGGCTCGTCTGGGGTATCAATGATTTCGACGACGCGGCGGTGATGCCCTATGCGTTGGATCTCGTTCGTATTGCGGCAAGCGCCGTCCTGGCGCGCGGCGACGACGGTCCCTCGGTTCGCATGATCGGCGAATTGATCTTGAGCGGCTATCGCAGGGGCCTCGAAAATCCATTGCCCGTCATCCTCGAGCGCGACCACAAATGGCTGCGCAAGGCGCTGCTGCTGCCGAATTCCGAACGGCGGGAATTCTGGGAGAAATACGAAATGTTGCTTCCCGGCAGCAAGCCGCCACCACTAGCCTATGTCAAGGCGCTCGCCGACGCGTTGCCGTCCGGGGCAGGATCCTTCGTGCCGAAGCCACGCAGCGGCGGCACCGGCAGCCTCGGCCGGCCGCGTTTCGTCGCCTATGCCGAATGGCAGGGTGGGCCGGTGCTACGCGAGGCGAAGGCGCTGCTGCCGTCCGCCTGGTCGCTTCGCCACAACCCGCAGGACGTGGCGATCCATGCCGAAGAGATCGCCAATGGGCGGGCGCGCTCAGCCGATCCGCACTACCGGGTCTCCGGCCGCATCCTCGTGCGCCGGCTCTCGCCGAACAGCTGCAAGATCGAAATCGACCGGAATCCGGAGATCCTGCTTTCGCCGACGATGCTGGAACTGATGGGCTTCGAGATCGCCAATTGCCATTCCGACGATGCGGCGGCGGTTGCGGCGATCCTGAAGGACTTGGCGGTGCGGGGAAACGACTGGCTGCACGAGGCGGCAAGGGCCGCGGCATCGAGCGTCAGCGCTGAGCAGAAAGCCTATTCCCGCGCCGGCTAAGACTCTGCTTCCGTGATTAGATCCGCACGATGTGCTGATCCCAGGCGACCTCACTGCGGGTCGACAGGAAATCGCCATCGTAGGAGGAAACGGCAAAGCCGCTTCTTGCCGGGGCGATGCCCGCCGCATCGGGAACGACGGTCTCGGCCAGTACCTTGCCGGTCCTTGCGTCGATGGTCACCGAGGCGCCGCCCTTCGGCGAGGTGATGCCGACGAGACCTTCGCTGCGATTGACGGCGATCGCCCCGACGTAATTGGCGAGCCGGCGCGTCGTCTCCTCCGGCAGGTCGATGAAGGAAAGATCTTCGCCTTTGGCGAAATGGCCGACAAGCGGCGGCAAATCCTTGCGGTGGCCTTCATACTGGCAGGCGAACCAAATGCGGCCCGCGCCGTCGAGATCGACGTGGCGGGTGGAGAGTTCTGCCCATTCCGCCGGCAGCACATGTTTTTCGACCAGCGCCCCGGTCGCCGCATCGATCAGCGCCAGCGACGGCTGCATCTCGCCAAGATTGAGCTTGGTGCGGCCGAAATCCGGATGCGTCTCGATGCCGCCATTGGCGACGATGAGCAGGCGCCCGTCATCGGACACCGTCATGTCGTGCGGACCGATGCCGTAGGTCTCGAATTCGCCGATGCGGGTGAAGCGGTCGGTGGCGTCGTAGAGGCCGATCATGCCGCGATTGCCGTCGAAGTCGTTCTCGCTGGCGTAGAGCAAACGACCGTCAGGAGAGAAGGCGCCGTGGCCGTAGAAATGCCGGTCCTCCCTGGAGCTGATGACGATCGGTTCGCTTTTGTTCCAGGGATCGAAGATCATTGCATAGGTGCCGGGCCGCCGTGCAAAGGCGACAGTCTTGCCGGTGGCAGCGCTGAAGGCCATGCCGTGGGCGCGGGCGGGAAGCGTTACCTGATCGACGATCTCGCCGCGCTCGGTCACGGTCGCGACGGCAAAGGAGCCGTCGGCTGCCCGAATGCCCGAGGCATAGACCGCATCGGTCCGCTCCACCGCCATCAGCGACCTTGGCGCCAAGGTTGCAAGGAAGCCAAGGCCGGCCGCCTTGACGAAGTTGCGTCGGTCGATCGCGGCACTTCGCATCATCGTCTCAGTCTCCGTCCGAAAAGGAAAAGCCGGCCGAAAGGCCGATCGCCGCGCCATATTCGTCGCTGATCCTGGTGATCAGGTCGCGGCTGTCGGCAAGCAGCGTATCGAGCTTGGCCTTCTCCGCATCGCTTGTGGCGACATCGATGTCGGGATTGAGCTTCGGCACGCTGTCGAGCAGCGATTTGAAGTCCTCGTCGATCGAGGCGGCAATCGGCTGCTTGTCCGCTGGCAGAAGCTCGGCCATGCCGGCCTTCTGCCAGAGCGTGCGCAGGCCCTCCAGATTGGCGGCCATCGATTTCCAGGTATTTTTGGAGCGCCAGTAGATCGCCATGCGCGGCCGTGGCGCGGTGTCTTTGCCCTTGTAGAACTGCTCCAGCCGCTGGTCGCGGACATTCTCCGCACCATGGACCAGAATGCCGAGCAGCGCCGTCACCGCTTCCTTGTTGTCCATGAAATCATTGCTCTGCGGGCCTGGGTGTTTCCAGCTCGCCTGCACGCCATCCGGCTTTTCCCAGGCGGCGACGACTTCGCCGGCCTCACGCTGGATATTACCGGCGACCGCCTCGCCGTAAAGGCAGCGGAAACTGCCCTTCTGCCCGACGAGATCGTCGGAGCCATTGCCATAAAGGACGTATTCCAGCGCCGTCAGGCCTTGCAACGCAACACTCTTGCCGGCGATCGCATCAACAGTCGCATCCTTCGGGTCGGCCTTGGCGATCAGCGCCTGCACCTGCTTGAGGCCAACGCCCTTGCGGTCGGGATAAAACAGGATGTGCTCGAAGAGATTGTCCTGAATAACAGGTCCGGTCTGGACGATCTCGATGATCGACCAATAGCGGATCGTATCGTCGAAGGTGGACTTCGCCTTGTCGAGGGTCTGCTGCGTGCCGTCGGCGCAAAGATCCTTCATCGCCGTCGTCAGCCGGGCGGCCGATTGCTGCATGTTGCGATAGCCGGGACGGATCACCTCGTCGACGGCGCGCTGCATGACGGCGGGAACGGCATCCTCGTTCAACCCTGCCGGGGGAGTGGCCGTCTGGGCGGCCGCTGATGTCGCGAGGCCGATCAGAGTGAGGCAGAGCAGGGGGTGCCAAAGGCGCATCAAAGTGACTCCAGGAATGTAATCAGGGCCGCCCTGTCGTCTTTCGGCAGGGAGGAGAAAGCGTTGCGGGCCTTTTCAGCTTCGCCGCCATGCCAGAGGATCGCTTCGGTGAGATCACGCGCACGGCCGTCATGCAGGAAAAAGCTGTGTCCGCTGACAGTTCGGGTCAGTCCTATACCCCATAGCGGCGGCGTGCGCCATTCACGTCCGCTTGCAAGACCAACCTGCTGCCCGTCGGCGAGCCCGTCGCCCATGTCGTGCAGAAGAAAGTCGGAATAGGGCCAGATCAGCTGGAAGGACTGCGCCTTGTCCGGCGTATCCCTCCGGGTGACGAATTTCGGCACATGGCAGGAAATGCAGCGGCTTTCGTAGAAGATCCGCTTGCCCTGCAGGGTCTCGGCGAAGCTCGCCTTGCGCCGTGCGGGAACGGCGAGATTTTCGGAATAGAAGGTGACGAGGTCGAGAATGGGACCCGGCGCTTCTTCTGCGCCCAGGCGTTTCTGCACCCCGGTCGGCATAGCAAGGCATTTCTCTTCCGCCTTGGTGCAATCGCCCTGTGCGTCCGGGTGATCGGGCGTCGAGATGCCGATATCGTTGGCAAAGGCGTCGGCACTCTGGTCGCGCACCGTGGCGTTCTGTGCCTTCCAGCCGAATCGTCCAAGCGCGATATTGCCGCTGCGATGGTCGCGCACGATTGCCGCCTTGCCGGAGATGCCGTCGCCGTCGGCATCATCAGGATCGGCGTGGGCCAGGATATCGGCCTCGGGAATGGCCTCGATCAGTCCGAGGCCGATCATCGCCGAGGCGACACGCGGCGAAATCGTCGTCGCGGGGTCGAGTGGTCCATAGCCAAGGTTCGTCACCGCATAACTCGGCCGGCGCAGCGATACTGTCTCGCCGTCGCCGAGCGTCACCCTCTCTTCGTGGTAGCTGATCGCCATCTTTCCTTCGGCAGCAAGGCCGGGAACGGCGAGGTCCTGCAGCTGATGGCCGTAGACCGGATCGGGAAAATTGACGACATCGGCCCTCGCGACCGCCGTTTCTTCCTCCGGCGTCGTGGCGGCGCGGGAAAGCCGCAGGAACATCGAGGTGGCGCTTGGCCCCCCTTCCGGCGGTTTGCCGCGGCCGTCATTGACATGGCAGCTCATGCAGGAGCGGGCGTTGAACAGCGGCCCGAGACCATCGGAAGCCTGCGTCGAGGAAGGAGCGGACACCCAGAGCTTGCGGAAGAGCGCGTTGCCGAGCTTGAAATTCTGCTCTTCCTCGAAGGGGATGTTGGCCGAAATATGCGAGAAGCTGTCCTCGGTGACAGGGTCGATCGAGGTCGTAGCCCCTGCCTGCATGGCTTCGTATTGTTCGGCCTTGGAAAAATCCGCTGTCGGCCTCGTTACATCGGCGACACGTTTCAGATCGGCCTCGGAGAGGTCGGTGCGTTTCCGCGGCAGATCGAAACCGGCGGCGATGCTGACGGAAAAACCGGCAATCGTGGCGCAGAGCGCTGCGCTGGCGAGAAATCGGCGGGCCGGGGCATGCGACATTTCAGGGTCCGGGCCGCTCCGGCTTTCGAAGCGGCCCGCCTTTTTGCTTATTTGAAGACGGCGTTAGGATTATCCAAGCTGTCGGAACCTTCAAGCTGAACCGTGCCGAGATCGAGTGCGGCAATAACGCGCTGCACCGATTTCGTTTGGTCGATCAGCCCATCGATGGCGGCCTGAACGACGGCGTTGCCTTCCTTGTTGCCTTCGCCGATCATCTGATCGTACTTTTCGACGGTCTCGCCGCGCGTTGCCATGGCATTCATCGCATCGAGCGTCTTGTTGAGCTTGCCTTCCACTTCGGCATCGAGCGCCTTGTCCTTGGCGGCCACGAGATCATGCAGCGACGGGCCGCTGAGCTTGGTGCCGTCGACGCGGGTATAGTTGCCGGTATAGGCGGCGGCGATGCCGATCGCGTCGTTGAGATGCGAGTTGTAGGTATTGTCCGAGAAGCAATCATGCTCTTCTTCCGGATCGTGCAGCAACAGGCCGAGCTTCATGCGCTCGCCGGCGAGCTCGCCGTAGGAAAGCGAACCCATGCCCGTCAGGATCGCGACGAGGCCGGCCTTCGGATCGGCTTCGACGTTCTTCGTCGCAGCGCCGTCCGGCGTCCAGTTGTCGGTCATTTCCTGCAGGTCGGAAACCAGCAGGAAGGAGGCGGACTTCAGATATTCGGCGCGGCGGTCGCAATTGCCGTGCGTGCAGTTCTTGAGGTCGTAATCGGTTGCCGGACGATCGCCGGCGCCGGGACCCGTGCCGTTCAGATCCTGACCCCAGAGCAGGAATTCGATGGCGTGATAGCCGGTCGCGACATTGGCTTCGATGCCGCCGGCCTCAGCCAGCGTGCCGGAGAGGAATTCCGGCGTCAGCTTGGAGGCGTCGACATCCTTGCCGTCGATCTTGATCGTCTTGTTGGCGATGACATTTGCCACATAGAGAGAATTTTCGTCGCTCTCGGTGCCGTAGGAAGCATCGACATAGTCGATCAGGCCTTCATCGAGCGGCCACGCATTGACCTTGCCTTCCCAGTCGTCGACGATCGGATTGCCGAAGCGATAGACTTCCGTCTGCTGGTAGGGGACGCGCGCCTTGATCCAGGCCTCCCTGGCGGCCTTGAGCGTCGCGTCGGTCGGCGCCTTCAGGAAGGCGTCGATCGCGGCGTCGAGCGCCTTGGCCGTCGTCAGCGAGTCTTCGTATTTTGCATGCGCCACGTCGGCATAGTGTTTCACCACGCTAGCAGCATCGGTCGCGGCATGCGCAGGAAGGGCGAGCAGGGCGGCGGGGGCAATCGCCAGCACGGCTGCGCGGAATGTGTTGAGCTTCATGATCCTCTCCTGTGACGGGATTTTCCGTCTAATCGGGCTCCGTCTCTTCGCGCAAAAGCAAACTGGTGTCAAACACTCTAGTTTGGAATGATTTTAAGAATGGACAGGCGTGGCTAACCGGTCATTTTTGAACGGCATTTGCTTGAAAAACCGGCAGTTGCGGAGGCCTCCGCTAAGTCGCGTCAGCCCTTCCGCTGCATGCGGCAGAAGAAGAAGCCGTCTGTATCGGTGGAGGCGGGGGTCAGAGTCACCGACAGGCCGTCGGAAGAGTGCGGACGCGGGGCGTGCTTTCCAAAGAGCTGATCCCAGGCAGGCAGGGCACTGACGATCTGAAAGCCGGGATTGTCAGCCGTGAAGCGGCGCGCCTGTTCCTCGTTCTCCTGGGGCAGGACCGAGCAGGTCACATAGATCAGATCGCCGCCTGGCTTGACGAAGCCGCTCGCCTGCGCCAGCGCGTCCTGCTGCTGGGCGGTGCGTTCGTCGAGGTTCTTCGCCGTCAGCCGCCATTTCGTATCGGGGCGCCGCCGCCATGTGCCGGTGCCGGTGCAGGGCGCGTCGACCAGCACCTTGTCGCAGCGTCCGGCAAGGCCGGAGAGCTGTCTGGCGTCGTCATGCACCTGGACATTGCGCGTGCCCGCCCGCTTCAGCCGCTCGATAATCGGCGCCAGCCGCTTGCGATCGGCGTCATAGGCGTGAACCTGTCCCTTATTCTGCATGGCCGCCGCCATGGCGAGCGTCTTGCCGCCGCCGCCGGCGCAATAGTCGAGAACCTGTTCGCCATCATGGGCGAGCACCAGGTCGGCGACGATCTGCGATCCCTCGTCCTGAACTTCGAACCAGCCTTTTTGGAACGAAAGCTCGGCTGTCACGTTGGGAAGACGCGAGGCGCCTTCGCCGGCGGCAATCCGGATACCGTGGCGGGCGATCTTCGCAGCATGCGCGTTGGCTCTTTCGAGCGCCTTGACGACCTTGTCGCGGGAGGCTTTGAGCAGGTTGGCGCGCAGATCGAGCGTCGGTCGGGCGGCAAGTGCCTGTGCCTCGGCAAGCCATCCGGCGCCGAAGGCCTGTTCGAAGGAGGGTTGGACCCATTCGGGAATATCGCCGCGGATATGCGGTGGCGCATCGTCGAGCGAGCGGGTTTGAAAGGCCGCAACAGCGTCGGCCGAAAGCGGTGCCGGCGCGAACTTGTCATCCGCCAGCTCAGTGGCAAGGCTGTCTGATGTGAAACCCCATTGGCGGAACATGACGGCATGGGCAATGGCAGCAGGACTGTCGTCATCCATCAGCCAGGCATGGGAAAGCCGCATGCGCAGTGCGTCATAGACGATGTTGCCGATCGCAGCACGATCGCCCGAGCCGGCGAAGCGGTGCGCAAGGCCCCAGTCCTTCAGCGCGTCGGCGACAGGCCGCTTGCGGGCATCGATGTCCGCGAGCACAGAAATCGCCCCTTCGAGGCGGCCGCCCAGACGCATTCACATGTCTCCTATTGCCGTGGCGTGTGAACGATCAGCGCAAACGCGAGTGTTACGCAGTCGTTTGTTCACAAGTCTCAACCGGGTGGTAACCGCGATTGACGGCAAGAGCAAGCGCCGCTTCCGGCGCAGTCAGTGATGGCCTCAGCTGACGACCTGGTAGCAGACCTTCGCAGTGCCGGAGCTTACCATGCCGATATTCTGCGCGGCGGCGCGCGACAGGTCGATCACGCGACCACGGATGAACGGACCACGATCGTTGATACGAACGACGACGGTGCGGCCATTGTTGCGGTTGGTGACCTTCACCTTGGTGCCGAAAGCAAGCGAACGATGTGCGGCAGTCAAGATGGCAGGGTTCATACGTTCCCCGGAAGCAGTTTTGGAGCGAAGTGCGTACCATGAAGCACCGCCACAACCATTGCCAGCAAAACCCTCCGCCGGAAGCATGGAAGAACAGGCTGCAATAGTTACAGCGGCGATAATAGAACGACGTATGTTCTTCAAAACAGAGTATCCCTCAACTATTGAACTCACGCCCTTGCAGGCGGCGGGGCTTAAATCTGTGAAAAAGTGGCGAAAAAGTGCCGCTGCTGTTCACGGAATATTACAATCGGTAACATTCGTGAGTGTGATGTCGGGATTCCAGGAATGTGCGCGACGCCGAAGCGTGGAAAAAACCTAATAAAATCAGTTAAAATCCGAACGAATTTTCCGAAGGGATAGTTAACGCCATGGCGTTCACGAAAATCGCGAAAATATTTTTCCGATTTCGCCATATTTACTGCCACATTTGGGCAAATTCAAAGGCCGTTAACCATAAGATATGGCGAAAATTGTCCGCCCAAAGCGGGAAAGTAGGAATTTCCTACTCATTTTGGGTGAGCGTATCCGTCGCAAACAGGACTGAGTTCTACTCCCCACGCCAGCGTCCATCCCGCCATAATTGCGCAAGCGACATGGGATAGTTCGGGAAGGAGAATTCGAAGCCGGCGGCCTTCAGTTTCGCGTTCGAAACCCGTTTGTTCTCGCCGTAGAAAGTGCGCGCCATCGGCGTCAGTTCGGCGGTCTCGAACGCCTGCTCCGGCGGCGGTTCGACGCCCATCAGGCGGGCTGCCTCGACGATCACATCCTGCGGCGGGCCGGGCCGGTCGTCGGTGACATTATAGATGCCGCCGAGGCTGTGCTCCGACAGAAAGCGTGTCGCAGCACCAATATCCTCGACGCGGATGCGGTTGAACACCTGGTCATTCTTGATCAGCCGTCGCGCCGTGCCCTTGTCCAGATTGCAGAAGGCGTTGCGGCCCGGCCCATAGATGCCGGAAAGGCGAAGCACCGCCGCCGGCGCGTCGCGCTCCCGGCCCATCGCCAGCCAACCCTCTTCCGCCTCGAGCCGCTCCGTCGATCGCCCGGAAACCGGCAGGCACGGCGTTTCCTCGCTCACCCAGGCGCCCTGGTGATCGCCATAGACGCCGACGGTGGAGAGATAACCGATCCACTCGAGCTTCGGCAGCAGGCATGCGCCGTCTTTATCAAGTAGCCGCAGCAGCGGGTCGGCTTTTCCAGGGGCAATCGACTGGACCAGATGGGTGACGCCTTCCAAAGCCTGGCGAAGCCCCTCTTCCAAGCTCTCGCCGTCGAAAAGGAATGCTTCAATGCCGTTCCGGCGGAGCGCTTCGACTTTGTCTGGCGAACGCGTGGTGCCGGAAACCCGCACGCCGTCGCCGGCAAAGGCCTTGGCGATTGCTGTGCCGGAATAACCGCAGCCAAAGATCATCACATGCATCAACCCACTCCCGCCAATCGCCATTCGTTCAGGACGTCGTCATCTCTCTCATTCGCCCTTTGTGCGGCAAAGGCCGCAAATTCGCCAGCCTCCATCAGCCGGGAAAGCGCCCAGACCGCCATGCCGCGCACCACGGGCGAGGGATCGACCGAAAGCGCGCGACATTGCCCGATGAGCGCCGTCTCGCCGGAATTGCCGGCGGCGATCAGCACATTGCGGACGAAGCGGTCGCGGCCGATCCGCTTCACCGGCGAGCCGCTGAAGAAGCCACGGAAGGCGACATCGTCGAGTGTCAGCAGAAAGGCGATCGACGGCTCCTTCAGATCTTCCCGCGCCTGCAGCTTCATCTCGGAGGCGGAGCTTGCGAACTTGTTCCAGGGACAGGCGGCAAGACAGTCGTCGCAGCCATAGATTCGATTGCCGATCAGCACGCGCAAATCGGCGTCGATCGGTCCCTTGTGCTCAATGGTGAGGTAGGAGATGCAGCGCCGCGCGTCGATCTGGTAAGGCGCCGGAAAGGCAGCCGTCGGACAGATGTCGAGACAGGCGCGGCAGGAGCCGCAATGATCGGTTTCTGGCGCGTCGACGGCAAGATCGGCGGTGGTGAACATCGTGCCGAGGAACAGCCAGGAGCCATGAACGCGGCTGACGAGATTGGTGTGTTTGCCTTGCCAGCCAAGCCCGGCTGCCTCTGCCAGTGGTTTCTCCATGACAGGCGCCGTATCGACGAAGACCTTCACATCGGCGCCTGCCCGCGCCGCAAAGCGCGTGGCGATTTCCTTCAGCCGGCCCTTGATGACGTCGTGATAGTCGCGGTTGCGGGCATAGACCGATATCGCTGCCTTGTCCGGCTTGTCGAGGATAGCGCGGGGATCTTCTTCCGGGGCGTAATTCAGGCCGAAGACGACGACGGAGCGCACCTCGCTCCAGAGTGTGCGGGGATCGCCGCGCCGGTCGCGCGTCTCCGCCATCCAGTCCATCGTCCCGTGGCGCCCGGCATCGATGAACTGGCCGAGACGCTCTTTGGCTTGCGGGATCGCGTCCGGGCGGGTGATGCGGCAGAGATCGAAGCCCTTGGCGGCAGATTCCGCCCGGACGAACTCGGTCAAATTGTCGCGGCGGCGGCGCTCTTTGTCGTCATTGTCAGGTTCGGGCATGAAGAGCCCTCGTCAGAAATCCAGATCGGCATAGTGTGAAACTGGCGTCAGGCCGCGCACGCGCTCGGTCAGCATCGGCCGGAAGGAGGGACGCGACTTCAGCCGCTGGTACCAGTCCTTGACGACGGGCGAATCCGCCCACTCGATCTCGCCGAGATAATCGAGGATCGAGATCGAGGCGGCGGCGGCAAGGTCGGCATAGCTCATCCGCTCGCCAGCCAGCCACTGACGCGAGCCGGCAAGCCAGGTGAGATAACGCATATGCTGGCGGATATTTGCGCGGGCCGTGCGTAAAACCTTCGAATCCGGCGCTCCGCCGCCCTGATCGGCGGTCATCTGCAACTTGTAGACACGCTCGCGGGCGAGCGGCTTGGTCACGTCGTTTTCCATCTTCTGCATGAACCATTCGGTCAGCCGGCGGATTTCCGCCCGCTGGAAAGGGTCTTCGGCGAGCAGCCGCCGGTCGCGCTTCAAGACGCCGTGCGTCTCGTCCAGATATTCGGAAATGACGCTCGCGCCACAGAGCGCGCGCATGCTGTCGTCGACATAGACCGGCAGCGTGCCGGCCGGATTGAGCGCCAGGAAATCCCGGCGCTTCTCCCATGTCTGCTCCTCGATCAGATCCGCCTGATAGCCGTATTCTGCCAAGATCAACCGGACGAAGCGAGATGCGGATGACATGGGATGATGATAAAGCGTGGGCATCGATACTCGGGCTTTGTGATTGCTGTTACAGGACTGTGTGGCAGCTCGATTATAGCGCCCTAGTCATGACTCGTTGGTTGAAGCTATAGGAGTTTGGCCCCGCCAATACAAGCGAATCGGATTTTTCAGGCCATCTGATAGTGGCGAAACACGCTCTAACGAACGAATGGAAGCGGCAGCCTGATCGACCCAAGCGCTCAGGCCCGACCGAACTTTAAACCGGAGACAATGTATGGATTATATAAATGCTGCAATTCTCGGTGTCATAGAGGGGATCACCGAATTTCTGCCGATCTCGAGCACCGGCCACCTGATCATTGCCGAGCAATGGCTCGGACATCGGTCGGATATGTTCAACATCGTTATTCAGGCGGGCGCCATCCTCGCCGTCACCATCATCTACTGGCGCCGTCTGCTGGATCTGGTGCTCGGCTGGCGCGATCCGGTCAATCGCGATTATGCCGCCAAGCTGATCGTCGCCTTTCTCATCACCGCAATTCTCGGACTTATCGTCAAGAAGCTCGGCTTTGAACTGCCGGAGACCGCAACACCGATCGCCTGGGCGCTCATCATCGGCGGTATCTGGATGATCTTTGCCGAATGGGCCGCCGCTCGCCGCCCGCCTCATAAAGAGATCACCTGGCTTGTCGCCATCCTGGTCGGTATCGCCCAGATCGTTGCCGGCGTCTTCCCAGGAACGTCGCGCTCCGGCGCCACGATCTTCGTCGCCATGCTGGCAGGCACGGGCAACCGCGCAGCGGCAACGGAATTTGCCTTTCTCGTCGGCATACCCACAATGTACGCCGCCAGCGGCTATGAATTGCTGAAGACGTTTAAGGATGGCGGAGCGGCAGGCGAAGACTGGACGGCGCTCGGCATCGCCTTCGTCGTCTCCACGGTCGTCGCTTTCATCGCCGTCAAATGGCTGCTTGCCTATATCCGAAGCAACCGGTTTACGCTGTTTGCCATCTACCGCATCATTCTCGGTGTCTTGCTGCTCGGCATGGCCGCCACCGGCTTGATTGCCTGAAACATCCGTCCCGCATTGCATTCGCGCAACTCCCGGCGCGAATGCACATGCTCCGTCGGACTTCGCGAACAAGCATCGATTACCAGCAAGGCGCCGATCTTTCAGATATGCAATATTGAGAGGATACGCCGCCGCGGTTTTTGATGCAGGCGAGACTGAACGTTCATTGTGGAGCGCCCTGTTTCAGGCGATCCGATCGACTGCTTGTTTGGAGCAGGATGCCGGCGCAGGGCCGGGCTTTCGTCAATGGATGATCGAAGCCGTAGAGCAAGGATCGACGCCGTAGGCCGGCGAGCAATCGCCCTTTACCGCCGCGACCGAACCGGGCGCAACGAAAGAGCCTGCAAGAATAACCAGCGCCGCACACGCAAACAGGAGCGCGATTGACTTGCCCATCGAGAATTGCCTTTCACAGTGATTGCCGCGCGCGACCGCAGGCGTTGAGTCCGTTGGAAGACGCGCGGGTTTGGTAGTCAGTGGAATGGCAAATAGCAATAAACGTTCCTGCTAAATTTCGCGTTAATTCCACAAAAATTCCGATGCGTCTTTTATGCAACGCAACTCAATGTGGTGGACAGCAAAACACCTCAGGCTTGCGCCGGGCTTTGCAGGACACGGCAACGCCAAAAGGCCGCCTACGGGGATCCGCAGACGGCCAAATCTCATCGGTTGGAAAAGATGGTCAGGCGGCCTTGCCGGTGCCGGTGTATTGGCCGTGCGGACGGTAGTGCACCAGATAGGAGCCGAGCACCGATGCCACCATCGTGGGCGCAATGCCGAGGCCCTTCAGCGTGCGGCCTTCCGCCTCGGCTTCCTTGGAGACGACATTGTCGCGCTTCAGCATGCGCACCTGATCCGGCGTGATCGGCGGCGTTATGAAGGGGATCAGCGAGGCGATGCTGCCGATCATCGAAGCGATGCCGAAGGGCAGGGATACCAGCGGGTTCTTGCGACACGTTACCCTCAGCATCGTCTCGAGACATTCGCGGAAGCTCAGCACCTCAGGCCCGCCAAGCTCATAGACCTTGCCGCCGGCAACCTTGCCGTCGACGGCGCGGGCGACGGCCTCGGCGACATCCTCGACATAGACAGGCTGGAATTTCGTCTTACCGCCGCCAACAAGCGGCAGGATCGGCGACATGCGCGCCATCTCGGCGAACTTGTTGAAGAAACTGTCCTCCGGTCCGAAGACGATCGACGGACGGAAGATCACGGCATCGGGCTTGACCGAGAGGATGGCCGTTTCGGCGCGGCCCTTGGTGCGGCCATAGTCGGAATCGGATTTCGCGTCGGCGCCGATCGCCGAAATATGCGTCAGCGTCGCACCTGCGCCGCGCGCCGCCTCGGCAATCGCACGAGCGCCGAATTCCTGCACGGCGTCGAATGTGTTGCGGCCGGTCTCGTGCAGAATGCCGACGCAGTTGACGACATGGCTTGCCCCGTCGACGGCGCGGTCGATCGAGCTTCGGTAGCGCAGGTTCGCCTGCACGAAGGAGATCTGGCCGACATTGCCGAGCGGCTGCAGGAAGCCGGCGAGATCGGGACGGCGCACGGCGACGCGGATGTTGTAGCCGCGCTTGGCGAGCGCCCGAACCACGTGCCTGCCCACGAAACCGGAGCCTCCGAACACGGTAACGAGCGGCGGCAGGTTGGCAAGGGTCATGGCAGGCTCCTCGAAAGGCTTTGCGGGATGCTGAATTGGCTCTCGTCTTAGCCGAATCCCGGCGCGACGGGAAGGCCCATCACGCCGTCAGTTTTTTGCGAATGCGAGGGCGCTCAGACGCCTTCGACGACGACCATTTCCGCATCCGCGACTTCCTGGCGGATTTTCGCGGCTATCTGGTATTCCGGCGAATTATAGCAGTCGACCGCATGCTGCATCGACGGGAATTCGATCACCACGTTGCGCACACGCGCCTTGCCCTCCAGTTCGGTAAAGGCGCCGCCGCGCGCCAGGAAATTCGCGCCATATTTTTCGAAGGCCGGCTTGGCCGCCGCGACGTAATCCTTGTAGCGCTCGGCATCGCGAACGTCGACGCGGGCGATCCAATATCCCTTGGCCATGGTCTTCTCCCTTTTGTCGTTGAAACTATTAGCGGTTTGCCGGCCAGAGTGCGCTCACCATCTCGCTGAGGATCGCACGGGCGGCATCTCGGGGATCCGGCGCCCTGACGACAGGCCGGCCGACAACGAGATGCGTCGCTCCCGCCTTCAGCGCGTCGAAAGGCGTCATCACCCGCTTCTGGTCGCCCTTGTCGCTACCATCAGGGCGAATGCCGGGGGTGACGATCGCCATGTCGGGTCCGACGATCTCGCGCACCGCTGTCGCTTCCTCCGCCGAGCAGACGATACCGCCCATGCCGGCCGCGCGCGCCTGTTCGGCGCGGCGCAGCACCAGGCTGTGCGGATCCTGGCTATAGCCGGCATCGGCAAGGTCGTCCGCATCCATCGAGGTCAGCACGGTCACGCCGAGCAGGCAGAGGCCGGAGCCGGCCGCGGCCTCGACCGCCGCCTTCATTGCTTTCGGATAGGCATGCAGCGTCAGCATCGACATGCCCATCTTGGCGATGTTCTCGACGCCGGAGGCCACGGTGTTGTCGATGTCGAGCAGCTTCATGTCGAGAAAGATCTTCTTGCCGCTAGCGGCAAGATCGCGGGCGAATTCCAGGCCGCCGGCAAAGACCAGCTGATAGCCGATCTTATAGAAGAGAATGTCGTCGCCGAGCGTGGAAACCAGTCTTTCCGCCTCCCCGATCGTTGGAACATCCAGGCCGACGATCAACCGCTCGCGTGCGTCCATCTGAAGTCACCCCTGCCAGTCTTCGATGGGTGTCCAGTCGCATGATAAGCGGTGATCCGCAAGACCGAAAGCATAGAGATTGCCGCCGCCGCCCGGCTGGTCGCGGTCGCGCGCGATCGGGCTGCCCGCCAGATGGCATTTGAGCAGCGTGCCGACGCCGCCATGGCCGACAAAGGCGATCGGCGCCGTCGCATCATGCGTGGCAAGAACGGCGTTCACGGCCTCGACGATGCGGGCCTGCGCATCGACGGCGCGCTCCCAGCCTTTGAAGCTCTGCTCCGGATGGGCGAAGAACCAGTTGGCCGCCTCTTCGAATTGCGGCGGCGGCAGGAAGCCGGTGGCCGAGCGGTCGTTCTCGTGCATGGCGTGGACGATCTCCACGGTCACACCGGAAGCTTTTGCCAAAATTTCGGCCGTCTCGATCGCCTTCGTCTCGTCGCTGGAGACGATGCGCCGCAACTGCCTCGCCCAGCCGCTCTCTGCCGCTTTGCGCGCGCGCGCCGCACCAACATCCGAAAGCCCCCATTTCGGCACGGGCACGTTGGCGTCGATCCTGACCTGCGGATGAGTGATATAGAGCCCGAACATCTCAGCCGCGCTTATAGATCCAGAGTTGCGCCGGCGGAATGTTGCGCATGACGAAGTCGAAATGCTGGATATGGTAGCGGTCGGGATTGGCGGCGATCGGCGAGATCGCACCATAGGAAATCTGCACCATTGGCCGGCCGGCCGGCAGGCGATCGAGCAGGCTTTCGAGCAGCGAGATGCGCTTCGCCATCGGGAAATTCAGCAGCGGAATGCCCGAGACGACGGAATCGAAGGTGAGACCGCTGAAATTGCCAAGGGTGGCCTGAAGATCGAAGGCATCGCCGTTGATGAACTGCACGCCGGGATAGGTCCGCTGCAGATGTTTATGAAAATCCGTCGAATATTCGATTGCGACGAGATTTTCCGGACGGACGCCGCGGCCGAGAATGGCCTTGGTGATAGCGCCCGTGCCCGGTCCGAGTTCAAGCACCGGCAGCCCGGAATGGATATCGACGACGCTTGCCATGCGCTTGGCCGTGATCGAGGAGGTCGGCACGATCGAGCCCACCGTCTTCGGCCCCTGCATCATGCCCCGGAAGAAGCGGATCTCGTCGTCGAACCTCTTGCCCAACCGTTCCTTCACTTTGACCCGTAAGCTCATTCTCCACCCATCCGCATGTTGATCGAATGCCTTAATATGCCGCTTGTCGCTTAAGGGACAAGGATTTTCGCAACAAGGACATCGGCATCAACAGTTCATGCAGCTTCGGGGGCTGAACGAGGCATGAGATCGGCGAGCCTTTGGCTCAGGTGATCGGCATCGACAGGCGCGCGCAGCTTCACATCGGTATTGTCGAAATAGAGATAGACATCGCGGCCCTTGTTGCGCACCGGCACGGGCGCCAGCACTCGCGTCGCATTCTCAGCTTCCCCACCCGTGGCCCAGGCGCGGATGCGTTGCGCCCATATGTCGAGCGCTTCGTCCTCGTAGCCGCTGACATAGAGCTTTTCCGAGCCATGCAGTCGGCAGTAGACGAAATCGGTGGTGACATCCATCAGCAGCGGCCATTTCACCGTATCGGCGCAGACGAGCGCGACCTTGTGCCGCCTGAGCATCTCGATGAAGGCGGGTGAGCGGAAGCTCTCGTGGCGAATCTCCAGCGCATGCCGGATCGGCTGGTGCCCGTCGCATTTAAGCCAGGCCGGTCCCTTGATATGCCAGTCGTGACGCTTCGCAAGCGCTATCGCTGCGTCGCGGTCGTGCGGCAGCAGCGACAAAAAGCTCTCGAAAAGGGATGGGTCGAAGACCATGTTCGGCGGGAATTGCCAGAGGATCGGTCCGAGCTTGGGGCCAAGCCGCAGCAGGCCCGAGGCGAGAAAATTGGCGAGCGCCGTCTGGATATTCTGCAGCCGCAGCATATGGGTGATGAAGCGCGGCCCCTTGACGGCAAAGATGAAATCACCCGGTGTCTCATCGCGCCAGCGGCCGAAGCTTTCGGGCCGCTGCAATCCGTAGAAGGTGCCGTTGATCTCGATTGACCGGAAGTGCCGGGCGGCGAAGGAAAGCTCCTGCTTCTGCGGCAGGTCCTTCGGATAGAATTGGCCGCGCCAGGGCGCATAGGTCCAGCCGGATATGCCGATGCGCACCGTTCCCGCCTTTTTGGTCATGGGATCCTCCGTTTTGACAGGAGGAAAAACGGCAAGCGGTCGCCTTCGTTCCCGTCAGACGCGCATCGGCATCAGCACGTAGAGCGCATCGTCGCCCGCCGTGTCGCGGATCAGTGTCGGCGAGCCGGCATCGGCAAGCAGGAAGATCGCTTCCTCGCCGGAAAGCTGGGCGGTGATGTCGAGCAAGTATTTGGCGTTGAAGCCGATTTCCATCGCATCCGTGTCGTAGCCGACGGCAACTTCTTCCGTCGCGCTGCCGGAATCGGGATTGTTGACGGTCAGCATCAACTGCCCCTCGGAAAGCGCCAGCTTGACGGCGCGGCCGCGCTCGGAGGAGATCGTCGAGACGCGGTCGACGGCCTGTGCGAAACTCGTGCAGTCGACCCGCATTTCCTTGTCGTTGCCTGTCGGGATGACGCGCTGATAATCCGGGAAGGTGCCGTCGATCAGTTTCGAGGTCATGACGATCGAGCCGATGGTCAGCCGGATCTTGGCGTCGGAGACCTCGACGGTCACCGTCGTTTCGGGATTGTCGACCAGCTTCTGCAACTCGCCGACCGTCTTGCGAGGAATTATGATGCCGGGCATGCCCTCGGAGCCGGAGGGCGCATCGACATCGGCGCGCGCCAGCCGGTGGCCGTCGGTCGCAACCGCCCTGAGCTTCAGCTGGCCATTGCTCTCGATCGTGTGAAAGAAGATGCCGTTGAGATAATAACGCGTCTCTTCCGTCGAGATCGCGAACTGCGTGCGGTCGATCAGCATCTTGAGATCGGTCGCCTTCAGCTTGAAGGAGTGCGTGAAGGTGCCGGCTGTGAGATCAGGGAAGTCCGATTCCGGCAGGCACTGCAGCGAGAATTTCGAGCGGCCGGACTGCACGGTCATCGCGCCGCCATCGGGGCTGGTGGCAAGCAGCACCTCCGAGCCGTCGGAAAGCTTGCGTACGATATCGTAGAGAAGATGCGCGGGAACGGTGGTGGCGCCGGGCTGCTCGACGCTAGCCGGTGTCGCCTCGGTGATTTCGAGGTCGAGGTCGGTCGCCTTCATGTCGAGCTTCTGGCCGTCGGCCTTGAGCAATACGTTGGACAGGATCGGGATCGTGTTGCGACGTTCGACCACGCGGTGGACGTGGTTCAGCGATTTCAACAGGTTTGACCGCTCAATAGTAATACGCATGGGATGCTACCGCTTTCGACCGTGACTGTCCGGGCGCGTCGAGCACCCGAAGAATGCTGTCCCGGCTTGAGGCCGGGGGAGTGGACGGGCAAAATGGCAGACTTCAGCATTGCTTTGCAAGAGGCATGGACGCCGGCACCCCCGCAATTGAGGTTTTCCAGAGCAATGCTCACAGAAATCCGAACCCTTGCCGAAGCGGTGCGGCTCGCCCATAAGGGTTCGATGCTGGCGACGAGCCGGCGGGACGAAAGCAAATGGCATGAATGAGGAAACGACAGCGGACGCCGCCAGCCGGCGAAGCTTCCGCCTGCACAATGCAACGGTGCCGGCGCGGCCGGTGGAGCCGGCGCTCTATCTCGTCGCCACTCCCATCGGCAATCTCGGCGACATCACGCTGCGGGCGCTCGAAACGCTGGCCGGCGCCGATGTGCTTGCCTGCGAGGATACGCGCGTCACCCGCGTGCTGCTCGACCGCTACGGCATCCAGAACCGCCCCTTTGCCTATCACGAGCACAATGCCGACGAGGCCGGTCCAAGGCTGTTGCAGGCGCTCGAAGCCGGGCGCTCGGTGGCGCTGGTTTCCGATGCCGGCACGCCGCTGGTCTCCGATCCCGGCTATCGGCTGGCGCAGCAGGCGATAGCGGCAGGTTACCGCGTCATTCCCATTCCCGGCGCCTCCGCGCCGCTCGCAGCCCTTGTCGGCTCCGGCCTGCCGAACGATGCCTTCCTTTTCGCCGGTTTCCTGCCGGCCAAGGACAAGGCCCGCCGCGATCGTCTGGGTGAGCTTGCCGCGGCACCCGCGACGTTGATCTTCTTTGAATCGCCGCATCGCATCGGCGCAACGCTTCTCGCTGCCGCCGATGTGCTGGGCGGCGCTCGGCCCGCCTCCGTCTGCCGCGAACTGACCAAGACCTATGAGGAGTTCCGCCGCGGCACGCTTGCCGACCTTGCGGCGCATTATCAGCAGGTGGAAAACGTCAAGGGCGAGATCGTCCTTGTTATCGGCCCGCCGGAGCCGGTCGAGACCGATGAGGCCGATGTCGAAGCCATGCTGGCCGACCTGTCGAAGTCGATGCCGACGGCAGGCGCCGCGACCGAGGCCGCCCGCCTCACCGGCCTGCCGCGCAAGGTGCTCTACCAGCGCCTGCTGGAGATCAAGAACGCCGATGGGCGATAATGATCTCACCGCCATCAGGAGGAAGGCGCTGCGCCGGGGCCGTATGTCGGAATATGTCGCGGCTGCCTTCCTGATGCTGAAGGGCTATCGCATCCTGGCGCTGCGCCACCGCACCCGGCTCGGCGAGATCGATATCATCGCCCGCAAGGGCGATCTCGCCGTCTTCGTCGAGGTCAAGGCTCGCCATGGCGAGGCCGCGGCGGTCGATGCCGTCTCTGTCGCCGCGCAGAAGCGGATACGGGCGGCAAGCGATCTCTGGCTCGCCCGCCAGGCGGATCAGGCTCGCCTTTCCCAGCGCTATGATATCGTGGCGATCATGCCGGGCCGACTGCCGCGGCACTTTATTGATGCCTTCTGACCCATCGGATTTCCGGATCGTTAAACTTTTAGTCCCCGCGTGAACGAGGTTCTTACGACTCTCTGCTACGTCAAATCTCGGTAGGGATAACAATTGGGGATTGTTTCATGGCCTGGAAGCTGATGCTTGCAAGTGCGGTCGCCATGGCCGCGCGCTCGGTGCCTTATGCCGTGGCGAAGCCGGCCGGAAAATCCTTCGTCGCGCATGCGAGCGGTCTGCTGCCGCTGAAATCCTCGCCGATCAATCCGGACTGGATTATCAGCGGCAATCCGCAGGCCCGCACCGCCGAACATTCGCGCGGTCATGACGAAGCATCGCTGACGGCGATCTGGGATTGCACGGCGGGCGAATTCCGCTGGCGCTTCGGCTGGGACGAGACGGTGATGATCCTCGAAGGCGAGGTCCATATCACCGCCGAGGACGGCACCGAACGAACCCTGCGCGCCGGCGACGTCGCCTTTTTCGCCGGTGGAACCTGGGCAAGCTGGCGGGTCGACAATTACGTCCGCAAGGTCGCCTTCCTGCGCAAACCCTTCCCGAAGCCCTTGGCGATCGCCTACCGTCTCCGCAACATGCTGCGCAACAGCGGCAACCAGGGCATCGCCGCCTGACGACTTCGATGTTCGGGCCTATGGGCTAATCGGGCTGAGGCGGAGCGGTTGTTTCGCCCTTCAAGATCTCGCAGGCAAATAGGATCGGATTGTCGAGGTCAGGCGCGGTTTGCTTGTTCAACAGAACGGCCACCGCTGCTGCGGCTATGTCTTGAATCGGCTGTTTCACGGTCGTCAGGCGTGGCGTTGTCATGCTTGCGAGCGGGATGCCGTCGAAGCCGAGGATCGAAAGGGCTGCAGGTATCGGAATTCCCAGATCATGCGCTGCCCGCATGCAGCCGATGGCCTGCTGGTCCGAACTTGCAAAGATCGCCGTCGGCCGCTCGTTTCGTGCGCGTGCCAGCAGATAATTTCCCGCGGAACGGCCGCTCTCGTAGTCGAAGGCCGCTTCGGCGATCAGTGGGGGTCCCGCCGTTCGCGTGTCGCCCGCCTGCTCCCCCGCCTGCTCGATTGCATCGAGATAACCTCTGAGGCGATCGTTGGCGGGGACGGAGTGCCCAGGCCCCGAGATGAAGCCGATGCGGCGATGACCGAGCTGCAAAAGATGTTCGACGCCAAGACGAACGCCATCGCGGTGATCGGCGGCAATGCCGGAATATCCCGGCATCAGACGGTCGACGACGACGATCGGCAATCCCTTCGGCAGCTTGAGTGTGTGGAAATCATTGCTGGGAACCAGCATGATGCCGTCGACCTTTCGGCTTGTCAGCTGTTTGATGCGGTCAGCCTCCTTGGCCGCATGATCGAACGACGTCATCACGATGATATTATAGCCGTGATTTGCCGCCGCTTGTTCCGCCGATTGGACAAGTTCCGCGAAGAAGGGATTGGTCAGATCCGGAATGACGATGCCGATGAGCCGGCTGACCTTGCCGCGCATGCTTCGCGCCGACGGGTCGGGTGTATAGCCGAGGTCTTTGATGATCGCTGCGACGCGCGCCCGCAATTCCTTCGTCACGGAGGGATGATCATTCAAAACCCGCGAAACGGTCCCGGTGGAAACTCCCGCAAGCTTGGCAACCTCTCGAATCCCGACCTTTGACATAACGGAAACAGTGGCCCTTTCTCTGCGCCCTCGGAAGACACCGAAGGGCGCCTGATCGAAGCTTCCAGCTAATGGTCTTTACCGCCCTCGTCAAAGGGCTGCATCTCAATTTTGACCGCCAGTCTGCATAGCACGAGCGCGGGCCAACGCTCAATGGAAACGGTTCACTGCATGTGCACAGATACGAGCCAAAAGGAGGAATCGAAGCTGACGTTTGGTGCTATTTCGGCGGCTTGACAATTTTTAAGGGCGTGATACCCAGATGCCGTTGGAAACGGTTCATTGCCGCAGGCAACTCAGGTGGAGCTGAGCCCAGGGCCGTTCGGGAGGAAAAAATGTCCAATTCTATGAAGCGTGAATCCGTCTTGATCAATGCGCCGCGCCGTGCGGCATTGAAGCTTGGACTTGCCGGCACCTTGGTGCTTGCGCTGTCCTGCGGCGTGTCGCCCGCCTTTGCGGCCGGCAAGCCGAAGGTCGGCCTGATCATGAAATCCTTGTCCAATGAGTTCTTCAAGCAGATGAAGGCCGGCGCCGACAAATATGCGGCCGAGAACAAGGATAAGTTCGACTTCAAGGCCGTCGGCATGAAGGACGAGCGTGATTTCGCGTCCCAGGTCGATGCCGTCGAAAACTTCGTCACGCAGAAATACGATATCATCGTTGTCGCGCCGGCCGATTCAAAGGCCATGGCAACCCCGCTGGCAAAGGCAGTCAAGGCTGGCGTCAAGGTCATCAACATCGACGTGCCGCTCGATGCCGATGCGAAGAAGAAAGCCGGTATCGATCTCGCTTTCTTCGGGCCTGACAATAAGGGCGGGGCGACGCTTGCGGGCGACGCGCTTGCCAAGGATCTGGGACCTGGCGCCAAGGTCGTCATCCTCGAGGGTAACCCCGAGGCCGACAATGCCAAGGAGCGCAAGGAAGGCTTCATGGACTCCGTCAAGTCTGGCAAGCTTGAGCTTCTCGACAGCAAGACGGCCCATTGGGAGACGGAAGAAGCCAATACCGTCATGACGAATTTCCTGACGAAGTATAAGGATATTCAGGGCGTGATGGCAGCCAATGACTCGATGGCCCTCGGCGTTGTCAAGGCGCTCGATGCGGCCGGCCAGAGCGGCAAGATCAAGGTTGTCGGCTTCGACAATATTCCGCCGGTTCAGCCGCTGATCAAGGATGGCAAGATGCTTGCCACCGTCGAACAGTATGGCGCGCAGATGGCGGTCCTCGGCATCCAGTATGGCATGCGTGAACTTGCCGGCGAGACATTCACCGGCTGGGTCAAGACCGACATCAAGCTGGTCACCGCAGCGGATCTCAAATAGTCGGGATCGCCCGCATCGCGCGTCTGAAAAGACGCGCGGCAGTGTGCAGGAAGCGTCGGCTGCGGCCGGCGCTCACCGCTACCAACCGATTGACGCGTTGATCGCTTCAGGGGAGGCTCGTTTCCGAGTTCCTGGGATGCGTGCTGCGTGGAGTTCGAACAGAGCGTGCATGAGGTCGCCATGTCAGACGCAGCAGACGACGACATTTTGAGGCTGGATGGGATCGGCAAGCGCTTCCCGGGCGTCGTGGCGCTCAAGGATGTCTCCATGCGGATCGGCCGCGGCAAGGGGCACGTTCTTCTCGGCGAAAACGGTGCTGGAAAGTCGACCCTGATCAACCTGCTCGGCGGTGTCTTCAGGCCGGATGACGGTCACATCCTGTTTGACGGCAAGCAATACCATCCGTCCTCGCCGCTGGAGGCATTCAAGGCGGGCATCCGGGTCATTCACCAGGAGCTGCACCCCCTTTCCAACCTCACGGTGGCGGAAAACCTGCTGTTTGAGCATCTGCCGCGCCGATACGGCCTGGTGAACTACAAGGAAATGAACAGCAGAGCGGCGGAACTCCTGGAAGAGGTCGGCCTCGACGTCGCCCCGACGACACTGGCGAGCCGCCTCAGCGTCGCCCAACTTCAGCTGGTCGAGATCGCCAAGGCGCTTTGCTACGAAAGCAAGCTTCTCGTTCTCGACGAACCGACGGCAACCTTGACCTCCAAGGAGGTCGATCGCCTTTTTGAAATTCTCAAGCGGTTGAAGCGGCGTGGCGTGACCACGCTCTACATATCGCACAGGCTGGAAGAGATCTTTGACGTCGGCGACGATGTGACGGTGCTGCGCGATGGCCAGCATGTGATCACGCGTCCGCTGGCCGGACTTGCTATTCCTGACATCGTCGAACTCATGGTTGGGCGGAAGCTTTCGGATCATGGCATTTTTCGCAGCGACAGCACCGTCTCCGGCGAGGCGCTCGGCGTGTCCGGCCTGAAGGTGACGCGCAATAGCCCGGAACTGTCATTTTCCGTGGCAAAGGGGGAAATCGTCGGCATTGCCGGCCTTGTCGGCAGCGGCCGGACGGAGGCGGTTCGCGCCATATTCGGCGCCGATGCCAAAGCGGCCGGCGAAATTCGGGTGAATGGCGAGCCGGTTGAGATCCATTCGCCGAAAGAAGCCGTGGCTGCCGGCCTCTGCCTGGCAACCGAAGACCGCAAGATGCAGGGCTTGATGCTCGACATGAGTTGCGCTGAAAATGCCACCATAACCGATCTCGCCAAGATCTCCCGCAACGGCTTGATCATGCGAAGGGCACAGGACGATCATTCGCGGCGCCTCGTGCGCGAACTGCGCATCAAGACCCCGTCGATCCATCAGGCGGTCAGGACCTTTTCCGGCGGCAATCAGCAAAAAGTCGTCATTGCAAAATGGCTGTTCCGCGGCCCCAAGGTGCTGATTTTCGATGAGCCGACCCGTGGAATCGACGTCGGTGCGAAGGCCGAGATTTACGAGCTTCTGTGGAAGTTTGCGGCCGAAGGAAAAGGCGTTCTGGTCGTATCGTCGGATCTGCCGGAGCTCATGGGCATTTGCCATCGCATCATCGTCTTCTCCGACGGCAAGATATCGGGCGAAATAGTTCGGGAACAGTTTGACGAGAGCAGGATCCTTTCGCTCGCCTACAAGGAGTACAGTCGTGTCCGCCAACATTGAAAAACAGACCGAGGCGAAAGAGGTGAGCGTCTGGGACAAGCTTGTCCGGATCTCGCTGAAGGAGGCAGGCGTCGCCATTGCCCTCATTCTGATCCTGGCGTTTTTCTCGGCGACGGCGCCTTATTTCGCAACGCCGGAGAACTTCCTGAAGATCTTCGTGCAGATTGCCATCAACACCGTGCTTGCTGCCGGCATGACCTTCGTCATCCTCGTTGGCGGCATCGATCTCTCGGTCGGGTCGCTGCTTGCCCTTTGCACGGTGATCGGTGCGACGATCATGATCAATCCGGCGTTTTCGCCATGGCAGGCGATTGTTCTCGCATGTCTTGCGTCGATGGGCACGGGTGCCATCCTTGGCGCCGTCAACGGGTGGATTTGCGAGAAGTGGAAGCTTCCGTCCTTCATCGTCACCCTTGGCATGCTGAACGTCGCCAGCGGCCTGGCGCGCGTGGTCAGCGACAATTCCACCATCACCGGCCTGCCTCAGCCTTTCGTCGATTTCGGCAACCTGATCTTCTGGGGCATATTTCCGTCTATCTTTCTGATTGCGATCGTCGTCGTCCTCATCGGCTGGTTCGTGCTGCGCTACACCGTCTTCGGGCGCTTCGTCTTCGCGATCGGCACCAATGAAGAGGCTGTCCGGCTGTCGGGGCACGAGCCGAAACGGTACAAGATTGCGGTCTTCACGATCTCAGGGCTGACGGCCGGCATTGCAGCCATGGTCTATCTGCTCCGTCTCAATGTCGGCAGCCCGGTTGCCGGCATCGGCTATGAGTTGAATGCGATCGCCGCCGTCATTATCGGCGGAACCAGCCTTTCGGGCGGCAAAGGCTCGATTGTCGGCACGCTGGTCGGCGCCTGCATTCTGCAGGTGCTGTCGACGGGATTGCAGCTCTTGGGCGCTGACGACAATATCAAGCCGATCGTTATCGGCGCCGTTATCGTGCTCGCCGTCATTCTCGACAGCTATCGCGGCCGGTTGATGCGGAAACTCGAAACGCGGTGAAAAGCAATTCCAGCAAATGTGTGCAGCGGTTTTGCGTCTGGAATTGCGCAAAAGCAAAAATGCTCCAGTGCCGGAAGCCCTTGATTGACCGTTGCGTTTGATATCTGGCCGACCTACATCTGTCCGGCATTCAGCGAGGGATGGAAATGGCCAAGATCACCAATGTAGCGGTCCAGATGGACCATGTCGCAGGCATCAATATCGCAGGTGATTCCACCTTCGCCATGAGCCTGGAAGCCCAGGCGCGCGGCTACAAGCTCTTCCATTATACCCCCGACCGCCTGAGCTTCCGTGACGGCAAGCTCTATGCCAGCGTCGAGCCGATGGTGCTGCGCGACCTCAAGGGCGATCACTACGAGCTTGGCGCGCCGGAGCGCGTCGATCTCGCGACCATGGATGTCGTGCTGCTGCGCCAGGACCCGCCCTTCGACATGGCCTATATCACCTCGACGCATCTGCTCGAGCGCATCCATCCGAAGACGCTCGTCGTCAACGATCCGGCCTGGGTGCGCAATTCGCCGGAGAAGATCTTCGTCACCGAATTCTCCGATCTGATGCCGAAGACGCTGATCACCAAGGATGCCGCCGAGATCCGCCGTTTCCGCGACGAGATGGGCGACATCATCCTCAAGCCGCTTTACGGCAATGGCGGCGCCGGTGTCTTCCATTCGACCCGCGACGACCGCAATCTCTCTTCGCTGCTCGAAATGTTCGGCCAGCTGTTCCGCGAGCCCTTCATTGCCCAGCAATATCTGCCCGACGTGCGCAAGGGTGACAAACGCATTATCCTGGTCGACGGCGAATTCGCCGGCGCCATCAACCGCGTGCCGGCCGAACACGACAGCCGCTCCAACATGCATGTCGGCGGCCGCGCCGAGGCGACCGAGCTGACGGCGCGTGAACAGGAAATCTGCGCCCGCATCGGCCCGGCGCTGCGGGAGCGCGGCTTCCTGCTCGTCGGCATCGATGTGATCGGCGATTACATGACCGAGATCAACGTCACGTCGCCCACCGGCATCCGCGAGGTCAAGAAATTCGGCGGCGCCGATATAGCAAGCCTGCTTTGGGATGCGATCGAGCGCAAGCGCGGCTGAGCCAGCCGGCCATGACCGTTCTGGTCCCGCGACCGAGCACAACCAAGGTCACAGCGGATACCTGACTCCGTTCTTTGATTGTTCTTGTTTTATTCCTGCGTCCATGCCAGATTGCAACCGCTGGCCTTAATGCATGTCGCCCAAAAGTGTGCAGCGGTTTTGGGAACACGACATGCCTCGAATAAAGGCAGCAGGGCGGTATGGTAGAGTTTGCGGGACAAGGGATGGGCATATGGTCGCGCGTGTCAGTACGGTTGCATTTCAGGGTATCGAAGGTGTGCCGGTCGAGGTCCAGGTCATGGTCGCTCCCGGCAAGGTCGGGATGCAGATCGTCGGCCTGCCTGACAAGGCGGTTGCCGAAAGCCGCGAGCGCGTGCAGGCTGCCCTCCACGCCTCCGGCCTGGCGCTGCCGGCCAAGCGCGTGACCGTCAATCTGGCGCCTGCCGACCTGCCGAAAGAGGGCTCGCATTTCGATCTGCCGATCGCCCTTGCGCTGATGGCCGCCCTCGGCGCCATTCCCGCCGATGCGCTGTCGGATTTTGTCGTCGTCGGCGAGCTCAATCTCGACGGGACGATCGCCGCCATCTCAGGCGCGCTGCCGGCCGCGATCGGCGCCAATGCGCTCGGCAAGGGGCTGATCTGCCCGGCCGAAAGCGGCGCCGAAGCCGCCTGGGCGGGTTCGGACGTCGATATCCTCGCACCCCGTAGCCTGATTGCCCTCGCCAATCATTTCCGCGGCACGCAGGTCCTGTCGCGGCCGGAGGCGTCGATCCGCGCCAATGCCGCAAACCTGCCGGATCTTGCCGAAATCAAGGGCCAGGAAAGCGCCAAGCGGGCGCTCGAGGTGGCAGCCGCCGGCGGTCATAACCTCTTGATGGTCGGCCCTCCGGGCTCCGGCAAGTCGATGCTGGCGGCCAGGCTGCCATCGATCCTGCCGCCGCTTTCGGCCGCCGAGCTGCTTGAGGTGTCGATGGTCCATTCGATCGCCGGCCAGCTCTCCGGCGGCAAGCTTTCCGATCGAAGGCCCTTCCGCACCCCGCATCATTCCGCCACCATGGCGGCCCTCGTCGGCGGCGGCCTGCGCGCCCGTCCGGGCGAAGCCTCGCTTGCCCATCACGGCGTGCTCTTTCTCGACGAGTTTCCCGAATTCACGCCGCAGGCGCTCGATGCGTTGCGCCAACCGCTCGAAGGCGGCGAATGCGTCATTGCGCGTGCCAATCACCGCGTCTCCTATCCGGCCAAATTCCAGCTGATCGCGGCGATGAACCCCTGCCGCTGCGGCATGGCGGGAGAGCCCGGCCATACCTGCGCCCGCGGCCCGCGCTGCATGAGCGATTACCAGGCCCGCATCTCCGGCCCGCTGATGGACCGCATCGATATCCGCATCGATGTGCCGGCCGTCTCCGCTGCCGATCTCATCCGGCCGATGGCGGCCGAAACCAGCGCCGACGTCGCCCGCCGCGTCGCCCGCGCCCGCGATATCCAGCAGGAGCGCTTCGAAAGCACCGGCGCAAAGGGCATCGGCACCAATGCCCGCTGCTCCACCGCGATGATCGAGAAACTGGCCGAGCCCGATGCTCCTGGCCTGCAGCTGCTGCGCGATGCCGCCGAAAAGATGAAATTCTCCGCCCGCGGTTACCACCGCGTCCTGAAGGTCGCCCGCACGCTGGCCGATCTCGACGGCAAGCCCACGGTCGGCCGCATCCATCTCGCCGAAGCGATCTCCTACAGGATCGCGGGTGAGAGGTTGACGGCGGCGGCGTAAGAAAAGGGGCAATTGTCGGACTGTTTGACAAGGCGGTTGCCGAAAGCCGCGAGCGCGTGCAGGCCGCCCTCCACGCCTCCGGCCTGGCGCTGCCGGCGAAGCGGGTGACGGTCAATCTGGCGCCTGCCGACCTGCCGAAGAAAGGCTCGCATTTCGACCTGCCGATCGCCCTTGCCCTGATGGCTGCCCTCGGCGCTATTCCCGCCGATGCACTGTCGGATTTTGTCGTCGTCGGCGAGCTCAACCTCGACGGAAGGATCGCCGCCATATGAGGCCCACTGCCAGGCTACGATCGGCGCCAATGCGCTCGTGGTTAGTTAGCCCATGACGTGCAGGTCGCCGATCTATCAATTTGAGCGTTCAGAATTTATGGATGTGGGTCGCCGTCACCGGTCGTTTCGCGGCGAGATAATTTGTATGCGGAGATTCAGTGTGGAACCCGAGGAATATGAACTGCTCAAAGCGGCATGCGAAGCCACGGCAGCCAGTCACCCTGATTTACAAAGGAGCCAACGAGAATCCCCAGACGAGAGTGCAAAATCAATTGAAGATGAGATATCGGGTTTCCTCGGAGCGATATGGCAGGATCGTAAAACCGTCTATGATTCCGCTGAACAAGCGCTACAGCCCCTGTGCCTCCTATATGATTTGGCGCTGTTGCAGGTCTGCGACCTGTCACACTTTGGGCTGAAGAATGCACATCATCGAAGCCGAGTGATATGGCCAGAAGCCCAATTACCAGTCCAGCCATCTCCTAATGCCGTTTTCTATGTTTTGGCCTCCAACCTAGCCCAATCCATGCAGGCCTTTCGTCTACTGGTTCTTCATGGATTCGAATGGCAGGCCCGAGCAGCCTTCAGAGGAGTGATCGAGACTGCGGACTTGCTGATTATGGTCTTGGCAAGTGAAGCGACGTATCGAGAATTCATAAAGTCCTTTGAAGACCCTAACGAGAGCTACAAACACTGGAGAAGCCATCTATCTCCATCGAAAATTAGGGCTGCCGTTTCGCTGCTGGAAGACGACGATCCGCTTTCCATCCCAATCGATCAGACGCCGAACGAAGTCAGAAAGGATATGTATCAGTGGCTTTCCAACTTCGTTCATGTGAATTTTGTTGCTCACATTGTTGCCGCTCATCCAGAAGATTTTGCTGGAAACTCTCGACCGCTCGCGATGCTCGGAGACGTAGGTGAGGCGTCGAGGGCGACACTTGCCCACGGCCTGCTATACCTTTGGATTACCTTGCTGAGGATTGAGAAATTGCTTTGGGAACAGCATTGCTGGAAAGGTTTCCGGGGAAAGCGCTCCCGAAAATGGTTCAAATATCGCTGCCGTGCATTGGACGAACTGTTCCTGTCCTATCTGCCGACGTATTGGGAAAAGAACCCTGTAGCTGGCACGCAGTCCATATAGGCGGCCCGGGACGATTTCATCGAGAACCCTCCGGTGGACCCCTCCATGATCGGGGAGGCCAAAACGCGGATGAGCAGGCCGAGATTTGCCAAGCGGCGAGCGATGCGAGGTATGCAATCAAGGCTATCATCTACTTCACCGCGTCCGAGCTGGTGAGGGTGAAGGCCATCCTCAACAGGCTTGGTTTGGAGGATAATACGGATGTGGTTTTGCTCGATGCACGACGTGACAATAAGCCATCCGTCTCCAAGGCCGCATGACAGAAGCGGTCACCTACCGCATCGCCGGCGATACAGACTGACGGCTGTGGCGTAGCAAATAGGCGCGCCAAAGCGCCCCTAGACTCTGCGAAGATGAACGTCCGGGACCCCCGGTCAAAGCCCTGCCTCAGCTCCCAAGCCCTTCAAACAGCGCCGTCGACAGGTAACGCTCGGCGAAGGAGGGGATGATGATGACGATGTTTTTGCCGGCGTTCTCGGGACGGATGCCGACCTTGATTGCCGCCGTCAGCGCCGCACCCGAGGAGATGCCGACTGGCACGCCTTCGAGCCTGGCGACCAGGCGCGCCTGTTCGAAGGCCTCGTCATTGGTCACGGTGACGACCTCGTCATAGATGCCGGTATCGAGGATCTTCGGCGCGAAGCCGGCGCCGATGCCCTGGATCTTGTGCGGGCCGGGATTGCCGCCGGAGAGGATCGGCGAATCGGCCGGTTCGACGGCGATGATCTTGATCTCGGGCTTGCGGCTCTTCAGCACCTGTCCGACACCGGTGATCGTGCCGCCGGTGCCGATGCCGGAGACGACCATGTCGACCGTGCCGTCGGTATCGTTCCAGATTTCCTCGGCCGTCGTCTTGCGGTGGATCTCCGGATTATCAGGATTTTCGAACTGCTGCGGAATGACGGCATCGGGAAGGGAGGACGCCAGTTCCTCCGCCTTGGCGATGGCGCCCTTCATGCCCTTTGGTCCCTCGGTCAGCACCAGCTCGGCGCCGAGCAGCGCCAGCATCTTGCGGCGCTCGACCGACATCGTCTCCGGCATGGTGAGGATCAGCCGATAACCTTTGGCGGCGGCGGCAAAGGCGAGCGCGATGCCTGTGTTGCCGGAGGTCGGCTCGATCAGCACCGTCTTGCCGGGGGTGATCTTGCCTTGCGCCTCGAGGCCTTCGATCATCGCGACGCCGATGCGGTCCTTCACGGAGGCGATCGGGTTGAAGAATTCGAGCTTGCCGATCAGGTTCGCCACGACGCCTTTTTCCCGCGCCAGCTTGTCGAAGCGCACGAGCGGCGTGTCGCCGATGGTCTCGGTGATCGAGGAATAGATGCGGCCGCGGCCGGGCTTGTGCGACATGGGTGCTCTCCCTTTGAAATCCTGCTCCTGAAATCGAGGGGGAGAATAGGGTCAAAGGCCCGTCTAGGCCAGACCGCGTTCGACCTGGAGGAGCGATCAAGAGAGAAAAAAACCTTTGAAAACCGTTTCTTGCCGAATGTTTATTTCAGGCCGCCCGCGTGGCGATGAAGGCGGCCGTGCCGGCGAGGATGCCTGATGCAACCCGGTTCAGCGCCTGCAAGGCCCGCGGCTGCTTCAGCATCGTGCGGGCCCGCGAGGCAAGCAGCATATAGGGCACGAGCACGACGATCAGCACCACGAAGGTGGTGGTGAGCAGGAGCGCATAGTCTCGCAGGCCGATATTGCCGATATCGATCAGCGTCGGCACCAGGGCGACATAGAAGAGCATCGTCTTCGGATTGCCGAGCGTCACCAGCAGGCCGGAGAGGAAGGATAGGCCGATATTGGTGGATTTCCGCGCCGCGATATCCTGCGGCAACAGCCCCGCCGTCCAGAGTTTCCAGGCGATGTAACCGAGATAGAGGACGCCGGCGATCTTGATGGCGATGAACACCTCGGTAAAGGTCTGCGCCACGAAGGCAAGGCCGAGAATGACCGACGTGAGATAGGTCATGTCGCCGAGCACCAGGCCGAGACCCATGAAGAAGGTCTCGCGGAAATTCGAGCCGAGCGCCCGTGCGACGATCGCGGTAATCCCGGGTCCCGGAATGGCCGCGGCGATGAACAGCGCTCCGGCATAGGTCAGCAAGGCGGCAAGGCTCATCTTCTTAACCCTCAGGGGTTCCACCGCCCATCTATAGGCAAGCGCCGCTTCCTCATCAATGCTTTGGCGCTGATCGGTCCATAACCACAAGGAATAGGTCTGCTAGACCATGATCCACTTGGAAAGCGACCCGGCCTTGCTATTTCTCTTTGTGCAAATGCGCGATCAGCGCGGCCCGCCGCGTTTTCCCGGCCGGTGGCGCTAGAGATTTTCATCACCAAGGAGAGATTAAATGTCCCATACGCCAGCCGAAACCCGCAGGCTTTCGCCACTCAAGACGCCGTCCAGCCTGTCGACCAACGCCACTACCGATATTTCGGCGGCGCTGACCGCGCTGCTCGCCGATGTCTTTACGCTTTATGTGAAGACCAAGAATTTCCATTGGCACATGTCCGGCCCGCATTTTCGCGATTATCATCTGCTGCTCGACGAACAGGCGGAGCAGATCTTCGCGATGACCGACGACATTGCCGAGCGTGCCCGCAAGATCGGCGGCACGACGCTGCGCTCCATCGGCCAGATCGCTCGTCAGCAGCGCCTTTTGGACAATGACGCGGATTTCGTCACGCCCGAGGACATGTTGTCGGAACTGCGCGAGGATAACGTTCAGCTCGTTTCGCTGCTGCGCGAGGTGCATGGCCTTTGCGACGAGCATAATGACGTCGCAACCGCCAGCCTGATCGAGAACTGGATCGACGAGGGCGAGCGCCGCACCTGGTTCCTGTTCGAAACGACGCGCCCGCAGAAATAACATCGGCAGACCGGGCATGTCCGTCATGCCCGGTTCTTAGCTCTCCAGCGCCCGCGGCCGCAGCCAGCGCGGCGTCCAGCCGAGATTCATGCCGGCGGCGGCAAGGAGAATGATCGCCGCGCCGGCGATCTGCATCGGCTGCAGTGCGTGGCCGAAGGCCAGCCGGTCGACGAGGATTGCCGCGATCGGATAGATGAACGACAGGGCGCCTGTGAGATGCGTCGGCAGCCTCTGGATCGCGCCGTAGAGCAGCACATACATCAGTCCGGTATGGACGACGCCGACGGTCACCAGGATCGCCCAGGACCTGACATCGCCGGGCGGATGCGAAAAGTCCGTCATCGGCGCCAGCATCAGCATGCCGGTTGCGACCTGGATGAGCGCGATCAGATGCGGCGGCGTGCCTTTCAGCCATTTCGCGGCAAGGGCTGCGAGCGCATAGAAGAAGGCCGCACCGAGCGCCATCAGGATGCCGAGGCCGTATCCGTCAGATGTCGCCCCGCCTGTCTCCGGTTTTGCCTCGACGATGGCAATCATGCCGGCGAAGGCGAGTGTCAGCCAGAACAGCTTGGTGGCGGTGATCTTCTCGCCGAGGAAGAGCGCGCCGAGCACGAGCAGCATGAAAGGCTGGGTGTTATAGACAGTGGTCGCGATCGAGATCGTCGCATGCGAATAGGAGGCAAACAGCAGCAGCCAGTTCAAGACGATGGCGATGCCGCCGAAAATGGCGATGCCGAAGGCGCGCAGCGTGATGATGCCGGGCCGCAGCAGACCGAGAGCGCCGCAGATGACGAGCAAAGTGAGCGCGCCGAACACGCAGCGCCAGAAGACCACGCCGCTGACGGGTTGGCCCGACATGACGACGAACCAGCCGATCGTCCCCGAGATCAGCATCGCTGCCGTCATTTCCGCCGTGCCTCTTTTGATGTCGCTGCCCATGATTGCCTCCATTTCGGTGACATAAGAATATTGCGTCCAGAGGCGATTTTATATAAGGATAAGAAGGAAGATGATGGGTACGGCCTAATCATAAGAGGAGAATGTCTCGCTGTGGCTAATGATGTGCAATCGCTCGACGAAATCGATCAGGCCATTCTGGAGGCGCTGGCCGGCAATGCGCGGATCTCGCTGAAGGAACTGGCCCAGCAGGTCGGCCTGTCCTCGCCGAGTGCCGCCGAGCGCCTGCGCCGGCTGGAGGAGCGCGGCGTTATCAAGGCCTTCACCATCGACCTCGATCCCGCCGCCGTCGGTTATCCTCTGCAGGCCATCGTGCGCGTGCGTCCGCTGCCGGGACAGCTGCACATCGTCGAGCGGATCATCCAGGAAATTCCCGAAATCATCGAATGCGACAAGGTGACGGGTGATGATTGCTTCATCGCCCGCCTGGTCATCCGCTCCATGGCCGACCTCGACGGCATCCTCGACCGGGTTGCCGAAAGGGCGGAGACCAACACCGCGATGATCAAAGCCTCGCCCGTCAAGCGCCGCCTGCCGCCGCTTTCCCGCCGGAAATAGGGGGGTCTAGAATTCCGCCATCGGCGACAACATCGCCGGAAAATCCGGGGTGGCATCGCTGAGCCCGCGCAGCATCAGCCTCGTGCCGCTTTCCAACTGATGTGGAACACCCTCCCAGCTGAGCTTGTCGGGACGGAACAGCACCTCGACGGAGGCGGGCACGATCTCCAGTCCGCCAAGGATCGCGGCAAGCGAGGGCATCTCCGCCGCCACGACGTCGAGAAGGCTGAAGCGGCCCGCCTCATCGATCTTCCAGGCAATCACCGCCTGTTTGTCTTCCAGGAAGCTGATGCGGACATCGGGATCGAGTTGGGTGTTGATCAGAAACATCGCTGCATTGTCCGTGACCGCCAGCGACGTCGAAACCGGGCTTCTTGCCTTCAGCAGCGATTGCAGCAAGGCAAGGTCATCCGCGTTTGTCGGCAAAAGCGGCCGGGCCGGTGCGGCGGAAGCTGAAGGGGCGGGTGCTGCTCCCTCGTATCGGTGCAGCGGTATCGCGTGGAAACCATAGGGCTCGTAGAGCGACGGCTTGTCGGTATAGAGGATGACGGCTTCAAAATCTTGCTGCTCGCACCAGTCGAGCGCTTTTACCGTCACGTCGCGATAGAGCCCGCGGCCGCGCCATGGTGGCCGGACAGCACCCGATTGCAGCCCGGCGGCATGGACGATCCTGCCATTGAGGACGAAGGGCAGTGCAAAGGCCGAAATATTGGCCGTAAGCCCACCTTCGGCATCAAACCAGCCGAACGGCATGCTGGTGGGGTCGGGTCCGCCGAGTTGTTGCAGCGGTCCGATATCGATGCCGAAAATATCCTTGAGCAGGCAGACCAGTGCCGCCCAGCCGGCGGGGTCGCCGAAATAGTCCTGCCGGAAGGTCAGGCCAGCGCTGTCGAGGCGCTCTGCCATCAGACGCCGGTGGAGCCGAAGCCGCCTGCGCCGCGCATCGTTTCGCTTGCCGCGGTGATCTCCGCCACCCGCGCCTGGGTCACCGGCGCGATCACCATCTGGGCGATGCGCATGCCGCGCGAAATGACGAAGGCTTCGTCGCCGAGATTGGCGAGCAGCACCTTCACTTCACCGCGATAGTCGCTGTCGACGGTGCCCGGCGAATTCAGGCAGGTGATGCCGTTTTTGAAGGCCAGGCCGGAGCGCGGCCGCACTTGTCCCTCGAAACCTTCGGGGATCTCGAAGATGAAGCCGGTCGGCACCAGCGCCCGTTTGCCGGGCAGAAGCGTCAGCGGTGCTGTCTCGTCGACGGCAGCGCGCAGGTCCATGCCGGCCGCTCCCTTGCTTTCATAGGCGGGTAGGTCGAGGCCTTCGCCATTGGCTAAGCGGATGAGGTTCAGCGTCGGGCGCGTATCGTGATGAATGGTCATGGCCCATTACTTTGCGCCGGAAGGCCCGAGGTCAATTGCAATGCCGGGCTTTAATCGCTAGATACGCGGCAATTCCACAGGATTCACAAGCATGGCCGAAAGTCTCGCCGAGGCGGTCTCCCGCCGCCGCACATTCGCTATTATCGCCCACCCGGACGCGGGTAAGACGACGCTCACCGAAAAGCTGCTGCTGTTCGGCGGCGCCATTCAGCTTGCCGGCGAAGTCAAGGCGAAGAAGGATCGCATGCAGACGCGCTCCGACTGGATGAAGATCGAGCGCGAACGCGGCATCTCCGTCGTCACCTCGGTGATGACCTTCGAATATAACGACAATGTCTTCAACATCCTCGACACGCCGGGTCACGAGGATTTCGCCGACGACACCTATCGCACGCTGACCGCCGTCGACGCCGCCGTCATGGTCATCGATGCCGCCAAGGGCATCGAGCCGCGCACGCTGAAGCTCTTCGAAGTCTGCCGCATGCGCGATATCCCGATCATCACCTTCATCAACAAGATGGATCGCGAAAGCCGCGATCCCTTCGAGATCCTCGACGAGGTGGAAGAGAAGCTGGCGCTGGATACCGCGCCGATCACCTGGCCGATCGGCCGTTCCAAGACCTTCTGCGGTTCCTACAATATCGCCGCCAACACGGTGCGCGGTTCGGATACCGAAATCGAGGGAACGCCGGTCAACGGCCCGCAAAGCGTGGCCGGCAGGCTGCCGGAAAACGAGCGCCAAGTCTTCGTCGAGGAGACGGAGCTGGCGATCGAGGCCTGCCGTCCGTTCAACCGCGAATCCTTCCTGGAGGGCCATATGACGCCTGTCTTTTTCGGCTCGGCGCTACGCAATTACGGCGTTCGCGACCTCATCAACGCGCTCGGCGATTTTGCGCCGCCGCCGCGTGACCAGGTCGCCGATACCAGGATCGTGCACGCGACCGACGACAAGATGACGGCGTTCGTCTTCAAGATCCAGGCCAACATGGATCCCAACCACCGCGACCGCATCGCCTTTGCCCGCATCTGCTCCGGCAAGCTCGAGCGCGGCATGAAGGCAAGGCTTGCCCGCACCGGCAAGCAGCTCGGCCTGACGGCGCCGCAATTCTTCTTCGCCTCGCAGCGCCAGCTCGCCGACACCGCCTATGCCGGCGACGTCGTCGGCATTCCCAACCACGGGACGCTCCGGATCGGCGATACGCTGACCGAAGGTGAATCGCTGGTCTTCCAAGGCGTGCCGAACTTCTCGCCGGAGATCCTGCGGCGCGTGCGCCTGGAAGACGCGATGAAGGCGAAGAAGCTCAAGGAAGCCCTGCAGCAGATGGCCGAAGAAGGCGTCGTCCAGCTGTTTTCGCCGGAAGACGGCTCGCCGGCGATCGTCGGCGTCGTCGGCGCCCTGCAGCTCGACGTCTTGAAGGAGCGGCTGATGGCCGAATACGGCCTGCCGGTCTCCTTCGAAATGTCGCGTTTCTCCGTCTGCCGCTGGATCTCGGCCGATCAGCCGGCCGATCTGGAAAAATTCCTCACCGTCAAGCGCGGCGATATCGCCCGCGATCTCGACGGCGATCCGGTCTTCCTCGCCCAGGATGGTTTCTCGCTGCGTTACGAGTCCGAGCGCCATCCGGCGATCAAGATGGTCGCCATCAAGGAATATCACGCCGCCAAGGCGGCGTGATACCGAGGCAATTATCCGCTAAGGGATTGCAAAAGCGGCCTGAATAGCATGGTTATCGCGCCCCTGCGGCGCGGCGGCCGATCTGCCGTCAGCCGGCGGCGATGATCTCGATCTCGACCAGCCAGTCATCGCGCAGCGTTTCGACGATGATGGCCGTGGTCGGCACGGCGCGGCCGCCAAGCGCCCGAAGGCGGGCATTCTGGTTCGCTTCCACAAAGGCGCCGTCGCTGAGATAGCTCGTCAGCCGCACGATATTGTCCACCGTCATATCGGCGGACGTGAGGATGGCCCGCAGATTGGACCAGATGAGTGCCAGCTGTCCTTCCAGATCGGTCGCCGCCATTCCATCTGGATCGAGTCCCATCGTACCGCTGACGAAGAGCAGCCGGGACGGATGCCTGACCTCCAGTGCATGGATGTAATCAGGGCTGGCCGCATAGATCCCGTTTGCTGGATTGTGCGCGATCATCTCCATGAAACACTCCTCTTCCGAATATTCTATTGAATAATGGCAGTATCGGCGATTATTCTTCGGCAGAAAGGGGATTTTGCGGAATGGCGAAAAATACAGAGGATCTTCGGCAAAGGCGCCCACAGCAGCCGGTCATCGATGCATTCGACCGAAGAATATTAGCCGCCCTCGCCGCCGACAGCAGCCAGAGTTATGCCAGGCTTGGCGAAGCGGTCGGCCTCTCGGCGCCGGCCGTGCATGAGCGTGTGCGCCGCCTGAGACAATCCGGCGCCATCAAGGGCGTGCATGCCGCGCTGGATGGCGCAGCGCTCGGCAAGCCGCTGCTTGCCTTCGTGCATGTGGAGGCGGCGGGCTGGGGCAAGAGCGAGCGGCTGATGCAGGTCCTGCAGTTTCCCGAGGTCGAGGAGATGCATTCGGTCGCCGGCGACGCCAGCGTTCTCTTCAAGGTCCGCACCGCCAGCCCGCAGGCCTTGGAGGCTTTTCTGGCGCAGATCCACGCCGTTCCCGGTGTCACCGGCAGCCGCAGCTATATTGCGCTTTCCACCTATCTGGAGCGTCCGGTACAGGCCGGCGTCACCGATAGTTGGCCGGACATGCCTCTGCCGGAATAAAGGCGGGATGTTAAGCCGGCGTCAGCCTAATCCTCGCCCTCGAAGCGTGGCAGCGTTTCGATATTCTCCACCCCGGGCAAAGCCGAGCGGCACCATATCTGCTTTTTCGGCGTCAGTTCCCGCCGCTGGTCGATGCCGCCGACGCGGATGCCGATCGCGCCGCCTTCGCCGTCCGTGCGGTAGAGCGGCGATCCGCAATTCGGGCAGAAAAACTGACGGCTGAGACCGCCGCTGTCGCCATATTTTGCATAGCCTCTCGGCTCGCCTGATAGGAGTGTGAAACTTCCCGGTCGCGCCGGTGCGGTGACGCGATAGGCCGAGCCCGTCAACCGCTGGCAATCGGTGCAATGGCAGATCGAGATCCGCTCCGGATCGATCTCCGCCTGATAGCGGATCGCGCCGCAATGGCATCCCCCAGTGATATGCATCGGCGATTCCTCAGTCCGCCGGCTGAGCGGCCGGGTGTGTGGCGTAAAACGCCTTCGCATCCGCCGTGAAGGCGGCCCGCTGATCGGCTTTCGTATAGAACATATGGCCGCCGCGATAAAGCTTTAGCCCGACGCGGCCGCCGGCGAGCGAGGGCGGCAGGTGGTCGACGACGTAGCGGCTGACGCTGTAAGGCGTCACCAGATCGCTGTAGCCATGCGCGATCAGCAGATGGAATGCCGGGTTCGAGGCGAGCAACTGCCTGACGTCGTCGGTGGCGCTGGCCTGGAATCGCGATCCGCCGCCGCGCCCGCCGCCCCATTCCCAGCGTCGGCTGATATCGCCGTCGAGCAGCGAATAGGTCATCTCGGTCTTGAAGCCGAGCTCGTTGCGGGCGTAGTCGGCAAAGGCGCCGCCATAGGCGCGGGTGAAGCCGTCGAGGATTGCGTCGTCGCCGCGGTCGTAATCCGATTCCGGATAGGGATCGGGTGCTGCAAAGGAGGCGTCGTATGAGCTCATCACCTCGCCGCTGCCCGCGTCCGAATGTTTGACGAAGGAACTGCCGAGGAAGCCGCGGTTGCGGGTGACGATATCCTCGGGAATGCCGGTCAATGCGGCGATCCTTCCATAGAAGGCGGCGGCGTCGGCACCCGTCGGCGGCGGCCCGGCCAGCGTCGTCAGATAGTCCCCGAGCGCGAAGCTCTCGGCCGCCTTCTGCTTCTCTTCGTCAAAGGCCTTGTGCCGGTCGAGTTCGGCGGCGGCGAGCGACGGCAGCTCCAGCGCGGCGCCGAGCGGGAACTGATCGGCATTGAACATCAGCTGGCCCTCGAGCAGCGGTGAGAGCATGACAGCGCCGGCGACGATGATGCCCTGGCTTTCCTGCAGCGCCGAGGCGACCTTGGCGGCGCGGAAGCCGCCATAACTTTCGCCGAGAAGATATTTCGGCGAGTTGGAGCGGTTGTTATGCGCGACATAGAGCGCGATCGCCTTGGCGATGCTCTCAGCATCGGCACTGACGTTATAATAATTGGAGGCGTCGTCGGCCTTCGCCGTCCGGCTCCAGCCGGTGCCGATCGGATCGATCAGCACGAGGTCGGTGAAATCGAGCCAGCTCTGTGGGTTGTCGACGAGTTTCGCATTGGCGCCGTCGCGTCCGTCCGGCCCGAAATCGAGCACCTTCGGCCCGACCAGCCCGAGATGCAGGAAGGCGGAAGCAGCACCCGGCCCGCCGTTGAACGCAAAGGTCAGAGGCCGGTTCGCCCCGCTATCCCTTGCGACATAGGCGGTGTAGAAGATCGCGCCGGTCTGCGCCCCGTCCTGGCCGAAAAGATCCAGCGTGCCGGCAGTCGCGGTATAGGCAATCTTCCGGCCGCCGATCGTCGAGGCGTGCTCGGTGACGGAATCGGCCGGCAGAAGCTTCAGCACGCCGTCGCGTGCGCCGCTCTGGACATTCGCCCTCGGTGGATCGCTTTCCTGCGCATGGGAAAGGGCAGGTGCCAGCGACGCCATAATCGTAGCGAGCAGAAACAGGGTTCGTATGCGCAAGATATCTCCTCCGGCGGTCGGGATGAGAGGCTGAGATAGCGTAGCATCCGCGGCCGACGACCGGCATCAAGAGATGGTGATGGATAGGTGAGCGAACGGCTCAGCCGTCTTTTTCGACCGCATGGACATTGATCTCCACCGCCCGGCCGGCCTTCCAGCCGTTGATCGCCGCGCCCAGCCCGAGCGCGACGAAGAGGGCCGCGCACCAGGAAAAACTTCCGGTCCAGCCGCGGATGAGGCCGACGATGAGCGGGCCGATGGCGGCGAGCAGGTAACCGACACATTGCGCCATGCCGGAAAGATGGGCGGCGACATCGGGATCGCGCGAGCGCAGTACGATCGTCGTCATAGCCGCCGCGATCAGTCCCCCCTGGCCGATGCCCTGCAGCACCGCCCACAGCCAGACCGTCGAAAGCGGCGCGAAGAGCAGGCCGAGCAGGGCAATGACGGCGACGCCGCAGAGGCTCGCATTGATCAGCCGCTGGTCCCGTCCGCGCACGGCGATATGCGGCACGATCAGGCAGGATGCCGCCTGCACCATCACCGACAGGGAAACGATCGCCCCTGATGTGACGCCGTCGAGCCCGCGTTCGCGCAAGATCGGAACCAGCCAGCCGAAGACGCAATAGGCAAGTGCCGATTGCAGCCCCATGAACAGCGTCACCTGCCAAGCGAGCCGGTCGCGCCAGAGGCCTTTGACGTGGAAGCCGTTTCGTCTTGCCTGGCTGCCGCTGCGAAGAACCTCAGGCAGCCAGAGCAGGCTGACGGCGAGCGCCGGCAGCGCCCAGACGGCGAGGGCGCCCTCGAGAGAGCCGCCGAGCCCATGCTCGATCGGCAGCGTCAGCCCGGCGGCACTTGCCGCCCCGGCGCAGAGCGCCATCGTATAGAAGCCGGTCATCAGCGCCGCGCGCCCGGCGAAATCCCGCTTCACCAGCCCCGGCAGCAGCACGTTGCCGACGGCGATGCAGGCGCCCGCAAGGGCAGTGCCGATGAAGAGCAGCGGCACGGAAGAAAGCCCGCGCAATGCGGTGCCGAGGGCCAGAAGCAGGAGAACGCCGAGCAGCGTGCGTTCGGTGCCGAAGCGCTGGGCAAGACGAGGCGCAAGCGGCGAGAAGGCGCCGAGGCAGACAACCGGCAGCGTCGTCAGCAGGCTGGCGCCAAGCGCACTGAGGCCGAGCTCCGAGCGGATTTCCGGCAGCAGCGCCGAGGCGCTGGAGAAGACCGGGCGCAGGTTGAAGGCGATCAGCACCAGGCTTGCACCCAGCAGAAAACGATCCGCAACTCCCCGCACCGGCGTTGCCTGCGGCGGCGGAAGGCTGCCGGCCTCGGCGTCTACAAGCAGTTCGTCGGCCGCCTCCAGCGTGCTGGCGGCATTGTTGGACGGCGTGTTCATGACAGGATCATCCGGTCGAGCGCGGCAAGAACGGGCGCCATGAAGCGGCGCACCGCCGCATCCGCCTTGTCGGGATCGCCGGTTTCGATGGCGTCGACGATATCGGCATGCGCCTGCATATCTGGCTCCGGAATGTCCTTGCCGAGCGTCGCGGCAATGGTGTCGGCGATCGACGCCGAGAAGAAATCGTAGATCTCGATCATCGCCCGGTTGCCCGAAGCGGCGATGATGGCCTTGTGAAAGGCAAGGTCGCGTTCGATGAAGGCGGCCTGGTTGCCGCCGTCGTAATTGCCGCGCTCGGCAAGCAGCCTGCGAAGCCCGGCAACCGTTTCCGGCGTCTTGCGGATCGCCGTCAGCCGGGCTGCCTCGACGTCGAGCGCCAGGCGCGCCTCGAACTGGTCGCGCAGGCTGGCGCGCCGCGCCATCGTCAGCGGCCGGCCGGCATCGCTGGTGGCGCGGACATAGGTTCCCGAACCCTGCCTTGTTTCGAGATAACCCTGGGAGGCGAGAACGCGCACCGCCTCGCGCACCGTGCCCCGGCTGACGGACAGCATGGCCGACAGCGAGGCTTCATTCGGCAATTTCTCGCCGACCGCCCAGCGTTTGCCGAGAATGTCGCCGCGGATCGCCTCGATCGCCTCATCGGCGAGATTGGTCTTGCTGAGCGCTCGCATCCCATTACGCATAAAGTCATCTGATGACTTTATGCGTAATGGGATTTCGATCTTTCGTCAACGCCTGACATCAAGACAATAAAGACATCAAGACAATAAAAAAGGGCCGCCTCAGCGACCCTTTCCATGAGTTTGGCCTCAAACTGGCCTGGACTGTCTATGCAGCCCTAGGAAGGTGGGGATTAGAGCGAGGGCTGCCTCGCCTTCATCACCTCTTCCATGCCCGTTACGAGGTCCGAAATCTCATTAGACATTGGATCACCTTCCTTTCGTTCTGTTGCTGATGACTTAAAGTTAGGCCGATTCTTCGCAGATGCAAGAGAGAAATGCGTTCAGTGCGCAGCTTTGATGAAGGTGCCGTTCTGCAGTTCGCGCATCGCCTGCATGATTTCCTCGCGCGAATTCATCACGATCGGGCCGTGCCAGGCAACCGGCTCCTCGATCGGCTTGCCGGAGACAAGCAGGAAACGGATGCCCTGGTCGCCTGCCTGCACCGTCACTTCGTCGCCGCTGTCGAAGACCACGAGCGTGCGGTTGCCGGACATGTCGCGGATATTCAATTCCTCGCCGTCGACTTCCTTCTCGACGCGCACGCCGAAGGGTTTCGATGCATCGCGGAAGGTGCCGGAGCCGGCGAAGATATAGGCGAAGGCATTGCGGTAGGTATCGACCGGCAGGCGCTTCTTCCGGCCGGGCGGCACCGAAACGTCGAGATAGATCGGCTCGGCGGCGACGCCATCGACCGGACCGGCCTTGCCCCAGAAATCGCCGCAGATCACCCGCACCGCCGTGCCGTCATCATCGACGACGACAGGAATATCGGTGGATTTGACGTCCTGGTAGCGCGGCGCCGTCATCTTCAGCGAGGAGGGCAGGTTCGCCCAGAGCTGGAAGCCGTGCATACGGCCGGCAAAATCGCCCTTCGGCATTTCCTGGTGCATGATGCCGCTGCCGGCTGTCATCCACTGGATGTCGCCGGCGCCGAGCAGGCCGCTATTGCCCAAGCTGTCGCCGTGCTCGACGGTGCCGGCGAGCACATAGGTGATCGTCTCGATGCCGCGATGCGGATGCCAGGGAAAACCGCGGATATATTCCGCCGGATTGTTGTTGCGGAAATCATCCATCATCAGGAAGGGATCGGTCATCGCGGGATCGCCGAAGCCGAAGACGCGGTGCAGCTTGACGCCGGCGCCTTCCATGGTCGGTGTGGCAGTACTTTCGTGCTTGACGGGGCGGATCGACATGGCGTCCTCCTAGAGGTTCAACTTGGCGGCGACTATAGCCGCCCGGCTGCCGGGCGCGAAGTCTGCGGGGCAGACAACGCAGTGTTCACAAAAGAACACAGCGTTTCGCCGAATTTGAAGAGGTCAGGCGTCAAGAAATCGTCATGTTTCACTTGCAAACCGGCCGGGCGTTAAGCTGTTATTAGCGACGACATTCGACAATTCAGTTGCGTTTCAGCATTTCCCGCCGATGCGGCGGGTTCCGGAGCAAAGAGCCATGTGTCGCTGGGCAGCCTATCGCGGAGACCCCCTCTATCTCGAGGAGTTGGTATCCTCGCCCGCCCATTCCCTGATCGAGCAGTCGCATTGCGCCACCCGCGCCAAGACCGCGACGAATGGCGATGGCTTCGGCATTGCCTGGTATGGTGATCGGCCAGAGCCCGGCCGCTACCGCGATATCCTACCCGCCTGGTCGGATTGCAATCTGAAGAGCCTGGCGCGGCAGATCCGTTCGCCCCTCTTCCTCGCCCATGTCCGCGCTGCCACAGGCGGCGGCACGCGCCGCGACAACTGCCACCCCTTCACCCATGGCATCTGGTCCTTCATGCATAACGGCCAGATCTCCGGCTTCGAGCGCCTGCGCCGGCCGATGGAGGCGATGCTCGACGACGAGTTGTTCAATGCCCGCGGCGGCACGACCGATTCCGAGCTGATGTTCCTGCTGGCGCTGCAGTTCGGTCTGCGCGAGGCGCCGGTCGCTGCGATGGCGGAAATGATCGGCTTCATCGAGGACCTCGCGGAAAACACCATCGGCTCGGTGCTGCTGCGCTTTACCGCTGCCTTCTCCGACGGCAAGGCGCTTTATGCCATCCGCTATGCGACCGATCGCAAGGCGCCGACGCTTTATGCCTCGCCGGTCGGCAAGGGCTATTGTCTTGTGTCGGAGCCGCTGAACGACGATGGCGATGCCTGGGCGGAGATCCCGAACGGCAGCGCCGTCACGGTCGGCGTGGGAGGAATCGACGTCGCGGATTTTCGACCGGGCAAACGGGCGGCCGTCAAACCGCAGCGCGTCGTCGTTCCAGCCTGATCCCTCGGCTTTAGCTGAACTGCTTGGCGATCAGCGCTGCCAGCCGTTCCGCCACCTCTTCCTTCGCCAGGTCAGGCCATTGCTCGACGCCGTCGCGGCGAATGAGTTTGACGCTGTTGCGGCTGCCCCCCATGATGCCGGTCGCGGGAGAAACGTCATTGGCGACGATCATGTCGGCGCCTTTCCTTTCGAGTTTCGCCTTCGCATTGCTTTCGACGTCCTGCGTCTCGGCGGCAAAGCCGATCACCAGCTTCGGCCGCATCGTATGATGGCCGACGGTTTTCAGGATGTCCGGATTCTCGGTCAGCGCCAGCGTCGGAATGGATTCGCCGGGATGTTTCTTCAGCTTCTGGTCGGCCGCCGAGGCGACGCGCCAGTCCGCCACGGCTGCGACCATCACGGCGATGTCGGCCGGCAGCGCCGCAAGCACGGCATCACGCATTTCCTCCGCCCGCTCGACATGGACGACATTGACGCCGACAGGGTCGGCGATCGTCACCGGCCCCGATACCAGCGTCACCTCCGCCCCGAGCTTCGCCAGGGCTGCGGCAATCGCATGCCCCTGCCGGCCGGAGGAGCGGTTGGCGATATAGCGCACCGGATCGATCGGCTCATGCGTCGGTCCTGACGTCACGATCGCCTTGCGTCCCCTCAGCGGCTTTTCTCCATCGTCGAGCATGGTTTCGGCAGCAGTGACGATCTCCAGCGGTTCCGCCATCCGGCCAAGCCCGGCCTCCCGGCTTTCCGCCATCTCGCCGGCCATCGGCCCGATGAAGCGGATGCCGTCGGCTCGGAGCATCGCGGCATTCCGCCGGGTCGCCGGATGCGCCCACATGGCGGGGTTCATCGCCGGTGCGGCAAGCACCGGCCTGTTCGTCGCCAGAAGCACGGTCGAGGCGAGATCGTCGGCAAGCCCGTTCGCCATCTTCGCCATCAGATCTGCGGTGGCAGGAGCGATCAGCACGAGGTCGCAGTCGCGCGCCAGGCGGATATGGCCGATATCCTGTTCGTCCTGGCGCGAAAACAGATCGAGATAGACATGGTCCGCCGCGAGTGCACCGACGGCAAGCGGCGTGACGAATTCCTGGGCGCCTTTGGTCATCACAGGGCGCACGCTCGCGCCGCGCTCGCGCAGCCGGCGGATCAGATCCAGGCTCTTATAGGCCGCGATGCCGCCCGAGATGATGAGGAGGATGCGTTTGCCGCTGAGAGCCATGGCCTTCTACCCGTTGCCTTTTCTGACCGCCCTCGACCCTAAGCCTTTGGCGGAGAACATGCAATCGCGCCGACGCCATGCCGAAGCCGGCAAGCAGCGCGGCAGCTGGTCTCCGCCGCGCTCGTGGGTTCAGAGGTTACTCATCCCGCCGTCGATGATGAGTTCGCTGCCGACGATATAGGCGGCCTCATCGGAGGCGAGAAAGACGATCGTCTTGGCGACTTCGCTGGGATTTCCGAAGCGTCCGACCGGGATCTGAGCCTGGATCTGCTCGGTCATCGCCTTCGATTGGGCTTCCGAAGCGCCGAGCTTGCTGTAAAGCGGCGTGGCGATCGGGCCCGGGCTGACGGCGTTGACGCGGATGCCGCGGCCGATGAGTTCGCCCGACAGGGTCTTGGCAAGCGTCAGCAGCGCGCCCTTCGTCAGCGAATAGACGCTGGAGTTCGGCATGCCGATATGGGCGTTGATCGAGGTGTTGAGCACGATCGCGGCCTGCTTCGAAAAAATCGGCAACAGTGACTGAATCAGGAAGAACGGTCCTTTGACGTTGATATCAATCGACTTGTCGAAGGCGGCTTCGCTCCACTGTTCCAGCGGCCCGAATTCGGCGACCCCGGCGTTGACGAAAAGGATGTCGAGCGTGCCGAAAGCCTCTCTCACGCTATCGGCGACGGCCTTCTGGCCGGCCGCATTGCCGGCATCGGCCTGGATGACGGTGGCTTTGCCGCCAAGTTCGGCCCGGGCCGCCTCGACGCTTGCCGCGCTGCTGCCGGTAACGACGACGCGGGCGCCCTCGGCGATGAACTGGCGGGCGGTTTCGAGACCGATGCCGCTGGTGCCGCCGGTGATGAGGGCTGTCTTGTTCTGCAGGCGTGACATGATGACGTTCCTTTGATCGAATGCTAGGCCGCGACCCGTTGTTGTTCGATGGGAGAATGCTCTGAAAAAAGCGGCGCGATAAGCCGGCGCGTTGAAGGATGATCAACCCGCAGCGGATAATCGTGCCGCGCCATTTCAGGTGCGGGTGATCGAAGCGCCACCGTCGACCAGCGAGGCCGTGCCGGTGACGAAGCTCGCATCGTCGGAGGCGAGATAGAGAACCGAGCGGGCGAGTTCTTCGGGCGTCGCGACACGCTTCAGCGCATGCAGATTGGTGACGAAGGCCTGCTTCTCAGGCGTGTCGTTCATGTCCCGATACATGTCGGTATCGACAGCACCCGGCAGGATGGCATTGACGCGCACGCCCTGCTGGCCGAATTCGGCGGCAAGCGCCTGCGTCAGGCCGATCAGCCCGGATTTGCTTGCGGCATAGGCGGCAACACCCGGAAAGGCGAAGCTGTAGCCGACGAAGGTCGAGGTGAAGATCACCGAGCCGCCGCCACTTTCCACCATCGCCCCGATCTGGTGCTTGGCGGCGAGGAAGGAGGCCGTCAGATTGATCGCCAGCGCCTCGCTGAAGCCTGCTTCCGAAACGGCGGTGCTCGGACCGGCTTCGCCGAGCGTGCCGGCATTGTTGAAGGCGATGTCGAGCTTGCCGTAATTCGTCACGGCGGCCGCGACCAGCGCCTTGTGATAATCTTCCGAGCGCACGTCGCCGGCAATGGCGATGGCGTCGCCGCCCTCTGCCTTGATCTCGGCGACGAGACTGTCGAGTTCGCTCTGGCGGCGGGCGCCGACGACGACCTTGGCGCCTTCGGCGGCAAAGAGCTTTGCCGTGGCGCGGCCGATGCCGGAGCTTGCGCCGGTGACGATCGCGACCCTGTTGTTCAAGCGGTTCATGGTTCCATCTCCTGCGTTTAAGGTGAGGCGGCCCCTGCCGTCCCTTTCGATGAGTGGAAGATGGCATTTTCCATTCGTTCGGATTAGTCTTCAGATCGGGGAACTCGAATTCGGAAAAGCCGAACAATGATCAGGATCGAAGGTATTGCGGCTTTCGTCGCCGTGGTTGAGGCGGGCTCGGTCAGCGAGGCGGCCCGGCGGCTGCGGCTGTCCAAATCCGTCGTCAGCGAAAGGCTGGCGGAATTGGAAAAGTCGCTGGGCGGCATGCTGCTGCATCGAACGACCCGCAAGCTCACTTTGACGGAGGATGGCACGGTCTTCCTCGAGCGTGCCGCGCGCATCGTGCGCGAGATCGAGGAAGCCGCTGCCGATATGGCGGAGCGGCGCGGAACGCTGTCCGGCCCGATCCGCATCGCCGCCCCCGTCACCTTCGGCCGCATGCATCTCGGTCCGGCGCTTTATCCGTTTCTTGCCGAACATCCCGAGATCGAATTGACCCTCGACATCGATGACCGGCGCGTCGATGCCGCCTCGGACGGCTACGATGCCATTATCCGCAACGGCCCGATCGCCGATAGCCGGCTGGTCGCCTGGAAACTCACGCGCAGCCGCCGTCTTCTCTGCGCGTCGCCGGATTATCTCGCGCGCCAGGGAATTCCGTCGTCGCTGGCTGATCTCAACAGCCATCGCGGCATCTTCTACACCAATCGAGGCGTTGCCGACTGGCGCTTCCAGACGCCCGACGGGGCGATCGTCGTCCGCGCGAAACTGGCGCTCGGCATCAACAATGGTGACATGCTCCGCGACGCCGCGATTGCCGGGCTCGGCATCGCGCTGCTGCCTGCCTTCATCGCCGGCCCGGCCATCCGCGAGGGCCGGCTTGCCGAAATCGATGTCGGCCACAGGCCGGAGGCCGAATTCATCTATATGGCCCATCCCGAAGGCCGAAATCCCTCCGCCAAGCTCCGTGCCATCGCCGACCACCTGAAGAAGAGTTTTGGTGATCCGCCCTATTGGGATCCGGTGGGCTAATTCATCAGTTCAGCAAGCTGATCAGGTTCTCGGTGACCGGCGAGCGATGTGTTTTCAGGATTGCCAGCGCCAGGCGCGCGACGGCCGGCGGCCCCTCGATCGGCCGGTAGGCCACACCTTCGAGCTTGATCTGCGAAATTGAAGCCGGCACGATCGAGACGCCGAGATCGGCCGCCACCAGATTGACGACCGAGGAAATCTGCGGTGCCTCCTGTGCCACGGTCAGCTCGAATCCGGCCTTGCGGCAGGCAAGCACGACATCGTCGTAGAGGCTCAAGCCCACGAGCCGCGGAAAGAGGATGAAGGGTTCTTCCGCCAGCGCCGCAAGCGGCACGCTACTGCGCCGTGCCAAGGGATGGCTGGCGGGTAGGGCGATCACCATCGGCTCATCCGGCAGCCGCCGCAGTCTTATGCCCGTGGGATCGTCGAGGCTGGGGCGCATGAAGGTGGCGTCGAGTTCTCCACGTTCCAGCTTCTGCATCAGCGCCAGCGTATTCATTTCCGTCAGCGATAGTTGCACCTCCGGCCAGCGCGCGCGAAACCGGCGGATCGACGTGCTGACCACGGGGTTGAAGGCGGAGGAGGCGGTGAAGCCGAGCGACAGCCGGCCGGTCTCGCCGCGATTGGCGCTTTGCGCCGCAAGTTTTGCCTTTTCCGCAGCCGCCAGCGAAGCCTTTGCCTCGCCGAGGAAGGCCGCGCCCGCTGCCGTCAATTCGGCCCCATGCGGCACGCGGTGAAACAGCGCCGCGCCCACTTCCCTTTCCAGGTCGCGGATCTGCTGGCTGAGCGGCGGCTGCCCGATGCCGAGCTTGCCGGCGGCACGGGTGAAATTGCCTTCTTCCGCCACCGCGAGAAAATATCTCAAATGCCGCAGCTCCATCGCCATCTCCAAAACCTATCGAAATCGCCAGTGTCATATATTGGACAAATGGAGCGGCGTTGACTAGATCGGAGGTTGGAAGGATGAAAATATGCCGACGTCAGTGCATGCCGTGAAGACCGCCGAGACAACCACGATCCCAGGGCAAAAACACTACCTGACCCGTGGCACCGGCGCCTATCGCCGCGCCAGCCTGGCGCTCTTCCTGTCCGGCTTCTCCACCTTCTCGCTGCTCTATTGCGTCCAGCCGCTGCTGCCGATCTTCTCGCAGCAATTCTCCGTCAGTCCGGCCGAAAGCTCTCTATCCCTGTCGCTCTCCACCGGTTTCCTGGCGGTCGCCATCGTCTGCGCCGCCGCCGTCTCGGAAGGCCTTGGCCGTCGCAGCCTGATGTCGATATCGCTGGTCGGGGCGGCATTGTTGACCATCGCCACCGCCTTTGCCCCGAATTGGCACCTGCTGCTCGTCATCCGCGCCCTGCAGGGCCTCGTTCTCGGCGGCGTGCCGGCCGTCGCCATGGCCTATCTCGCCGAGGAAATCGATCCGCGCGGCCTTGGCGCCACCATGGGCCTCTATGTCGGCGGCACGGCCTTCGGCGGCATGTCCGGACGCGTGTTGACCGGCATCTTCGCCGAATATCTCACCTGGCGTCCGGCGCTTTTTCTCATCGGCGCCATCGGCCTTGCCGCCGCAATCGGCTTCATCGCCCTCCTGCCGCCATCACGCAATTTCGTCCGCCGGCCGGGCTTCGATCCGCACTTTCATCTCAAGGCTTGGTTCGGCCATCTCAGCAATCCGGCGTTGCCCTTCATCTTCGCCATCGCCTTCCTGGCGATGGGCTCCTTCGTGACGATCTACAATTATGCCGGTTTCCGCCTTGTGGCGCCGCCCTACGACCTCAACCAGACCGAACTCGGGCTGATCTTCACCGTCTATCTCTTCGGCATCGGCGCCTCTTCGATCGGCGGCCTGCTGGGAGACCGGATCGGGCACTTTTCCGTGCTTCTCTTCGGTCTGGTACTCACCGCCGCCGGCAGCGCGCTGACGCTCTTTGCCTCTCTCCCGACCATCATCCTCGGCATCATCGTGCTGACGACCGGCTTCTTCATGAGCCATTCCATCGCCAGTGGCCTTGTCGGCAAGCTCGCACATGGCACTAAGGGCCACGCCTCGTCGCTCTATATGCTCGCCTATTATGTCGGCTCCAGCCTCATGGGTTCGGCGGGCGGCTGGTTCTTCGCGGTTGAAGGCTGGGTCGCGGTCGTTATCTTCACGCTTGCCATGCTGGCGCTGGCCTTCGCTTCGGCCTGTCTTGCCCAGCAGCTCGCGAGGAGAAAAGCATGATCCGCATAGACCGTCTCGATCATCTCGTGCTGACCGTCGCCGATATCGCCATCAGCTGCGATTTCTATTCCCGCATCCTCGGCATGTCGGTCGAAACCTTTGCAGAGGGCCGCAAGGCGTTGAAATTCGGCGGGCAGAAGATCAACCTGCACCAGGCCGGCCACGAATTCGATCCCAAGGCGAGACATCCCACACCCGGCTCCGGCGACCTCTGCTTCATCGCCGAAACGCCGATTGCCGATGTCATCGCCCATCTGGAGGCCTTAGGTGTTGCGATCGAAGAGGGTCCGGTTGAACGCACCGGTGCGACCGGACGTCTGCGCTCGATCTATTTCAGGGACCCCGACGGCAATCTCATCGAAGTCTCCAATCTGATCGCCTGAGGTGGCGAAGCCAAAGTGTGGCGCATCGAATTGGATCTAAGCCGCACGCTTATCTTTTATCTGATGGCTGTCGCGGTCCCAAAACTGCTGCGCATTTTTGGATGTCTGGATCACTCCTGCCCAGCAGGCTGTTCTTCCACCGCTGTTGCAAAATCGGGATCGACCGGACCGGCCACGTCGACAAGCCAGTCCCAATCATCGGAAATCGGCTCAAGAATGATCGCACGCCCCTGCCGTCGAATGGCGACGCTGTCGCCGTCGAAACGGAATTCCTTGGGCAGCAGGACGGCTTGAGAGCGCCCCGACCAGAAGATCTTCGTTGTTTCCATGCCACGGCTCCCGATGAGATGTGACGAGGATATACAGCAAATTTTGATCAACCAAGCCGGATATAGGGCACGTCCTTCTTCGCCACCTCGTCCAGCGCCTCCTCGTAACCGGCGTCGGCGTAGCGCATGACGCCAAGCGCCGTATCGTTGGTCAGCGCATGGTCGAGCCGTTCGTCGGCGGCATCCGTGCCGTCGGCGACGACGGTGACACCACAGCTGGTCATGTAGCCGGCATAGCCGCCGCCGCCGGAATGGACGACGACCAGATCGGCCATCGACGAGCAGAGCATCATCGCATCGATCAGCGGCCAGTCGGCGATCGCATCGGAGCCGTCCTTCATCCCCTCGGTCATGATATTCGGATGCGCCATGGCGCCGGCGTCGAGATGGTCACGGGAGAAGGCAACCGGACCTTTCAGTTCGCGGCTTGCCACCAGCGTGTTGACGCGCCTTGCGAGTGCCGTGCGTTCGCCATGGCCGAGCCAGGCGATGCGCGCCGGCAGCCCTTCGAAGGGCACATGCTCGCGCGCCAGCCGGATCCAGTTGGTGATGATCTTGTTGTCAGGGAACATTTCGAGCAGCAGATCGTCGATCCGGGCGATATCGCTCTCCTCGCCTGACAGAGCCATCCAGCGGAAGGGGCCGATCGCCCGCGCAAACAGCGGCCGGAGATAGGCTTCGGTGAAGATCGGAATGTCGAAGGCATTGGCGATACCGCCCTCTTTGGCCTGCGTGCGGATCAGATTGCCGTTGTCGAAGACTTCCGAGCCACGCTTCTGGAATTCCAGCATCGCCGTCACATGGTCGACGATCGAGGCCCGGCTTGCCGCCATCAATTGCCCCTGGCCGTCGTCGCGCAGGCCCTTGACCTGCTCGAGGCTCATGCCCTTCGGCACGTAACCGTAGACGAGGTCATGCGCCGAGGTCTGGTCAGTGACGATGTCGGGCACGATGCCGCGCCGGGCGATCTCGGGATAGACCTCCGCCGCATTGCCGACGAGGCCGACGGAAAGCGCCCGCTTGTCCTTCACCGCCGCATCGATCATCTGAAGGGCGGTGTCGAGATCGGGCGCGATTTCCTGGAGGTAACCAATCTGCTGGCGCTTGCGGGCGCGCTCCGGATCGATGTCGATGCAGAGGATCGCAGCGCCTGCCATGCGGCCGGCGAGTGGCTGCGCCCCGCCCATGCCGCCGAGGCCGGCCGTCAGCACGAACCGGCCGAGGAGATCGCCGCCGAAGCGCCGCTCGGCAATGCGCATGAAGATCTCGTAGGTACCCTGGATGACGCCCTGGCTGCCGATATATTGCCAGGCGCCGGCCGTCAGCCCGCCCCAGCAGATCAGTCCCTTGCGCTGCAGCTCGTAGAACACTTCGGCCTTTGCCCATTGCCCGACGATATTGCAGTTCGCCATGATGACCAGCGGCGCCTTGGCATGCGTTCGAACGAGCCCGATCGGCTTGCCGGACTGGATGAGTAGCGTCTGGTCCTCCTCCATCTCGGTCAGCGCCTTGACGATGCCCCCGTGCGCCGCCCAGTTGCGGGCCGCCTTGCCGAGAGCAGCATAGACGATCAGATTGTCGGGATCTTCGCCGACGGAGAGCACGTTTTCGAGCAGCCGCAGCAGCGCCTCCTGCCGCCAGCCCTTGGCCCGCAGTTCCGGCCCGCCCGGAATCGGAAATTTCGGATGACGTGGATTGGCCTTCGGCATCGTGGGTTCCTCGTTTTGCTCTCTGCTTTCCCTTCTCCCCGCTGGGGAGAAGGGGGAATGGCATCGTTCGTTATTTGCTGGGCAGCGATTCCACATAGGCGAGCGCCGCATCGAGCAAACGTCGTCTCAGGGCATCGTCGCCGTAAACCTCGGCACCACCTCGCACCCAGCCATGCATCACCCGCTCGCCCGACAGCATCTGGATCACGCCCGGCAGTGCCAGCGCCCAGCCGTCATTGCCCTTGCCGAGACGGATCAGCATGCCGTCATGGCGCGCGCAGCAGAGAAGATTGCCGTTCAGCATGAAGGCCCAGCCGCCGAACATGGATTTTTCGGCAAGGCCCGGCCGATCGCCGAGTTCCTCACGCATCAGTTCTTCGAGACCGGGATCGCGCGCCATGGTTCAGGCCTTCGTCGCCAGTGCATAGCGTGCGATCTCGATCCCCATCGCCTTTTCGACGACGGGATAGACGGTCGGATCGAGCACGCTTGCCGACAGCGGAATGATATCCATCGGCACATGCAGGATGAAGACATGCATGCCCTCCTTGAGCTGGCCGACGCTGAGCGGCTCACCCTCCGGTGAAAGCGTGGTGATGACGGCGGGAAAGGTCGCTAGCCGCCCGCCATCCGCGTCGTCCACCGCCATATATTCGTTCATCACATGCAGCGTCACCGATGTTCCGCCCGAGCCGACGGTGATCGTGCCGATGTCGAAGGCTTCCTTGGTGTAGACGACGTCCTTGCGGGTAATGATGCCCTCGGCAAGGATATGTCCGCCCGTCGTCTTGCAGATCGCGTCGATGACAGCAGATCCGCCGCGCTTCTCCGCCGCGATGATTGCCTCGCCGAGCGCAAGCGCCATCGAGATGCCGCCGAGTGCTGCATGGCTGCGGACATAGGAGGCTCGGAGCGGATTGCGGCAACTGGCGATGAAGCCGCCGGATTGATCGGCGGCAGCCCGCAGCACCGGTGAGATCTTCGCCGTCGCCCCCTTCACCACCAGTTCGATATAACGATTCTCGGAGCGATTGCCGCCGACGGCGGTCTGGATCATCTGCTCGGGCGATCCGGCCATGCCGATCGAGCCCATGTCGCCTGTGGGATGCGCGCGGATATCGCCGACCGCGTCGACCACCTTGGTGCCGAGGATCGCCGAGGGCAGCCAGCCGTTCAGCGTTGAGGATTTGCCGTTCTGGCCGATGATCAGCCCGGAAAGCTTTTCGCCCAGCGCCTCCTGCAACAGTTGCACTGATTTCACATAGTCGATGCCCTGCATTTCCCAGGGGGTGGTGGAGGCCGGCGCGCCGATCGCGGCCGCAGTCGCAATCCAATCCTCGTCCTTCAGCTCGTCGATCGAGACCAGCTCGGGCTTGCCGACATTGACGGCGGCTAGCCCAAGCATCCGTCCGTGATCGGCCCAGCCGCCGCCGCCGGCGGCATAGACGGAGCCGCCCCTGACGGCAGCTTCCACGTCCTTCTCAACGAGTATGCGTCCCATTCGCCTTCTCCTGATTCAAGCTCTTGTCCATTTCGCGCACCGCTTCGAAAAGAACGGCGGCGCCGAGCGCGATATCGTCGTTCTCAGCCCACTCGTCGGCCGAATGGCTGCGGCCTTCCCGGCAGGGCACGAAAATCATCGCCGCCGGCGCCATCTTGGCGATCCAGGCCGTGTCGTGCCCGGCGCCGGAGGCCATGCGCCGGTGTTTCGCGCCGACCCGCTCGCAGGCAGCCTCCAAGGTCGACAGCAGCCCGGCATCAGCAGGCGTCGGCTGATTGTCGGAAACCCGGTTCGGCGTCTTGATCGTCACGCCATAGGCCCCCGCCAGCTTTTCGACATGGCCGTCGAGCCAGCGGCAGAATGCCTCCATGTCGGCACGGATTTCGGCACGGCCATCGATCAGCAGCACCACCTTCGACGGCACGACATTGGCGGCATTCGGCTCGATCCTGAATTCGCCGACCGTCGCTGCAAAATGGCCCGGCGTTTTGGCAAGTTCGGCGGCGGCGTTGCGGATGTCGAGCACCAGCTGCGATGCCGCCACCAACGCATCCGCCCGCCGGTCCATCGGCGTCGTGCCGGCATGGTCGGCCCGCCCTTCGACGGTGATCTCGATCCGGGTGATGCCCGAGATTGCGGTGACGACGCCGATATCCTCCTTTTCGGCTTCGAGCACCGGCCCTTGTTCGATATGAAGCTCCAGAAAGCCTGCTATATCGGGCCTGTTCTGCCGCATCAGCACATCGGGTCGGCCACCAATCTGCGCGATGCCCTCGGCCAGGTCGCGCCCGTCGCTGACGCGCGAAAGCCAGGCCGCCGGCAGTTGGCCGGTCATGCCGCGGCTGCCGATGCAGGACACGCCGAAGATGCTCACCTCCTCGGCAAGGAAATCGACGATTTCGAGATCGTGATCGAGTTCGATATCCTGATCGCGTAGCGCGCGCGCCACCTCCAGCGCCGCGATTACCCCGGCAATGCCGTCGAAGCGGCCGCCGTCCGGCACCGTGTCGGAATGCGAGCCGACCATGATCGTGCCGAGCCAAGGCTTCCGGCCTGTCCGCCGGCCGACCAGATTGCCGGCGGCATCGATCCGCGTTTCCAGTCCCGCCGCCTTCATCCGCGCTTCGATATAGGCCCGGCCCTCGAGAAATAGCGGCGAGAAGGCTCGCCGCGTCCAGGGATGCCCCGGCTCGGTAATCCCGGCCAGCGCCTCGATATCTCCAGCGATCCGGCCGGCATTGACGGGAAGATTGCGGCTCATGCTTCAGCTCCCGCAATGACCTGGCGCGGCAGCGGCCGCACGAACCGGCCGGTGCCGGGCTCGGCCAGCACCTTCGCGCCCTCGGCGATCTTTTCACCGCGCAGATAGGTGGCCGAGACGGTCCAGGGCAGGCGGATGCCATTATAGGGGCTCCAGCCGATGACGTTGTTGCCGCTTGCCGATGCATCATAGACGCTGTCGCGCGGCTCGAGCACGACGATATCGGCATCCTTGCCCGGGGTCAGCGCCCCCTTGATATGGTCGAGTCGGAAATGCTTCGCCGGGTTCTCCGCCATCAGCCTGGCTGCCCAGGTCAGCGGAATGCCGCGTTCGATGGCACCTTTGACGAAAAGCGGCACCATCACTTCGAGACCGGGAACGCCGGAGGCGTTGGCGAGCATGTCGGGATTGGTCTTGCGGTTTTCCGACCAGCTGACGTGATCGGTCGAGACCAGCCAGACATCGCCCTCCGCCACCTTCCGCCAGAGCCTCTCCACCTCGGCGCGCGGCCGCACCGGCGGATTGATCTTCGCCTTGCCGCCGAGCCGCTTCACGTCGTTTTCCTCGTCGAGCGTCAGGTAGTGGATGCAGCATTCCACCGTCGCCGCAAAGCCATCGCGGCGATAGGCGCGCGCGATATCGTAGCCGCGCCCGAGCGAGCAGTGCACTACATGCGCCGGGCAACCGGTATGAGCACCGGTCTCGAAGATCGTGTGCATCGCCAGCAGTTCGGTGATCGGCGGCCGCGACAGGCCGTGCGCCCGCCAATCGGTGATGCCGCTTGCCTTCACTTGCTCCATATAGGTGCGCACCGCCTCGTCGTCTTCATTGTGCACGCCCGCCGTCAGTCCTGTCGGCGCGATCTCCGCAAAGCAGGCATCGAGCAGGGCCGGCGGAATGCGCGGAAAGCGCTTGGGATCGGTGCCGAAGGTCGAGAATTTGAAGGCGGCGACACCTGCCTCCACCATTTCGCGGATCCGTGCCGGGCCTTCTTCCGGATCGACGGTGCCGTAAAGCGCAAAGTCGACGCGCGCCTGCGGACCGGCATGATCGACTTTCCGCTTCACCGCCGCTGCCGAGCAGACGAGATTGCCTTCGTCATAGGGCATGTCGACAATGGCAGTCACGCCGCCGGCCGCTGCCGATCGTGTCGACCAGAGGAAATCCTCCTGGTCTTTTTGGGAAAGCGAATGCACCTGCGCGTCGATCGCACCGGGCAGGATCAGCGCTTTTCCGAGCAAATGCCGTTCGCGGCCCGCAGGCGGTACGCCGAGGCCGACCTCGGCGATTTTGCCGTCGCGCACGGCGACATAACCTTCGTCGAGAATGCGGTCCGGCAGCACCACCGTGCCCTGCAGAACGAGATCGAAATCCATGGCGCTTCCTTCCTAAGCTGAAATCAGACTGCCGCTCGAGCATGATGCCGAAAAGTGTGAGCGGTTTCCGGACGACATCATGCTCTAACTCTTATTTAGGACAGGATTCACATTTTGAGCCGACGGGGCCTAAACTCATCCTGTTCTAGGGGCTGGTTAGCCGCTCCTCGATACGCTCCAGCGAGCCGAGGGCGAAGAAATCGTCGAAGGAGGCGATCGGAACCTGCTCGGTCAGCTTCGTAACAAAGTCGTCCGAACCAAGTTCCTCCTCGATCGCCTCAACCTCCGCCGAAAGCGGCCGGTCGACCGTATAAAAATCCGCATGTTTGCGCACGACCTCGTAGAGCATGGCAGCGACACCCTTCGGTTCATCGCCGAGAATGTCGATCGCCTGGGCCGACAGCAGCGCCTCGAGTGCTGCGAGGCGCTTCAGCGCCCGCATCTGCCGGTCGAAGCGCTCGATGACGAGCGGCAGGAAGGCCGCCTCGTCCTCCAGCCCGGCCGCAACCACCAGCGACTGCGCCGACACGGGATTGGACATCGACAGCACGCGCGAGAAGATCTCGCCGGCAAGTTTGATGATCGGCCCGAAACCGGTGGCAATCCGCCCCGGCGGCACAAGATTGACCGGCAGGTCGCGCCGCTGGCCGTTGCCGAGAATGACGCAGCGGTTGAAGGCGTTGCGCGCCGCATGCGCCATGCAGAGTGCCGCCGATTCGAGCAGGATCGTCACATCGAGCGGCAGCGACCCGCCTGACGTCATCACCCGGCCTTCGACCACGACGGGATTGTCGTCCGAGCGCCCCGTGGCGGCAAGGATCTTGTGGCCGGTCGATAAGAGGTTTTCGATCACCGCGCCGAACACCTGCGCGATCATCCGCAGGCTCAGCGGATCCTGCACATGCGTTGCGACGGGCCAGTTCCACTCGTCGGAGGCATTGCAGAGCCAGGCGCCGATCAGCGCCTCACGCGCCGTTCCGACATGCCGGACCGCTTTCCAGGGATCGCGGGAAGCGCCGAGCGCGCCGGCCGCCATCATCGCCGTTGCCAGCAGGACGCGGATCGAGGCTGCGGCGTTGCGGGTCGTTTCCGCCGCTGAGGCAAAGCTCACCGCATTGACGCTGAGCGAGGCGAGGCTGTCGCGCGGCGCCATCCGCATCGGTTCCAGCCCGGCCGCCTGGAAAGCCTCGGCCGCCTGCATGCGGTTGCCGCGATAGATTGCTTCGCCGACGCCGGTCAGCACAGCGCCGATCTGTCCCATCAGGCCGATATCCGCACAGCCGATCGAGCCGGTACGACGCACGACCGGGATGAGATCAGCCTCGAGCATCCTGATATAGGCCTGGATCAGCTCCGGCGTGCAGCCGACCTGGCCGGTCAGCGCCGTGTTGATACGGATCGCCATGGCATTGCGCACGATATTGCAGGAAAAGGGGGTGCCGGTGCCGAAATGATGGGCGCGCACCAGGCCGAGATTGAAGGTGTCGAGTTCGTCGGCCGACCACTCCACATCCTTCATGGCGCCGACGCCTGTCGTCGAGCCGTAGACGGGCATGCCGGAGGCAATGGCATCCTCGACAATCTCGCGGGCGATCGCTATGCGGGCCATGCCTGTCGCCGAGGCCGAAATCTTAGCCTTGCCCGCACCAATCGTCACCATCTCGGCAAAACCGAGCGGTCGTCCGGAAAGTTCGATGCCAAGGCGTTCGTGCTTCATGTGCCTATCTCCCCAGGACAGGATGATTTTGGGCCGGATCGGCCTAAAATCTGAATCCCGTTCTGAATTAAAGAGTCAGAGCATGATGTCGAAAACTGCTCACACTTTTCGACATCATGCTTTGAAGACGAGACTAAGCGAGCCCTCCGTCACATGGGATATCCCAAATGCCGAACACAGCATGTTTTTGGCAGGCGGTCAGCTCAGCATCCAGGCAATATAGACAAGCGTCAATGCGATGATCCACAGCGCAATCTTGGCCGAACGGTTGTGCCGCGCTTCGGCCTTGCCGATCGCCTCCGCCGTTTCAGCGTCGAAACGTAAGCCGTGCTCGCTCATATGCAGCAGCTGATGGTGGAATTTTTCGGTCTTCGCCGCGATTTCCGGCACGGCTTCGGCGAGCTTGACCGCCGCTTTCAGCCCGTCCTTGAGATCGGTGGCTATCCGCTTCGGACCGAGATTGGTGCGGATCCAGTCGCCGACGACAGGCTCGGATGCCTTCCACATGTTGAAGCGCGGATTGAGCATGCGCGACACGCCCTCGACCACGACCATGGTCTTCTGCAGCATCACCAGCTCCGGCCGCGTCGCCATGTCGAAGAGTTCGGTCACTTCGAACAGCAGCGTCAGCAGCTTGCCCATCGAGATCGTCTCGGCCGGCTGCCCGTGGATCGGCTCGCCGATCGCCCGGATCGCCTGGGCGAAGCTCTCGACATTGTGGTGGCCGGGCACATAGCCGGCCTCGAAATGCACCTCGGCAACCCGGATATAGTCGCGGGTGATGAAGCCATAGAGGATTTCGGCGAGGAACCGCCGCTCCTTCTTGCCCAGCCGCCCGACGATGCCCATGTCGACAGCGACGATCATGCCATCAGCATCGACGAAGAGATTGCCCGGATGCATATCGGCATGGAAGAAGCCGTCGCGCAGCGTGTGGCGCAGGAACGACTGGATCAGCGTATCGGCAAGCAGGTTGAGATCATGGCCCGCCGCGCGCAGACCCTCGACATCGGACATTCTCGTGCCGTCGATCCACTCCATGGTGATGACGTCGCGCCCGGTGCGTTCCCAGTCGACCTTCGGCACGCGAAAGCCCGGGTCCTTTTCGGTATTCTCGGCGATCTCGGAAAGGGCTGCCGCCTCCAGGCGAAGATCCATCTCCACCTTCGTCGTCTGCTCCAGCGTCTTCGTCACCTCGACCGGCCGCAGCCGCCGGCTGGACGCCAGGAAACGCTCCTGCATATGGGCAACGAGATACATCGCCTCGATGTCATGGGCAAAGCGCTGGCGCACGCCGGGCCGCACGATCTTGACGGCGACCTTCTTCCGGCCCTCGGCGCTATCGACCTCGGCCGGATGCACCTGCGCGATCGAGGCGGCGGCGATCGGATCGCCGAAGCTCGCATAGAGCTCGCCGATCGGCCGTCCGAGCGAGCCTTCGATATTGGCCTTGGCGGCTGCCGAGGGAAAGAAGGCCATCCGGTCCTGAAGCTGCGACAGGTCGTTGGCGAATTCGACGCCGACGACATCCGGCCGCGTCGCCAGGAATTGGCCGATCTTCACATAGGAGGGACCGAGCCGCTCGACAGCCTGGGCCAGCCGGTCGCTGCGCTTCTGATGCCGCGCCTTGCTTCGCTCGAAAATCGTGACGAAGGATTTGGCGAGTGCGACCGGAGGCGGCAGCCCTTCGGAAGGAAGAGCTGACACGACACCCTCACGCACGAGCACCCAGCCGACACGCCAAAGACGGAAATATGCGCCGAAAGTACTCATGTTCTGCTTGATTCTCGCACGACGCTATTCGAAAACCGCTCTACATTTTTCGGCGTCATGCGTCAGAGCTTCCAGCCGGAATGAAGTGCGGCAATGCCGCCGGTATAATTGGTGAAGGTGACGCGCGAAAAACCGGCCTGGCGGATCATTGCCGCGAAATTCTCCTGGTTCGGGAACTTGCGGATCGATTCCACCAGATATTGGTAGGGTTCGGCTTCGCCGGTGATTGCCTTGCCGAATTGTGGAATGGCATTGAACGACCAGGCGTCGTAGATCTTGTCGAGAAGCGGCATATCGACTTCGGAAAATTCCAGCACCAGCAGCCGTCCGCCGCGCTTCAACACGCGATAGGCCTCAGACAGCGCCGCATCGATCCTCGGCACGTTGCGGATGCCGAAGGCGATCGTATAGGCGTCGAAGCTGCCCGCCTCGAAAGGCAGTTCCTCGGCATTCGCCTCGACGAAGGTGAGATTGCCGGAAAGCTTTTTCTTTTCCGCCCGCTCGGCGCCGACGCCGAGCATCGAGCCGTTGATGTCGAGCACGGTGGCATGCGCCTGTCTGCCTGACGCCTCGACGATGCGGAAGGCGATATCACCCGTGCCGCCGGCAACGTCGAGCACCTTGTAGCCCGGCTCCTTGCGCGGGTTCAGCGCCGAGATCATCGCATCTTTCCAGGCGCGGTGCATTCCCATCGACATGACGTCGTTCATGATGTCGTAGCGCTTGGCGACCTTGTGGAACACCTGGTTGACCAGGCCCTGCTTCTGGCCATCAGGCACCTCGCGGAAGCCGTAGGAGGTCTCCATACCGCCGTCGGCGGAAGTGCGGCTTTCTGACATCAGACTGCTCCGTTCCTGAAGATTCGGACGCGGCGGCCATAGCGAAAGACCGCGCGCGACGTTATCTATGGGCCGCATTCTCCGCGGCACACTGGCGCTATAGCGCACATCGTCGCCGGTTGAAACACGTTAGAGATAGATGGGTTAAGATGCCGGAATTGCCAGAAGTCGAAACGGTGAAACGCGGCCTGACGCCGGCGATGGAGGGCACGCGCGTCACCAGGCTGGAGCTGCGTCGCGGCGATCTGCGCTTCCCCTTTCCCGACGCTTTCGCCGACAGGGTTTCCGGCCGCACCATCCTTGGCCTTGGCCGCCGCGCCAAATATCTGCTGGTCGATCTCGACGACGGCAATACGTTGATTTCGCATCTCGGCATGTCCGGCTCGTTTCGCATCGAGGAGGGTGCGGCCTCCGGCGTGCCGGGCGAATTCCACCATGCCCGCTCGAAAGACGAGAAGCACGATCACGTCGTCTTCCATCTGGAGGGCACGAGCGGCCCGCGCCGTGTCGTCTACAACGATCCGCGCCGTTTCGGCTTCATGGATATGGTGGGGCGTGCCGATCTCGCCGCGCATCCCTTCTTCCGCGATCTCGGCCCGGAGCCGACAGGAAACGAGCTTGGCGCCGCCTATCTGGCCGAACGTTTCCGCGACAAGGCGCAGCCGCTGAAGAGCGCGCTGCTTGACCAGAAGAACATTGCCGGCCTCGGCAATATATATGTCTGCGAGGCACTGTGGCGCGCGCATCTTTCGCCGATCCGTGCCGCCGGCACGCTGGTGACGGCAGGCGGCCGGCCGAAGGCGCAGCTCGACCTGCTCGTCGCCTCGATCCGCGACGTCATCGCCGATGCGATCGCCGCCGGCGGATCGTCGCTGCGCGATCATATCCAGACCGACGGATCGCTCGGTTATTTCCAGCATTCCTTCTCCGTCTATGATCGCGAAAGTCAGGCTTGCCGCACGCCCGGCTGCGGCGGTACGGTCGCCCGCATCGTCCAGGCGGGTCGCTCCACCTTCTATTGTGCCACCTGCCAGAAGTGAGTCCACCAGAAGTAAGAGTGAGAAACCGGGAGAACAGCATGGCCTATGAGACCCTGATCGTCGAAACCCGAGGCAATGTCGGCCTCGTCACGCTGAACCGCCCGCAGGCGCTGAACGCGCTGAACTCCACCGTCCTGAAGGAACTCAAAGAGGCCTATGCCGCTTTCCACGCCGACGAGACGGTCGGGGCGATCGTGCTGACCGGTTCCGAGCGCGCCTTTGCCGCCGGCGCCGATATCAAGGAGATGCAGCCGCTTGAGTTCGCCGATATCTATAAGAGTGATTTCATCAGCGGCTGGGATGAAGTCGCCAAGGCGCGCAAGCCGGTGATCGCTGCGGTCGGCGGTTTTGCCCTCGGCGGCGGCTGTGAGCTCGCCATGATGTGCGATTTCATTATCGCCTCGGAGACGGCGAAGTTCGGCCAGCCGGAAATCACCCTTGGCGTCATTCCGGGCATGGGCGGCTCGCAACGGCTGACGCGCGCCGTCGGCAAGGCGAAGGCGATGGATCTCATCCTGACCGGCCGCATGATGGATGCGGCGGAAGCCGAACGGTCGGGACTCGTTTCGCGCGTGGTGGCGCCCGAGCGTCTGCTCGACGAGGCTTTTGCCGCGGCCGAAAAGATCGCTTCGCTTTCACGTCCCTCGGTGATGATGGCCAAGGAGGCGGTCAGTCGCGCATTCGAGACGACGCTGGAGGAGGGCTTGCGTTTCGAGCGCCGCCTGTTTCACAGTCTCTTTGCCACGGAAGACCAGAAAGAAGGCATGGCGGCCTTCGTCGAGAAACGCAAACCGGCTTTTACGCACCGTTGAATGCTTTTCGGCGCTTGCCGGTGGCAAAGCTTGAAAATCCGCGTTGACGTGGGCCGGCTTTAGAGTTATATGCCCGCCCACGGTTCGGAAAGCCGGTTTGGTTTTCCGCGATTGCTCCCGCATTGCTGGATTTTGTGGCCGCAGGGCCCGCGGTAATGGCGGAGTTTGTTCGAATTCTTGAGAGAGGCATCCATGGCCAATACAACTTCGGCGAAAAAAGCGACCCGCAAGATCGCCCGCCGTACCGACGTCAATAAGGCTCGTCGCTCGCGCGTTCGTACTTTCGTTCGCCAGGTCGAAGAGGCCATCGCATCCGGTGACGCCGCCAAGGCGAAGGAAGCTTTCCTGGCTGCTCAGCCCGAGCTTGCCCGCGCTGCCAGCAAGGGCGTGCTGCATGCCAACACGGCATCGCGTAAGGTCTCGCGTCTGGCCGCTCGTGTGAAGGCTCTTTCGGTCACCACGACCGCGTAATCTTCCGTTAACGACTTCTTCTTTATGATTAGCCCGGTAATTTTACCGGGCTTTTTCGATTCCGCCGATCAGCCCCTGCATGGTTAATCTCACGACCGTTTCGTGTCAGCGCAATGACAGGAAAAATTGTTTAAAAACAATTGTTTGCGCAAGGATGCTTTCACGCCGCGCGACTCTGCCCCACGCTTCCGGGACCACAGGCGAGTCAAGAGGATTTTATTTTTTTTTCTTTCAATGCGTGTCAAAATAGCCCGAACGGGGAATCTCTTTGATTCAACTGCGATTCTTTTTTGACGCTGGTGTGACGCCCGAAAACGGCAGGCGGAGTCAATGGCCGCTTGTTAATTTTGCGTAAAATTCATCGTTGATATTGCCGTTTGATCCTGCCTAAATGGCTTTCAACAAAGGGCGCGGACATCACCTGCAGAGGCTCGGTTTTAACTGCCACGTCGGCAGGGCGATGAGTTTGTGCCTTTTGCTACGGAGCCTTGGGCTTCCGTTTTTTCAAGCACTCGACGGATTTGAGCCGTAACGTGGCTGTTACGGAGCGGGGATGTTTTGTGCCTTCATTGGTCACACGTTTAAGGCGAGGCCAAGGGAGAAGGTTAAAGTAATATTGCGTTCGGGCTGGTCGGCCGAAAACGAGGATCGACCGCCAGCCTGGCACGGAAAGCCGATGAAGGTTGCCGCATGAACGCGGCACCTGCAACGGAGTTTTGCGCCGGTCCCGTGAGGGGCAGTGTTTTGAGTGAACCGGCAGGCGAGCGGCTCATGAGGATCCGTCAGCCCGCCAAAGCGGGGAATGATCGGGCGGCCGTTTTAGCGGATGCCGCCCGGTGGAATTGAAAGGCGGCATT